>NZ_BOQE01000001.1:3745000-3991423 GCF_023705585.1 Collibacillus ludicampi
AGCAAATTCACGATCAAGCCCACGAAACAATGCACCGACGATCGTGAGTCCGGATCTCGAGATCGCGGGCAAAATTGCCGCTCCTTGCAACGTACCGATGACTGCCGCGTCGATATACCCGGTCTCCTGTAACCTTTTCCGACCAATCGCGTCAGCCTCCGCCAACCAGAGAACGAAACCGGTAATCATGAACTCGATACCGATCGTAACACCTGACGCAAACAATCGTTCAAAATAATCTTCCAATGTTATCCCGATGATAGCGGTAGGTATCGTGCCGGCGATCAATAAACGGGACAACCTTCCGAATGGCTGTGATAATACAGAAAAGAGATCTTTCCAAAAAACCATCACAACCGCCAACAAAGTCCCGAAATGTAAAAAGACATTGAGTGTTAACGATGTATCTTCTTTCATACCGAATAACTTCTGAAACAAAACGAGATGCCCCGAAGAACTGACGGGTAGAAATTCGGTGAATCCCTGAACGAAACCTAACACAATTGAATGCCAGAGTGTCATTTTGTACATCCCTCCCGTACAAGTATATAAATCACCTTTCAATAAAAGAATGCTTTTCCCACTCGAAACATAGCTTGTTATAGGAGGGACAATGCCTATGAAGAAAAGGGAAATGCGTTTGGCCGCACAGATCGCCTTCACGTATATAGGTACGGTCGTTGGCGCCGGATTCGCCTCCGGACAAGAGATTTTGCAGTTTTTTACACGTTTTGGCCATAAAGGTTATTTTGGCATAGCCGTCTCAACATTTTTATTCGCTTGGGTCGGTCTCCGTATGTTGATGCTCGGGTATCAACTGCGGGCTACCTCCTACCGTCAATTAACCGCCTACCTGTTCGGACAAAAACTGGCCGGTTTGATCGATACACTCATGATGGTGATGTTATTCGGGGTCACTGTGGCTATGCTTGCGGGTGTTGGCGCATTATTCGAAGAAAATTCACGGATCCCTTTTCATATCGGTGTGTTACTAACCATGGCACTCACCTTTTTCACCATCTTGCGTGGAATGAAAGGCATCCTTGCTGCGAATTCGTTCATCGTACCAACGATGCTGCTTGTGATCAGCTTTCTATTTATTCATGCTTTTATCCATGGCGGATCCCCGCACGAATTTACGGGCAGTGAAACTACAACGACTCTGCAGTGGTTGTCATCTGCCATCTCGTACGCCGCTTTTAACATGGGACTTGCCGTTTCCGTACTCGTTCCGCTCGGAGAGGAAGTTCCCAATCCCAAGGTTCTAAAATGGGGAGCCGTTCTCGGGGCATTGGGATTAGGCATGATGTTAGTCGGCGCACAGTATACGATGAGCACGAGGCTTCCTGAAATCCTTTCATTCGAAATCCCCATGGCTTATGTCACTTCCTTATACGGTCGAACGTTTCAGCTGTTGTTTTTGTTCGTATTATGGGCTGAAATCTATTCCACGTTGATTGCGAACGTCTTCGGTCTGGGTACACAACTGGCATCTCCCCGCAGACCGGTTCATGGGGCATTGGTGACGATTCTCATCCTGACATCCGCATTTTTCGTCGCACAAGTAGGATTTTCGAATATCGTGAATTACCTTTATCCCATCTTCGGGTATGTAAGCTTCTTATTACTGCTTCTTCTTTTATGGCCGCGCAAATACCCGCAACGGCCGACCGGGGACTGATGGGCGTTGTTTGCCTTAGGAAGATATGTTAATCTAAGATCATATGCATCGCGCACTGGAAAGCCAGTGCGTATTTTTCACGCATGGGGAGTGGAGGGGTCCGAAATCAAAGAGCTTGTCCTGCAAATCGTCTCATCCTATGGTTATCTCGGGTTATTTTTTAGTTTGGTACTGGGGATCGTAGGTCTTCCAATACCCGATGAGATCCTTATGACGTATTGCGGCTTTCTCGTTTCTCGGGGAATCCTGTCTTTCAGCACGACATTGCTCGTCGCCTTTAGCGGGTCTGTCGCCGGCATGTCGATCTCATACATACTCGGAAGTAAATTCGGTTGGTCACTGGTAGAAAAGTACGGCAAGAAAATGGGACTGTCTGAACAGATTCAAAAAGTGCAACATTGGTATCTCCGCTACGGAAAATTCGTTTTGACAATCGGTTATTTCATTCCCGGTATACGCCATGTAACCGCATTTACGGCAGGAATCAGTAAAATGCCGTTTATCATATTTGCTCAATTTTCATATATCGGCGGTTTCATCTGGGCAATCACTTTTATAACGTTTGGATGGCTTCTCGGGGATCATTGGACAAAGATCATCCGCACCCTCCATCAATTTTCATTAGGAATCACCATAATACTCGCCTCGTGCATCTTTCTCTACCTTTATTTGAAATGGTATAAGAAAAAATAAAAGTAAGAACAATTTGAATCAAACTGACTGAAACAACCTCTATAAGGTGGTGTCACATGCGTTCTGTGATCAAGATCTTGGGAATTGCTGCAGGTTCCTTCATTTATTCGATCGGTATCAATTATTTTATCGTTGCAAACGGGTTAGCTGAAGGCGGATTTGTAGGAATATCCATTTTAGGTCTTTATTATTATAAAATTCCATTAGGTGTCTCATTCTTTATTTTAAACATCCCTTTGTTTTTGATCGGTTGGAAACTTTTTGGGAAACGATTTATCTTCAAAACGATTCTCGGAGTTGTCTTTGTATCCATATTTTCTGAGGTAACCAAAGGATGGCAAGCGCCGATGAGCGACAAGCTGCTGGCGGCTCTGTACGGCGGCGTGATCAATGGTATCGGACTCGGCATCATCTTCCGTTCCGGCGCGACGACGGGAGGCGCCGATATCATCGGCAGGATTGTAAATCATTATTTCGGCTATTCCATGGGGCGTACGCTCTTCGCTATCGATGTGATTGTGATCGGCGTGGTCGCTTTGATCATCGGCAAACAGACCGCGATGTACTCCCTGATCGCGCTTTTCGTAGCCTCCCGCGTCATCGATATGGTACTTGAGGGACATGCGTCAAGCAGAGCCTGTCTTATCATTTCTGACCGTTCACAAGAGATTGCGGACGCGATCAGCCAAACCCTTGAAAGAGGGACAACCCTTATGGAAGGACGCGGAGGGTACACGGGGAAAAATAAGGAAATCTTGTACTGTGTGGTTTCGCGTGAAGAGATCGGACGCATACGTCAGATCGTACGGGATATTGATCCCGCGGCTTTCTTAGTCATCTATGATGTCCATGATGTATTGGGTGAAGGATTTGCTCCTTTAAAAGCAACAAGTTAGGAGGCACACTCCTAACTTGTTCCCATCTTTATTTTTGTTTTTGTTTCGCTAACCATTCGGCCACTTTCTCCACTTGTTTCGGATCTTGTAACCCTCCGGAAGATGGCATGTTGGGCGGGAACCCTTTCTGGATGGTTTCAAGCAGCTTTTCTTTGTCATACTTATTGCCTATACCGAGCAGTTGCGGCCCCACCTTCCCCTTCAAATCTTGACCGTGACAGGCAGCACAAGTGTTCATGAAAATCTGTGCACCTTCATCTTTCGGATCGATGATAGCCGTATCTTTGATTGTCGGGAGCGAATCCTGTTTTGGCAATTTTCCAAGTGCGGCTTCGTGTTGCATATGTGCTTCATATGTAAGCCACGACATGACCACCAAAGCCAACATCATCGCACCCGTAGCGATGGGACGCTTGAACGGATGTCTCGTCTTGCGACGGTCGAGCCACGGAACCAACAACAGTGCCAAGGAAGCAAGACCGGGTATCACGAGCGTTCCGATCGTCACATACTCGCCAGGAAAATATTTAAGTAACTGGTATAAAAAGAGAAAGTACCAATCGGGTACCGGAATGAACGACGTGTCTGCCGGATTCGCCCGCTCGGTCAGTTCGGTCGGATTGAAGATCACCCATAATATGAATGCGACGAGGAATACGGAGCCTACGATCCATTCTTTCAACAAGAAATTAGGAAAGAACGGTTCAGTACCATGACGGGTTTCTTTGTCGATACGATGGCGCGGCGTACCAGGGATCCGTTCTTTGCCGTATTCACTAGCCATCCCCTCGTTACCTCCTTTCACTTCGCCTGGAATCGATTTATAGCGGACCTGCGATTCCCTGTTTGCGAATCATGATAAAATGTAAGGCCAACAAGACGAGAAGAGCTGCCGGCAAGAAGAAAACATGGATGGCAAAGAAACGGGTCAACGTAACAGCACCGACATCCTGTCCTCCCACCAGTAAGATCTGAATATATTTGCCGATAAAAGGAACCGTTGAAGCGATCTGAGTCCCCACTGATGTCGCCCAATATGCTTTCTGATCCCATGGCAAGAGATAGCCGGTAAAACCGAAGCCCAGAACTACGAAGAAGATGAGGACACCAACCACCCAGTTGAGCTCCCTTGGCGCTTTGTAAGCCCCGGTGAAAAACACGCGCAACATGTGCAGGAACATCATGATGATGACCAAAGAAGCTCCCCAGAAATGCATTCCGCGCACGATATTTCCTAGTAACACTTCATCCGAAATATATTTGACAGAGTTATAAGCATTCACGATGTCAGGTACATAATACATGGCCAAAAACATGCCGGAGAGAATCTGTGTGGAGATGATGAGGAAAGTCAAACCGCCAAAGCAGTAGACAAACGCTGACATTTTGTTGGCGGGATTCACATGCGCTGGGACGTCATGATCCGCGACGTCACGCCATATCGGAGTGATGTTGAGACGTTCATCAATCCAATCATACGTCTTTTTCAGCATGTGTCACACCTTCCTTTGTTGTATCGAAGTACCGAGCTTGACGATTCCGTTTTCTACCTTCACATCGTACACGTCCAACGGCCTGCGTGCGGGTGACTCCGGTGAATTCACACCGAATTTGTCGAACTTGGAACCGTGACAAGGGCAGAGGAAAAACCACTTCCCGTCTTTCGGAGATTCCGACTTGCCGTTAGCGTCCACCGTACCGTTGATCCCACATCCCAAATGAGTGCAAATGTTCGACATCGCAAGGATCTTTCCTTGTTGATCTTTAATGATCCATGCTGTTAACTGAACATCCGACTCCACCCAACCGTCTTTCTTTTTCACTTTGAACTCTACTTTCTTCGGAAGCTTATCGTCAAAATCTGATTCTTTTCCCACTTCGACGTAATCGGTTCCTCCTGCTCTCGTCAGCGGATCGATCGCAAACGGAATCATCGGAGAAACTATCGCCGCAGCCATGAAAGCGCCCGTTCCGCCTAACGCATACGTAAGAAATTGGCGTCGCGAGAGACTTTCCTTTTCCGCATTCTTTTTCTCGTCGCTCATATCTGTAACCCCCTTGCCGAAACGAATTTCGTCATCTGGATAATGAGTGCCTGAGCGGGTACACCCATCTTAAGAAAATTTCAACCTCTGTTGGCCACGCACTCGCGGCATGGGTGTCTATCCTGATGATTCATGGCTATTTCATAAATATGATTCATAAGATGCGATTATTTCCACAAGCTTATCACATCTTCAATCAATCTTGTGCCCAGTTCGCGCAAGTATGCTTCCCCTTTTTCTGCTGCATTTTTTGAAGACGCTCCCGAAATCCACTGTTGGAATTCAGAAAAACCCTCGGACTCATGCTCGATACGCCAATTGGACAAAAGAACCTTCCATCCTTCAGTCCTTAAACGCTCACCGGCGAGTTGCAAGGATGTAAAATTTCCTTCATGTCCATTCAAAAGAACCGCGTATTTCATCCCCCTCTGTTGAAACCCTCGTAAGAGATGATAAATAAAATCAGCGAGTACCGAGACGGGCGATTCGATGGTTTCTGTATGATCGGCGATATCAAAAAGCCCGTACGCCAATTCCGGTAGCAAACAGACACGTCCGGTTAGACTTTCTTCGATGATTTCCCCCAGCCGTCTGACGGTTAGCAAATCCACTCCCATTGGGGCATCGTCCGCTTGTACAGCGAGCGCACAGACCGGCAAGATAACCGTGTCAACATAAGGCAATCGTTCGTTCAACTGATCTCGATGTGTATGTACCAGTTTCATAGGGCTCGCACCTCCTTGATCGCGGATATAATTCTTAATAGATACGTTTGTTCTTGTTAACAAAAAGGAGCTAAGCAATTAGCTTAACTCCAACTCTTCTCTTAATTCGTTTGTGAGTTCTAGGAAGCGTCTTTTATCCCTTTTATCCAGAGCTTCGTCAATCTGCTCATACTTCTTCGACAGTTTCCACTGACGTACCACATAATCCAGAAACAATTCCGCTTGAAGCGAAATCAGAGCATCTGCCGATTCCTTGGAATCATCCATCGGGTTCGTTTCCAAAACCGCCGCATACTCCGGTGATATGCTTCTATCTTTAAAGAATAAGCCTATATAAACATCTTCCGTCGGATTATTATGAATATCGAGAAAAGCTTTCTCTACATCGGACGTTACCCTTTTATTTTTGTAAAATTTGAACGGCGTCATTTGAACACACTTTGTGGACATGAGAATCGTCTTCGGTAAATTGCGGAAGTTGTCGATAAAATGCACGTGTTCAAGGATCTGATCATTGGAACACAAATATTGGAGCAACCATTCTGCTTCCCGGTTTTGGAGCTCGTATTTTTCAAGGAACCATTTGATAAATTGTTTCTTTTCAGCAATTTTGATGACTTCTCCCACCGCCGTTCCCTCCTTTACACTTTCCGCAATTATAAAGAAAATTTAGCAAATTTTCTTGGCTATAACCTATAAGCAATGTTGTGAATATTCTTTGTATAATATATTCGGCGGAGCGTTGATGATTTCCTGTTTTTTTTGCTGAAAAATATTTGGAAACGGATGAATATTTTTAATATCTCAAGTTGTGGTGCTCTCAATATAAGGAGGATAAACAAGCTGAGAAGAGAGAGGAACTGGATCATGAGCAAATGGGGATACCACCGACGGCATCCCCCCATAATAACATTCTTAGGACGTAAAAGGGTAATGCATTGCGCGTAATAGCGACTTTGAAGGTCGTCTCGCAACATTTGATTATGATTCCATGCGAGACGACCTTCACGGAGCACGAACGCAAAGCATACGACCGCCAAACTACACATTTTTCAAGATAGCCCTCCATGCCGCAAGCGGCGTCATCAGAGGATAAAAGCTTCTTGTGCGGGAAGAAGTATAAGGCTATCTCAAGAAACGGAGTGGCTTTTGGGTGGGTTGTATCGCTTTGCGGCGCAGAGGTGAGTTGAAGGTCGTTCCGCTTCTTTCGAATCGTAAAGAGTGCATATGCATTGCGCGTAATAGCGACTTTGAAGGTCGTCTCGTAACAATTGTTTATGATTCTATGCGAGACGACCTTCACGGAGCATGAGCGCAATGCATATGCCTCAATGACCTTCATCGAACCCAAGCGCAAAGCGATACATCTACCCAAGCACTAGTTTTCAAGATAGATAGCCTATAATTGCAAATCTGGCATGTATCCCAATTGTTGCAAATGTTTCGCGATACATGCTAACTGTTCTTCTGGAACAAGGATATAACGACCTTCTAATACGCCGCGAACATGTTCCTTTATCTGCGGAATCGTCTGCATTTCAACAGCTACCTGTTGATCCCTGCACTCAAGAATCGCAGAACGATACAACACGATCTTGCCATATTCCTTCTCCCATACTTGAATTTGTTTCACAACGTTCAACGGAACTTGATCCCCTGCATGTTTTCCCAGAAATTCGAGGATGGTTTTCGCTGTCCACCCTTCCTGAAAGGCACGATAGACACTTTGTTTCGTGATGCGATGGATACGCATGACCCCTGTTTTGCTCACATCCGAAAATTGACTGAGATCCCATCCCAATCGGCCGATCTCTTCCCCAGGAAGAAGGATTTCAAAGTTCGGCTGAATAATGAGCGGCATATGCACTTGCGCAGGGGACTCTTCCACAATCGTCTCTTCCAATAGAATTTCCCGACCAAGGTCGGTAAGTCTGATCACTGCACGGCCGTCCGCTAACTGACCCTGGCACAATAATCCGAGATGTACGAGCATCGTGTAAATTCTTTTTTCCAACACCTGTTGTTTATTATCATAATAATAATCGTTCACATGCGGCAGAAGCAGTTCGTTGAGCGACTCAACCAACACCCAATCGCTGCCAACCGCTTGTGACAACCTTTGCAAGACTGTCGTCAACGTAGGGATCGGGCGCCTGTAGGTAAGACGCCAATATTTGAATAGATCCCTGATTTTATCCCGATCATCATCTTCCATCCATTCTTGTGTTTGCGGAGTACAAGTCAGCTTACATGAATCTTCATGCTCGATGATTAGATTTCTTGCATAACAATAATCATAAATCAAGGAGAAACGGTCAGGATAATCACGGAATCTTCTTCCATAACCAAATCGCCATCCTACCTGACCAAGCGGCTGCTCCATGATCTCCATCAGACTGAGTATCGCAACCTGATTTCTTTTAAAAAGCACTCCGTCTTGTGTCAATCGGCAATCATGTCTGGCAACATATGAAAGAAATGTCATGGTATCACGGACGATCGCCATGTTTTCATCCCGGTATGCGATCGGTGGACAAACCGGTCTTTGCACCTGTTGTTGCATCCTTTGGGTCAGCCAATGTCTCATTCTCTTGCGCACATCTTCCGGTACATAGAAGATATGTCTTGCCGTCGATCCCAAGCGGAACAGCCATCCCTCCCTCAACAAACGTTGCATGCAAGCCGATTCTTGTTCCTTTCCTTCACCGATCATTCTCCTGATCAAACCGACGATTTCTTCGCGGGAAAAATATGAACGCTTGTCCATCATGATTTGCGTAATCATCTCGCGAAATGTCAGATCTTCCTCTGCAACAAGTACACGTTCCGCGAAAGAACGATTGTGAAAATGCGCGAGAATCGATTGTATCAAAGCGTTTTTTGAACTCTTCGAACAATCAAGTTGATAATGTTCAGCAATGGCCCGTAATGTTTGGATATCGGAAGAATTTAAACAATCAGCCAGACGCATCTCTTTTTCACCTCACACCTTCAAAACATCTTCTGCGTCGAGATGCACATATTGATACCCTTGTTCCGTAAGAAATAGTTGTCTGTGTAGTGACTTCTCTTGATCCCGTGAATCTTTGGTAACGATTGAATAAAAATAGGACTCCCTTCTTCCAGTTTTGGGGCGAAGGATCCTGCCGAGCCTTTGCGCCTCTTCCTGACGTGAACCGAATGCACCGGATATTTGAATCGCCACATTCGCTTCCGGAAGATCGATGGCGACATTCGCCACTTTCGAGACCACAAGTGTACGAATCTTCCCTTTACGAAAAGCGGAAAAAAGCTTTTCGCGCTCACGCTCCGGCGTTTTCCCAGTGAGCAAAGGCACATGCAATACATTCGCGACTTGTTTCAATTGATCGATATACTGTCCAATTATAAGTACACGGTCTTCGTCATGTTTACGCAGCAGGGCACGAATCACTTCAATCTTTACCGGATTCTCTGCAGCGATGCGATATTTTTGTCGCTCGGGTGAACTTATGTATTCCAACCGCTTGTCAGGTGCCATATCCACAGCGATTTCATAACAGCTGGTCGAAGCCACAAATCCCTGTCTCTCCATTTCTTTCCAAGGAACATCATATCTTTTGGGGCCAATTAATGAGAACACATCTTCTTCCGCTCCGTCTTCCCTGACAAGCGTAGCAGTCAATCCCAGCCTTTTCGTCGCCTGCATCATGGCTGTCAAACGAAAGACGGGAGCCGGTAAGAGATGTACCTCGTCATAAATCATGAATCCCCAAGGTTGGCGATTGAGTGTTTCAAAATGAGGATACCGTCCATTCTTTTCATAGGTGATCATTTGATAGGTTGTTACGGTAATCGGGCATATGTGTTTTCTTTCTGCCGAATATTCGCCAACTGAACGAGTGTCTACATCCGTTTTATCGATGATCTCATGGATCCATTGCCGCACTGACGTAATGTTGGGCGCCAAAATCAACGTATATGCAGAAAGTTCACTCATGGCGGCGAGACCAACGAGCGTTTTGCCGGCGCCACACGGTAACACCACTACGCCTGACCTTCCTTCCAATCCGCCTGAAAGAAATGACTGTACCGCTTCTCGCTGATAAGGGCGCAGTTCGAACCGTTTGCCCGATTTCGTGATTTTACGCAGACGAATCGCAAAAGGTGCCCCATCGACAAAACCGACCAAGTCCTTCGCCGGGTATCCAAGTTTTGCAAGAAGCCGCTTGACTTCGCCGCGCAGAGAAGGCTCGATGAACAAACGATTTCGTTCCCGATTTCGGATGAATGGTTGTAAAGCAGTGATGTTACCCAATACGTCAATAAGTCCCTCATCCCCAGTGAGTATCAGATCCTCCCCTTCGGCGGCAAGCTCAAGCTTTCCGTATTTGCTCATCTCTTCACGGATAAACGTTTGAACGCTTGCAGGTATCGGGTAACGCGAATGTCCGGCTAATAGAGCAATTACCTGATCTGCTGACCAGCCAATCGATGCAGCGTTCCAAAGCGATAAACGGGAAAGGCGGTACGTATGAAACAAGTCGGGACTTTTGATCAACTCAGCGAAGACAAGTAGGCGATCCCGAACCCATCCATAACCTGGATGACCCGCTTCCGCCAAGATCGTCCGATCATTTTGCACGATGAGAGACCGGGAGTTCTCCATCGAAACCATCTCCACAAATTTGCATATTTGTGAAGATAGTATGTGAAATTCCCATATTTAACATGCAAGTCGCGAGCTTACTTGTATGGAAATAACCTTTTGTCGAGCATAGGATGCTCATCAAGGAAAACCCAAACGCCTAACAGATAAAAACTTCCCAGAACGAGTAAGCCCACCCAATCGACCCACGAGCCGTAAAATCCGACGAGAATCATCGGATGCGTGATGACTGATAGCCAGCCTGACAGCCAGAGAAGCAACGCGTTATTCCACGCGGCTCCATAGAGAAACTTATAGAACAAAAAAAGAATTAAAGGCGCATGAAGAAGAATCATATGAACAAAAGCAAACCACATGGTTCGAGTTTTTTGTCGGTAATATTTCGCCTGCGCATAACCGAGCGCCCCCATCCCCAATGCGCAGCCAACTCCCATGATCAGAGCCGTAATATCCAGAACAATGGCTGCACCGGCGGAGGTGCCAAACATTTTCCATACGAGATAGGGCAAGAGCCACAGTTTAAGCAAGATCATGAATACGATAAATAATTGCGTATAGAACGTATAGATAAAAAGTGTTTTTCGCTCCACATCATGTTCCTCCCTCAACTCTCTCGTTATAGTCTATGAGAAAGGGAAGCAGACAAGAAGTACCTTTTGAGAACCGGGAGACCTTGAAAATTAGTGCTTGGGTGGGTGTATCGCTTTGCGCTTGGGTTCGACGAAGGTCGTCTTTGGGTTATATGCTTTGCGCTCATGCTCCGTGGAGGTCGCTATTACGCGCAAAGCATATAACCCCATATACAGCCAATGGATGCGGAACGACCTTCCACTCACCTCTGCGCCGCAAAGCGATACGCCCCACCCAAAATCCACACCGTTTCTTGTGGCAGCTTTATACATCTGTTTCAACACAGGAAACTTTTCATCCTATGATGGCGCCTCCGCTAGCAGTATGGATTACTAGTTTGGGGTTCGTGTTCATGTTGACAATAAAAAAACTGCCCAACGTCGTGGGCAGAAAAATAAAATGATAGGAGTGGAGAGAAACCAGAACTAACCTTCCGTTTTCATTGTACCAAACGATAGGTAGTAATTCAACGAAATTTTTTGTCAATTGATAAAAGCTTGCCAGACTTATTCTGACAAGCTTTTCATTTTGCATCCGAGTGCATTCATCGTGTTGCAAAAACCGGGAAACGATACGTCGACCGATTCACAGTCACGGATGACAGTCGTTCCCTCAGCTACACTACCTGCTACAGCGAGAGCCATACCGATACGATGGTCATGATAACTTTCACAGGTAGCTCCTACCAGTGGTGTAGGACCGTCGATGATGAGGCCATCCTCCAACTCTTCGATTCGCGCGCCCATTTTCCGTAACTCAGTGGTGATCGTATGTAAACGATCCGACTCTTTCACCCGAAGTTCGGCCGCGTCGCGAATCACAGTTCTTCCTTCCGCTTGTGTGGCCGCGACTGCGAGAATAGGGATTTCGTCGATCATGCGCGGAATCAAGTCACCTCCGAACTCAGCCGCACGCAACTGCGTTCCTTTGACCCATAGATCCGCAACGACTTCTCCCGAAAGCATACGTGTATTTTCAAGTCGAATCTCCGCACCCATCTTAATGAGCGCATCGATCAAACCTGTGCGCGTAGAGTTGATACCCACATTCTCAATGAGAATTTCGCTTCCTTCGAGTAAACAGGCCGCTACCAGCGGGAAGGCCGCCGAAGAAATGTCTCCGGGTACATGCACGTCGGTGGCTCTTAACCGGGAGCCCCCCCGCACGCATATATACCCATCCTCCTGAAAGACATCTACAGAAAATGAACGCAACATTCGCTCTGTATAATCCCGCGTCAACGTTGGTTCCTTAACACCTGTAACGCCTTCCGCATACAAACCTGCCAGTAATATACATGATTTGACCTGGGCGCTCGCCATCGGTGTCTCATATCGAATGGCGGAAAGATTTCCTCCACGTATCGACAAGGGAGCATATTTCCCTTCTCCCCGTCCGTCGATAACAGCTCCCATTTGCCGTAAAGGTATCGTAACACGCCCCATGGGACGGCGGCGGATTGAGGCATCCCCTGTCAATGTGGTATGAAAGGGTTGTCCCGCCAGGATCCCAAGAAGCAAACGAATCGTTGTTCCCGAATTTCCGACGTCAAGTACATCTTCCGCTTCCTTCAGGCCATCCACCCCGACCCCGTGTATGCGCAGGCGAGTGGAGCTAATCTCATCGATTTTTACACCGAGTTGCCGGAATGCGCGAACGGTCGACCGACAATCGGCACCCGGCAGAAACCCGGATACTTCTGTAATTCCATCGGCCAAAGCGCCTAACATGACTGCGCGGTGAGAAATCGATTTGTCTCCAGGTACGACCGTTTGTCCATTGAGTTCGGGCGCTTTTTCGACTGCAATCTTCATAAACTACCTCCGTTACAAAACTCTGTTAGAGTAATCTAAAGTATCGCTACCATTCTATTATTTTATCATCGCAAGGAGGCCTTCAATGATTGGGCGAAGTGCACGATCTCTGCAAATGCTTTCTCTGCTTTCTCCTGATCACCGATTTCACGAGCTTTTGCCAGGAGAGATACGCGATTGACGAGCGCAGAACCGACGATCACGCCGTCTGCATATTTTCCAATCTCTTCTGCCTGCTCGGGCGAACCTACGCCAAACCCGACCGCTATCGGCAAAGAAGTCTTCTTTCGCACTTCTTGCACGAATGCAGGCAATCCTTCCGCGAATGCGGCGCGTACCCCTGTAACACCTAATGAGGACACGCAGTAAATAAAACCGCTCGCTTGTTTACAGATCGTCTCGATACGGCCTACGCTCGTAGGTGCTACCAGAGGGATCAAATCCACTCCATACGTCTTGGCTGCATTCCGTGCTTCTTCCGCCTCTTCTGCGGGCAAATCAGGAATGATTACCCCGTCCGCCCCAATCTCAGCAGCCGTTTGAAAAAATCGTTCTGTTCCCCATTGGATGACCGGATTCACGTAAGTAAACAAAACGAGCGGAACGGAAACCCCTTCCGCACGCATTTGACGAACCAACGCGAACACATTGGGCAAGCGCGTTCCCTGTATGAGGCTTCGCAAGGCGGAGGCTTGTATAGTCGGTCCGTCGGCAAGCGGGTCTGAATAAGGAATGCCTAATTCAATGATATCCGCCCCTACGCTTTCGAGTAAACGAACAATTCGTTTCGTATCCTCAAGCGATGGGTCTCCGGCTGTTACGAAGGGAATGAATGCGCGTTCCCCTTTCTCCGCCAATTGTTTGAAACGTTCCGTAATTCGGCTCATTGAACGCGCCCCCCTTGATATTTCAAAATGCTTTGCACATCCTTATCACCACGTCCCGAAAGATTGATGACCATCAAATGGTCTTTTGGCAAGCTCGGAGCCATTTTCATCGCTTGTGCGACCGCATGTGCGCTCTCCAATGCAGGAATGATGCCTTCAAGTTTTGTTAAGAGAGCGAACGCTTCCAGCGCCTCTTCATCACTGATCGGTACGTACGTTGCACGTCCGCTCGATGCAAGAAATGCATGTTCCGGACCGATACCGGGATAGTCAAGCCCTGCCGATATCGAATGTGCGGGAAGTACTTGTCCATATTCGTCTTGCAATAACATCGTCAATGAACCGTGGATGACACCAGGCCGCCCTTTGGTAATGGTGGCCGCATGACGGTCCGTATCGACTCCTTCCCCGGATGCCTCGACACCGATCAAACGAACGCTCTCGTCTTCTAAGAAAGGATAAAAAATACCGATCGCGTTGGAACCCCCTCCTACACAAGCGATAATTGTGTCAGGAAGCCGTCCCTCTTTTTCTATCATTTGTTTGCGCACTTCATCCCCAATGATCCGTTGAAAATCACGGACGATCATAGGATATGGATGCGGACCAACGACCGAACCGATGATATAAAACGTATCCTCAACATGTTCAACCCAATGGCGAATCGCTTCATTCGTGGCATCTTTCAATGTTCGTGTTCCTGATGTCGCGGGAATCACTTCCGCGCCTAACATCCTCATGCGAAACACATTTAACTCCTGACGAGCTATATCTTCTTCCCCCATGAAGACCTTGCATTCCAATCCCAATAAAGCGGATACGGTCGCTGTTGCTACACCGTGCTGGCCAGCACCGGTTTCGGCGATCACCCTTTTTTTCCCCGTGTATTTTGCCAACAAACCCTGGCCTAACGTATTATTGATCTTATGGGCACCCGTATGATTTAAATCTTCCCGTTTCAGATAAATTTTGGCGCCCCCAAGATAAGAGGTTAATCGTTCCGCAAAGTACAAAGGAGTTTCACGACCGCTATATTCTTTTAATAGATATTGTAATTCGGCTTGAAATTGCGGATCGACACGGTATTTACGGTAATCACTCTCCAATTGATTCAAGGCAGCCATCAAGGTCTCGGGAACGAACTTGCCGCCAAAAGCTCCGAAGCGTCCGCGTTCGTCCGGATATTTGCTATACATTCCATTCATGCGCTTTCTCTCACTTTCTTGACAAAACGTTCGATTAAATGGGGACATTTTTGTCCATTGAGTTCTACTCCGGAAGAAACGTCAACACCATCGGGACGATAATGACTGATCAAAGCGGAAACGTTTGCGACAGTCAATCCTCCAGCGACAAAAAGAGGCACAGTTCCCAACCTCCGGCGAAATTCCGGGATACACCCCCAGTGGAATACCTGACCCGTTCCCCCTAGTTGTCCGGCGCGATAACTGTCCAGCAGTATGGCATCTACCGCACTACCATACCGTTCGATCATATGATCATCCGCATTGTTTCGCACGCGCCATGCTTTCCAAACTTCCTTGCCTGTCATTTCTTTCAAAATACGGCACAATTCCGGACTTTCGTCACCATGCAACTGATAAACGGATAAATTCGCTTCCTGCCCGATCCGAACCAATTCATTCAGAGGGGCATTCACAAATACGCCTACCCTCTTGATATATTCCGGAATCCCTTCGCCAATGGCCCTCGCGGTTGCCGCATTCACTTGTCGCTTACTACTCGCAAAAACAAAACCGAGGTGGGTGACCGATTGATGAACCGCAGCTCGTGCCGCAGCGTGATCCATAATGCCGCAGATTTTGATCTTCACTGACATGGCGAACCTCCGAGCAATGTTTTGATCGCATGCTGTATCGATTGTGCACGCATTAGCGATTCACCGACCAAGATCGCTTTGGCTCCTGCGTTACGGACAAACTCAACATCCGCGTATGAACTGATCCCGCTCTCCGATACGAGGAATGTGCCTGGCGGGATACAATCGGCAAGTCTCGCCGTCGTGTGAAGGTCAACCGTAAAATCGTGCAGATCCCGGTTATTCACACCGATGAGAGTCGCTCCAGATGAGAGAGCGCGATCCAATTCCCTTTCATCATGCACTTCCACGAGCGCATCGAGCCCAAGGCTCTCAGCAAGCCTGCGAAAATTGCGCAACTCTCTCTCTGATAACACCGCTGCGATGAGAAGAATCGCATCGGCCCCTATGAGACGCGCTTCATAAATTTGACGCTCATCGATGATAAAATCCTTACGCAAAATTGGAAGTTTAACCGTTTGACTCACATTTGTAAGATATTTCGGGCTTCCTTGGAAGAAACGGACATCAGTCAACACGGAAATGCAAGCCGCACCGAACGCTTCATACTGCGACGCGATGTGGACCGGGTCAAAATGTGCGGCAATCACACCTTTAGAAGGAGAGGCTTTTTTCACTTCTGCGATCAATGCTACCGGTCCCCCCGCTTCTTCTAACGTTCGACGAAAACCGCGGGTGGAAGGAAGCGATGCGATCTTTTTCTCAACATTCCCCAGTTGGAACGTCTCGGCGAGACGTTCCAACTCTTGCCGTTTCACTGCGATAATTTGATCCAAAATCATCATGCCAACTCCTTCTGCGCCACGTATTGCTGCGATACTTCACAAAGATGTGAAAGGAGAGCGTACGCACTGCCGCTATCGATCGCCTGCTCCGCCATTCGCACGCCGTGCTCTAATGTTTCTGCTTTTCCCGCTACGTAGATGCTTGCGGCCGCATTCAGAACAACGATATCCCTTGCTCCGCCGGGCTCTCCTTTCAATACGCGGCGAATGATCTCCGCATTTTCCTTCGGTAATCCGCCTCGTACAGATCGTAACGGATGACGTGATAAGCCCAATTCTTCGGGGGTGACCGTATATGTCACTATTTCTCCGTTTTTCAACTCTGCGACAAATGTTTCTCCCGTGATCGTGAATTCGTCCAAGCCGTCACAGCCATGGACGATCAGCGCATGTTCCGAACCCAGTAAACGTAATACGTGAGCAACTTTTACAGGCAAATCAGCGGAAAATGTACCGATCACCTGCCTTTTCGCACCGGCCGGATTCGTCAGCGGTCCTAAAATATTGAATACCGTGCGAAATCCCAGTTCTTGGCGCGGTACCGCAGCGTATTTCATCGCTTGGTGATACAAAGGTGCAAACAAAAAGCAAATGCCCGTTTTCTTCAGACATGCCACTGCTTGCTCCGGTGTTAACTCTATGGCAACTCCCAATTCAGAGAGTACGTCCGCACTCCCGCTTTGGCTGGAGACCGCTCGATTCCCGTGCTTTGCAATCGGTACGCCCGCCGCTGCAGCTACAAACGAGGCGGCTGTCGAAATATTAAACGTCCTTGCACCATCTCCACCTGTACCGCAAGTATCGACCAATCCCTCAATTCCCGTTTCAAATGAAAAGGAAAGGCTTCTCATCGTTTTCGCAAAGCCTGCGATTTCATCGGGAGTTTCCCCTTTGACACGCAGGGCCGTGATGAATCCCGCGATTTGTGCGGGTGTGGCAAGACCGGTCATGATATGTTCCATGATCGCTTGTGCTTCCTCGAAGGACAGGTGTTTCCCGTCAATGAGCTTGTTCAGCGCTTGTTTCATCATCTTTCTCTCGCTCCTCTCATCTTCACTCGACTCGTCTCTACTCACGTGAACGGACGCTGGAACCTCATGGAGTCGTAGCCAGTACATTCTGCCAATGAATGTATAGAAAAAGTCAGAGCGATCGCCCTGACTGAAACATTCAAAGAGTATGACAAAATATAAGAACCAGATGTTCTTATGCTCTCATCTCACTCAACTCTGCTCGTCTCAGCCTGGCCTTACTCACTGATCTACTGAACCATCATAGAATCCACATATTTGGACTCTCCATTTCTTACAAAAGAGTGTAACCCGTATGCTCGAGATCGTCAAGAGCTCTCTGATTGAATATGCAAACGTATAAGTATTTTTAGTCAGATGACACTCATATCTTGTTGACGAGATCCGGGCGTAACACAGTTGCCCCTCGCAAATACACATGGTGAATTTCACTTTGCGATTTCACCGTGTTCACATGCATGAGAACGCGGATACAACGAGGAAGAGAACCTGGAACGGGCATCTCAAGCGCACACATGACGGGAACAAGCTCCCATCCTGCTCTTCCCCTGATCACACGTGCGGGGAAATCCGCGTTCAAGTCTGAAGTTACCGTTACCATGACGGATGCAACGTCATCAGGTACAAGATGATTGGCTTCGATCATTCGCGAAACCAGCTCCTCGGTAGCGGAGATGATCGCTTCGGATGTATTCGCTTCGACAGTAGTCGCCCCGCGCACTCCTCGTACCATCATGAAGCTCTCTCCCTTCGTACGTCGATCGAATCAATAACTGATTGAAGAGGCACGTCTTTCACAATAGAAACACGCCCTATGTCTTCGGCAATAACAAACGTCAGTGTCTTACCGATTGCTTTCTTATCTTGACGCATAAAAGAGACTAATTCATTCGTGGACAACGAAGCCGGAATATGAACGGGCAATCCCGCCTTTAGAAGGCAACGCTCCGTTCGAACCAAGTCTTGACTCGATAAGTAACCGAGCCGCGAAGATAACTCGGCGGCAAAGGCAATTCCTATGGAAACCGCCTCTCCGTGTGTGAAGACTCCGTATCCCGCAAGACCTTCTATTGCGTGCGCGAGCGTATGTCCGTAATTTAAGATCGCTCTCAATCCCTGCTCTTTTTCGTCCTTCGCGACGACGGCCGCCTTGATCGCGCAGGATCTTGCCAACATATCCACGAGAATGGCCGAATCCAACGACAACATCTCCTCCATGTTCCGCTCGATCCAGAAGAAAAATTCACGATCCCAAATTAATCCGTGCTTGATCACTTCAGCAATCCCTGAACGGATTTCCCGTGGAGGCAATGTACGCAGGGTATTTACGTCATATAATACGAATTCCGGTTGGTGAAATGCGCCAATAATATTTTTCCCTCGCGGATGGTTGACAGCCACCTTGCCGCCTACAGCACTATCATGTGCTAGGACGGTCGTCGGGACTTGAACGAATGAGATCCCGCGCATGTATGTAGCCGCGACAAAGCCAGCCAAGTCTCCTACCACCCCGCCTCCTAATGCGATAATAGTCGATCGGCGGTCGAGCCCGGCGTTAAACGCGGCATCATATAACCGTTCAGCCTGGTCGAGGTTTTTTGATTCCTCACCAGGTGGCACTTCAACAACGGTGACTGAATATCCACTTTGCTCGAGCGACTCTTTCGCCACTTCGAGGTGGCCCGCCTTGCTCACATGTTCGTCCGTCACCAGTAGAATGTGAGACGTCTCAGACAAATCCGCCCGTCTCATCTCCTCCCCCAAAGAGCGCAAAACTCCATCCCCTATGATGATCTCATATCCGCGCTCCCCCAAATCGACTCGCAACCTTTTCACATCGTCCGTCATCGTGCTCTCACCGCCGACAAATAACTTTCGTAATTGCGTTTCATTTCTTCCAGCGAATCTCCGCCAAACTTTTCACAGAATGCCTGGGCGATCGTCCAGGCAGTTACCGCTTCGCCTACTACCGCTGCTGCAGGCGCGGCACAAACATCTGAACGTTCGACCGTCGCTTCATACTTCTCTTTTGTTTTCAAATCGACACTGCGCAGCGGTTTGTAGAGTGTTGGAATAGGTTTCATCGCCGCGCGCACGATGATTGGCTCACCGTTCGAAATTCCTCCTTCGATACCTCCCGCACCATTCGTTTCGCGATAAAATCCACGTTTTTCGTCATAGAAGATCTCATCATGTACTTCCGATCCCACTCTCCTTGCTGCATCAAATCCCAGACCGATTTCCACTCCTTTGATCGCCTGGATACCCATCAATGCGCATGCCAAACGGGCATCGAGCCGCCGATCGGGCATCGAGTAGGAACCAAGTCCAACAGGTACACCTGTCACTACAACTTCGAATATCCCTCCGAGTGAATTGCCCTCCTTACGCGTTCTCTTAATCAATTCAATGATTTCCTGTTCCTTGACAGGATCCGCGACGCGAACTTCCGACTTCTCTGCTCTTGCTGCGATCTCTTCGATACTTCCTTCAAGAGGTCCCACTTGAATCGGGCCAATTTCGACCAAATGGCTGTAAATACGAATATTAAAAATTTCCAACAATTGTCTCGCTACTGCCCCGACGGCAACCAGTGTCGCCGTGTTCCGTGCGCTTGCTCGTTCGAGCACATTTCTCACATCATCGTGTGCGTATTTCAAAGCGCCTGAGAGATCCGCATGACCTGGCCGGGGCTTGGTGACAACAGCCAGATCAGCCGGAGGTTCCCCTTCAACAGCCATCCGCTCTTGCCAGTTCTTCCAATCTTTATTGATGACATGCAGGGTTAGTGGAGAACCCAACGTTTTCCCAAACCGCAGACCGCTTGTAATTTCCACGCGATCCGTTTCGATTTTCATTCGGCCCCCCCTGCCGTATCCTTGCTGGCGACGCCATAACTGATGGTTGATCTGGTCGGTGGAAAGCGGCACATGGCTCGGCAACCCTTCTATGATCGCCGTTAATTCCGGTCCATGAGATTCACCGGCAGTCAAATAGCGTAGCATCAATCGAATCCCCTTTCCATCTATGCAGTTCGGTTATGATTTGTCTATAAAACCGAACGACGATTCTTTCTCAATACTGTTATACTGTACAGCACGAAAATTCAAGATATTGTTGTACATTATATATCAATCTTCTAATTAAAAAAAGAGCTAATTCTCCATATAGAAAAAGCACTTCCTTAAGGAAGCGCTCGCTTTAAAACTTCTATCCCCAATTCAATCGTTCGTTCCATATCCGCAAGTGACACCATTTGTGATGGGGAATACGGATAGCGTAAAGGTACTGACAAGGCGGCTGTCGGAATACCGCCCTGTGTCAAGTGAACCGCTCCCGCATCACTTTTTCCCTGCGGTGAAACTTCCATTTGGTAAGGAATGCCGCACGCCTCCGCACAGGCCTTCATCTTGCGACGAATCTCCGGTGGAACGACGATCGTGTCATCGAGAACTTTGATCGCCGGACCCTTTCCCAGTTTCACCTCGCTGCGTTCCGCTCCGGGAGTATCTCCCGTTACAGCAGTGCCGATGACGAGAGCAAAATCCGGTTCAATCCGATATGTTGCAGTTTTGATACCGCGGGAACCGACTTCTTTTTGTACGGAAAAGACGATGTATAGGTCATGATCCAGCACACCGATACGCTTGACTATTTCCGTCAATATGACACAACCCACGCGGTTATCGAGAGATTTACCTATGATTCGCTCGCCGATGATCTCCGGCGGCGTGTGTTCGATCACAGCTGAATCTCCGATCGCGACGGTTCGCAAGGCTTCTTCAGCGTTCGATGCACCTATATCGATAAACAGTTCCGTACATGTCACATCTTTTCCTGACGTCTGCTCCGCACCGATGATTCCTTTCACACCATTGGTAAAACGGACACGTTCCCCGATCAAACGCACAGGTTCGATAGTACCAATCGGCACAAAACGCCAAAAGCCGCTTTCTTCCACGTGAGTGACCATAATCCCACGCTCGTCCATGTTAGCGGTAAGCATCAGTCTGCCGCTTTGCGGGTTGGTTCCTTTCTTCCATGCGATGAGGTTTCCCAATACGTCCGTATGTATTTCATCCACAAAAGGCTCGATTTCTTTTTTTAGTTGTTGAAGGAGTGTGCCTTCCGCACCTGAAGGGGCCACCGTCTGGCTAAGTTGCAGAAGCAGCTCGTTATTCATAAGCGAACCTCCCCTTTCTCAATCGCGCGCAGAAACGCTTCCACTAATCGAACGGTATGTTCATAATCATCAAGATTGATCACTTGAGCAGGAGAATGGATATAACGTGTCGGTACGGAAATCGCACCCACCGCTACTCCTTCCCTGATATTATGAATACGTCCCGCATCATTTCCTCCTCCGGAAACCCGTCGGAACTGATAGGGAATGTTATGATTCTCCGCCGTACGAATGATCGCTTGCAGAACCGCACGATTTGCGATGGTTGAAGCATCGATGACCGAGAGCGCAGGACCTTGACCCAAGACGGTACCCTGGCCATGAGCCACCGCATCCACGGCGTCAAAACAGACGGTTGATTCGAGTACGAGGGCAATGTCCGGCTTGACGGCATATGTGGCAGGTCCGACACCCCGGAGTCCGATCTCCTCTTGCACGGTAAATACGAATGAGAGTGGCAACGCAAACGATTTTTTCAACGTTTCTATCATGATCGCACATCCCACTCGATCATCGAACGACTTTGCTTTCGCGATGCGCGGGGCGATTTCTTCATACTCGGTCGTAAAGACGGCTACATCTCCCAGTTTCACGTATTTCTCCGCATCCTGACGGCTCGTTGCACCGATGTCGATAAACATATCATCGATTGCGAGAGGCTTATCCCTTTCCGCACCGGACTGGAGATGATAGGGTTTCGCACCGATCACACCATAGATTTTCTTTTCACCGATCCGTAGCGGTTTACTCACCAGAACACGCGGATCCACGCCTCCGATCGGCCGAAAACGCAACATCCCCGTCTCTTCAATATGTACGATCATAAAGCTGACTTCATCCATATGGGCGCAGACCATGACCTTCGGGCCTTCGAGCGAACCGTCTTTCTCCGCGATCAAGTTTCCCATGGAATCGGTATAAACCCGATCCACGTGATCCTTAATTTCCTCATATATGATTTGCCGGACTTCATCTTCGAAACCGGACGGTCCCATCGCTTCCGTTAATTTTTTAAGTAACAACGTAACCCCTCCACGAACGAACGGTCTATGGATGCAACGAAATGGGCAAGAAGCTTTCCGGTCATTTCAATATCGGCGAAGTTAACCGTTTCCACTGATGTATGCATATAACGCAAAGGAATGGATACGAGGCCTGAAGGTATGCCCCCTTGAGTCACTTGAATTGCCCAGGCGTCCGTTCCGGTTGACGCCTGTGTAAGCTCGATCTGATGCGGAATGCGAAGATCCTCGGCGACATCGAGAAAACGCCGATGGATATTTCTATGGATATTGGGACCGAAACAAATGGCCGGGCCTTCTCCGAGGATCATCGATTGATCGGGAGCTTGCCCGGGGAGCTTGCCGAAAGTCACATCCACCGCGATCGCGAGATCCGGGTGGATGCCAAACGCAGCCGTCCCCGCCCCCCGCAATCCCAGTTCCTCCTGTACCGTAGTAACCATATAGACATCCGCTTGTACACGAAGGCGTTTCATCTCTTGCAAACAGACAAACAACGCCGCTACACTCGCGCGATTATCGAGCGATTTTCCCGCGATATAACCGTTTTGAAGTTCCATGGGACGACGATAAACAGTCACGCAATCACCAAGTTCGACATATTCACGAACTTGATGTTCGGGCATGGCGAGATCGACATACAGGCTTTCCAGCGGAATCGCTTTTTTGCGCTCTTCAGCACTGGTCAAATGAGGTGGTTTCGAACCGACAATTCCGCGTAGATCCCCTTTTTTCGTATGGACGGTCACTTCTTGAGCCACAATCGTACGCGCGTCGACTCCCCCCAGATTCGCCACTCGCAAATAACCGCCCTCCTCAATCTTTGTGACGATGAGACCGATCTCATCCATATGCGCGGCGATCATGATTCGAGGTCGATCGTTCGCCCCTTCCCCCTGTACACAGGCGATCAATGATCCTAATGGATCCACACGAATATCGTCGGTAAAACAGGAAAGTACGTCCCTAATCTTGCGGGCGACTCGTTGTTCATGACCGGATGGGCCCGCAAGCTCAAGGAGTTCAAGCAGTATCCCCTTGGCATCCATTGTTTCATTCATCTTTCCTGCCTCCATCACTGTCCATCATTTTCCTCCGATTCCCCACGGTTTAACATGCGCATGGCCAATCGCGCATTGCGTGCATAAAGAATCTCGCCGATTGCGATTGCAAGTAAAGTGGGAATGACGCTTTTTTCCCATACGGAACCATTCGGTTGTAAGGGCAAAATCGCGGTAATACTGACAGAAAGAGAAATTGTCAAACCTACGATCATAAAAAAAGCGTAAGCAAACCAATCGTAAATCTCCCGCTTGAACAATTTCGCTTTAAACATATTGCGAACGCCCCAAGTATAAAAGAGATAACTGCTTCCTAATATAAGGAAGAAATCCAACATCCTCACTTCGCCCCCATTTCTGGTAACGTATACAATCACGCCAATCGCGTGGAGATACACACACTAACTTAATCTCCCAATTAAATTCACCATATCGGCAGGTAACGGGGCATTCCAGACCATCTTTTCCTTCGTACGCGGATGAATGATCCCCAGAGTTCCCGCATGTAACGCCTGACGTTCTATAAAGGCCGGCTCTTCACGTCCGTAGAGGAAATCGCCGAACAGCGGGTGTCCTATATGGGACATATGGACGCGTATTTGATGAGTTCTTCCCGTCTCCAAACGTAACTTCACCCATGTCGCATCGGCAAAACGGTTGACCACGCGATAATGGGTAACGGCAGGGCGGCCTTCTTGCATCACTTTCCGTTTCTGCGGATGTTCCGGATCGAGTCCGATCGGGGCAGAAACCGTTCCTTCGTCATGTGTCATTCTCCCGTGCACGATCGCATGATATTCGCGTTCTAGATTATGGGAAACAAATTCCTTCGCGACCTGTTGATGGGCAAAATGGGTCTTTGCGATCAATACCAGACCTGAAGTATACTGGTCGATCCTGTGAACGGGTCGAAAGCGTACTTTTTCTCCGCGCATCATCCAATGATAGACCGCACCGTTCGCCAATGTACCCGTATAGTGTCCGCGCGTCGGATGTACGATCATCCCCGCCGGTTTATTCACGACCAACAAATGATCATCTTCGTACACGATATTGAGTTCGATCGGTTCGGGTAAAATGGCGTCAGATGCTTCCTCTTGCGCATACAACTGCAACAGATCGTCACACTTCACGCGTGAGCTGAGAAAAGCGGGGAGACCGTTAACCCGCACCCCTTGAACGCTCACAAGTCGACGGATCAGACGCCTGGAAAGACCCAAACGGTTCTGTAAAATCTGGCGAACCATCTTTCCTTCATCCCGGACTTCACAGCGATAACGGATAATTTCTTTCAGGTTCTCCATGTCATCTGAAGCTCACCATACTTTACGGGGAACCGTTTTTTTTCGAACGATGTTCGGAGCGTCTTCATGTTGATGTTCAAAAATATCTCTTGTCTGATCCCGACGGTCATGCTCAAGCAGACGTCCGCAACGGCAACAACGATCAGCATTCATTTCATTTAATTCGTAACAATCACTGCAACGGATCTTCATGTATGGTTTCCCCTTCTATGACATCGTATGTTCTGCACCATTGAGTACGAACGATGTTGTAATGTTGGCATTTAAGGAAGCGGATGCGGAACAGTATTTTTCTTTTGATAAACGAATCGCCCGCTCCACCTTGTCCGGTGTCAAATCATGACCATTGATGATATAACGGAGATGGATGTCCGTATACCGCTGGGGATACTCTTCCGCTCGTTCCCCGTCGATCTCGATCGTAAGAGATTCGACGTGTAACCGCATCTTTTCTAATGTACTGACGATATCGATCCCTGTGCAACCGCCAAGACCTGCCAACAAAAGCTCCATAGGCCGTGCCCCTTGATTCTCACCGCCGAAATCGGGACTCGCATCCATGACGATTGTATGGCCTGACGCCTCCCCTTTTGCGGAAAACTTCCGCTTTCCTTGCCAATCTACATGCATTTTCATCTCGATCAACCTTTCCTTTATGCGATGCCTTCACGGCGTGCAATTTTTGCTATTACTTTACATTCTATCTTATAAATTATATTTTTCAATCGTGTGTCACGTATTATTCCCATCCTCTCATTCTGAGAAACAATGTGTATCCGAAATGAGACAGTCATGGTGAATTGACTGATGTAAGAACTGCATCCGCCAACCCCCCTTGTTAAAGTTCTATATATTTTTGGCTTGTGGAGTGGTGTAGTATTAGACGCGACTTATTGGAATCCTCCAATGAATAATACAAGTGAATTTCCGCAAAAATAATGATCAAACATGATTGTACTGTAAGGTGAGATAAAAATGAGATTACTAACTTTGTTAGACATTCAAGGTCATATCATAGAACTTTGTGGTTCATATTTTATTTCTAGCTCTCGTCTCCACGAAAAAACGAAAGATATTTATAACGTATTTAAATCGTCCCATAATCATTCAATCGACAATAGCGACATTAATCAAAATGCATTTTTAGAATCATTCATAAAGCAATCGATTGCTACTAAAAATGGTTTTATTTTGGTAGCCATCGGCATTCTTTTCCTAACAATCAGAGATTTTATGTCTTATTATTCAGTCGGGACGAAAATAGAATTCAAAGGATCATTACCGATATTAGTTGTATTGTTTATCTCAATTACATTAACGATTATTACCTGTGTTTCAATTCGAAGACAAAGAAACAAAGCTAGAAAAGAATTGCTCTCTAAGTAATTCACATCCTCCATTTTCAGACTTCTTCTCATTGACACTGTGACGAATCTACCCATCTGTGCGTTATAAATCGGCTTACCTGACAACCAAGCAGAAATCGAACGCAGGTAAAGCCGGGCCGAGTGCCCGGTTTTTTCATGCCATTTTTACGTCTTTTGATACATGAAAGTATCATATGATTTCAACCCGTATTCACCAGGGTTAAAGATTTGTTCCGTTGAACCTACGAAAAGGATCCCCCCTTGCCTGAGCGCACCAGCAAACTTGCGATAGAGATCCGCTTTCGCTTCCTCCGTAAAATAGATAATAACGTTACGACAAACAATCAGATCAAAATCTTCCCCAAACGGATCTTCCAACAAATTGTGCTTTCGGAAAATGACCGCACGTTTTAGCTCTGGGGAAATTTCATATGTTTGCGTATCGATTTCACGAAAAAACTCATGAAACATAGGGGAAGGAATAGACTGTAATGAACGCCTATGATAGATCCCTTTTTTAGCCGTCTCCAATGCGTTCACATCAAGATCGGTAGCAAGGATTTGGATTTCTTTGAGCGGCAAGAACTGTTTCATGATCATGGCGATCGTGTAAGGTTCTTCTCCTGTTGAACAAGCAGCTGACCAAATCTTTAATTTCCGTCGACTCCGAAGAAGCTCTGGCAATACTTTCTTGCTAATGACTTCCCAACGTCCCGGGTTACGAAAAAACTCTGAAACATTAATTGTGATTCTGTCTAAAAATTCGGCAAACAGTTGTTCATCGTTTTCGATCGCTTGAAAGTATGCACGAAAGTTCGCAAATCCACGCTTGCTATAGAGGGCGGTCAACCGCCTTTCCATTTGTGGGCGTTTATACTTTCGCAGGTCTATACCTGTTTTCCGATACACCCATTCGGTAAATTGGTCGTAATCACATGAACTCAATGTTTCTTCTCCCCTAATTCTTTCTCATGATTCCTGATTACACAGGAAGGTGAAACGAAATGAAGATCGGTCTCGCTCTATCAGGAGGTACGCTACGAGGATTTGCCCATATCGGCGTATTGGAAGTCTTGCTCGATGCGGGGATCGAAGCGGATGTCGTTGCTGGTACAAGCGTGGGATCCATCGTCGGGGCCATGTACGCACTGGGATACTCACCCAACCTCATGAGCCAGTTGGTGTGTTCCTTTCCCGGTCCGAAGTTGATCGATTGGTCACTCCCTGCATGGAGCCTTGCAAAGATCGTTCTTCTCTTCCCATTTTACTATCTAGGAGTTGTCAAAGATATCTCACGTTTATTGCCCATGGGACTCATCGCAGGAGACAAACTTGAAAGTTATCTGCGGAAACTGTTCAAACTGACTCCCGTTCGCAAGCCAGTTCCTCTCTATGTGATTACAACCGATTTGTACACGGCAGATACGGTCATTTTTACAAACGATAAAAATCATGAAATGCAAAGAACGCAATCACAGCAAGTGTACTCCCAGCCCCGAACGGTCATATTGCCTATTGATGATTTGCCATCGGTTGTAAGGGCAAGCGCTTCGATTCCCGGCGTTTTCAAGCCCAAACAGATGGGGCGCCATGTACTCATCGATGGCGGTCAACGAAACAATGTACCCGTAGACATTCTGTATAATATCGGATGTCAGAAAATCATCGCAGTCGATCTGCATCGTGGTTCGATCCACTCGAATTCGATTGAGACGTTTGTTGATGTATTCAACCGGTCAATGGATATCATGATGGAAGATCTGTCAGCCCTTCGGCTTTCCAAATATCAATTTTTTCCTATAATCCCCAAGATTGAAGGGGTTACTTGGACGTCGTTCAATAAGATCGAGTACTGTCTCGAAATAGGTCGGCAAACGGCAAGAGACGCCCTGCCTGCTCTGCGCAAGTACCTACAATCCACATGATTGTGCGGAAATACCCCCTGCCTTTTCAGCAGAGGGTATTTCACTAGATCCATGCAGATACTGTCTTTTCGTAAGAGATGATCGCATCCTCGCCGAACCAGAGTCCAATTTCTCTCTGAGCGGACTCAGGGGAATCCGATCCATGAATGATATTCATCCCGACGGAGAGCGCATAGTCACCGCGGATCGTGCCAGGGGCCGCATCGAGCGGATTGGTTTTTCCCATCATCGAACGGGAAATCGCGATCGCTTGATTACCTTCCCATACCATCGCGAATACAGGGCCAGAAGTAATGAAATCAACGAGTTCACCAAAGAAAGGCTTCTCCTTGTGTTCCGCATAGTGCGCTTCAGCCAATTCGCGGGAAACGTTCATCAACTTCGCCCCGACCAATTTCAATCCTTTCTTTTCAAAACGGCTGACGATCTCACCGATTAAACCGCGTTGTACACCGTCCGGTTTCACCATGATAAACGTACGTTCCATTCTCGAAACACTCCTCATATGTAATTCCTATGTACCATAGTTCATTGTAACGTACCCATCAACGGCACTTCAAGCCAAAAACGATAAAAATGTCCTCTTACATGATCCTGTTCAATGATCGCGTGCGGCAATGAAGCGAGCGATTTGTTCAAGTGACTGGGACGCTTGATTTTGCGGCAATTCACGCAATGCCGAAAAACATTTTTCCAAATACTGTTCTGCCATACGATGCGAATATTCAATTCCGCCGGATGAGGTGACGAGGGAGATCGCTTCATTCGCTTCCTCTTCTGTCATATTCCGGTGAATTCGCTTGCGTAACAAATCGCGTTCCGGTGAATGTTCAAGCGCATACAAGACGGGCAATGTAAGGTTCCCCTGACGCAGATCATTGCCTACTGGTTTTCCTAATTTTTCCTGAGTGGATGTAAAATCAAGAATATCGTCAACAATTTGGAAAGCCATCCCCGCAAAATACCCGTATCGTCTGATGTTTTTCAGATCCTTGTCGTTTACGTTGGCTACGAGCGCTCCGAGCGTACAAGCCAATTCAATGAGCAAAGCTGTTTTTCTCTTAATGCGCCTCAAATATGTCCGCAATCCTTGATCCAAATTGTAGAAATCGCGTATCTGTTCGATTTCTCCTTCACACATCGCGACGATCGCCTCGGATAACAGTTGATGGATTCTGACTTGAGGAAATTCGGACAACAACAATAATGCTCTCGCAAAAATGAAATCGCCCGTATACATCGCCATACGGCTCCCCCATTCCGCTTTCACCGTAGGAAGGCCTCGGCGCGTCTTTGCATTATCGATCACATCATCATGAACCAATGTAGCCATATGAATCAGCTCGAGAACAACGGCGATTTTACCTAACTTCTCGATGTCATAATCGCCAAATTGACCGGCCAAGAGCACAAACACAGGGCGGATCCGCTTCCCACCCGCTTTTAACAAGTGGGAAGCAGCTTTTTGCAGATTGCGTTCTTGCGCGTTGATTTCCTCATTCAGCCACCGTTCCACATATTCCAGATCAGGCTTTAAATGAAAATAAATATCCATCAACTTCATCAAACAAATCCACCTTAGAACGTTCGAAGTATTTGATATTGGGTCGTTCGTTGGGCAGCGATCTTTCCGGCGTCTTGGATCAAGCGAACCAGCTCATCCCGGTTCATCCGATTATGTGCCCCTGCAGCGGCAACCACGTTTTCTTCGATCATCGTGCTTCCCATGTCATTACAACCGAATTCCAGGGAAATCTGCCCGATCTTGCTACCCATTGTAACCCAGGACGCTTGTATGTTCTTTATATTATCAAGCACCAGACGCGAAATCGCAACCGTTTTGAGATACTCCACAGCTGTCGCCCGTGTCCCCCGCAACGCGGTATTATCCGGTTGATAGGTCCATGGAATAAAAGCGGTAAAGCGACCTGTCTTGTCTTGTTGTTCCCGTACGCGTAACATGTGCAAGACACGCTCCTCGTACGATTCGCCGAACCCGATGACCATTGTCGCCGTCGTGTTCATCCCTAACCGGTGTGCAGTATCGTGAACCTCCATCCACTTGGTCCATGATCCTTTTAATCGGGAAATACGCATGCGCGTACGGTCGTCAAGAATTTCTGCACCTCCGCCAGGAAGGGAATCAAGACCCGCCTCTTTCAACTGACGGATCACTTCCTCCAGCGATAACCCGGAAACTTCAACCATCTTCCAAATTTCCGCCGCCGAGAAGGAGTGCATCGTTATATCGAATCGGGCTTTTATTTTACGCAAAAGGTCGAGGTAATACTCGAAAGGAAGATCAGGGTGTGTTCCTCCTTGCATCAAAATTTCCGTTCCGCCCAGATCGATCGTCTCTTGAATTTTATCAAAAATAATCTCATCCTTCAGGACATAAGCTTCTTTATGCCCAACTTTTCTATAGAATGCACAAAATGTACAGTACGTATCACATACGTTTGTATAATTGATATTGCGGTTGATCACAAATGTGACAATGTTGTCCGGATGAAGCCGCATCATGACTTTTTTCGCTGCGGATCCGATCTTAAGCAGATCGTCCGATTCGTAAAGGGCGATTCCATCTTCTAACGTCAAGCGCTCCCCCGATAAAGCTTTATCCAATACTTCATCCACGGGCGTTGATTTTGTATTTACCATAGTCATTTACATCACCCCACAGACTCACCTTCGCAGGTGAAGAAAGTAATCCCAAACGATGTGCGGTAGCAAAATACGCCTCGAGTCCCGAAACCAGATGTTCATCAAAATCATAAATTAAGCGGGAGAAATACGATCGCCAAAATTTCTCCGAAAAACCGCACTGTGTCATCGCTGCAAAAATCACCTGATCGAGATGCTGTTCCCCCAACCGTTTACTTTCTAAAAAGAGACGATGAATGTTTTCCACCTTGTGGGGATCTTCCAGCAACAAACGTTTTGAAACAGCAAAGACGGCAAACGTCATGGGAAGGCCTGTATTCCGGTACCATTCGGCTCCAAGATCATACACATGATATGGATGCTTCTGCTGTGACCAGAAGAGTGCCTCATCTCCAATGAGAAGGGCAGCTTCCGCCACTTGCATCATCTCGGGGAGATGAGGATTCATCGTGACATACGACGGATGAACACCGTAATATTCTTCTAAAATGATCTTTAATAGGTTGACTGAAGTAGCGGATGTCCACGTCAATGCCACCGTGCAATCCGCGAGCAAATCGATAGGACGTTTCGAAAACAGGAATATAGATCCAACCGGACCGAGCGACGAGACCGATAAACCACGCAAAGCCACATATTCATCCGCATGTTCTCCGTAAGAAAATGAGGAAATAGGCCCGCAGTCGATCTCCCCTTCCGCCAACCAGGCATTCAGTTGGGAAGGAACTGCCGGCACAAATTCGAATTGCGGGTTGGATGTATCAACGAAATGATAGATCGGCAAGATATTGGTATAACTGATTCTTCCGATACGAATCTTGCTCATTTGACTGGTAGCCCCAAATCCAAAAAGTTGTAATGAGCGTCTCTCGCAACGGGTATTTGTCCAGCCTTCTCGATCAGCCGGTGTAATTCTTTTGGTTCAATGGTTCTCTTATCTTTTTCAAGCGACTGACGGTTCTCCACCGTCACGAGCAAATCATCCACACCGAAGAGAAGCGCGGTTTGTACCAGCTTTTCGTCGGCAAAAGAGAATGAGGTTTGTATATGTTCGATGTTATCCAGCAATAAACGGGAAACGGCGATCACCCGCAAATCGTCATACCCCGTGGAATCGTGACCATACGGATCACGAGTGATCTGAAATGCTTGATAAACAGCTCGTTGATCCTGAAGTTCTCTCGCTTGAAGAAGGCGATCCACGCGTTCTTCCATTGTTAAAGAAAAAAAGTCGGGATCCATTTCTAATGTATTTGTTTCATCTCCATGTTCGTCCACAGAATAGTACACGCGCTTGGCGTGTCTCCCTTCTTTCACGTAGTTGGCCATATAGCCCAATGCGATGATATCGGTCGAACGCATTAATCGATACCCATCCTCTTGGGTCAAGCGTTCACCGGTTTTCACTTTTTCCCACAGATCCGCAAGAGGATGAGAAGCTTCAATCACATCCATTTGTTGTCCTCCCCTCTAGGAAGCAAAAAATTACACGTTGATCCCGTAACGGTGCCACTTCTCATCAACCAGGCGTTTGATTTCTTCCGACATGACGATATCGTTCGGCCATTCGCGGTGATGTCCTTCAGACGGCCATTTTTTTGTCGCGTCGATACCCATTTTCGTGCCGATCAGCGGCATGGGCGATGCATGATCGAGCGCATCGACCGGCCCCTCTACGATCGTGATATCACGTTTCGCGTCGATATTATTAAACACGCGCCATGCAACTTCCGAGAGGTTGTGCACATCGACATCTTCGTCAACCACAATGATGAGTTTCGTAAACATCATTTGTCCTGTGCCCCAAACGGCGTGCATTACTTTTTTAGCCTGCCAGGGGTAGCGTTTCTTGATCGAGAGGATAACACAGTTGTGAAACACGCCTTCAAGCGGCATGTTCATATCGACAACCTCTGGAACAATCGTCCGCAGGAGCGGCAGAAAGATTCTCTCCGTTGCTTTACCCAAAAACGCATCTTCCTGAGGGGGAATCCCTACGATCGTTGTCATATAAATCGGGTTCTTTCGATGTGTAATCGCCGTTAAATGAAAAACTGGGTACAGATCGGCGAGAGAATAGTAACCGGTGTGATCCCCGAAAGGACCCTCCATGCGTAATTCGTCAAGATCAACATATCCTTCTAATACAATTTCCGCATGTGCCGGAACTTCTATATCCACCGTCTTGCACTTTACCATTTCTACGGGAGCCTTTCGCAAAAAACCGGCGAACATCATTTCGTCGATAACAGGAGGAAGGGGAGCTGTAGCCGAATATACGACCGCCGGATCGGCGCCAATCGCAACAGCGACCTCCATGCGCCCTTTTTTTCCCGATTTTTTGAGTTTATCAAAATGATGGGCCCCATCCTTGTGTTTATGCCAATGCATCCCTGTGGTCTTCCCATCAAACACGTGCATGCGGTACATTCCGCAATTGCGTTTACCGGTTTCCGGATCTTTGGAAAAGACCAGAGGCATCGTGATAAATTTGCCTCCGTCATCCGGCCAGCATTTTAAGATCGGCAGCATATCCAGCGACGGTTCGTCAGTGATGACAACTTCCTGACACGGTGCGTGTTTTACCATCTTCGGCAAAAACGAAGAGAGTTCCGCTAATTTCGGCAATGCTTTAAGCTTGTCGAGAAAGGAAGCGGGTGTCGGCGGTTGGATGAGTTCCTTCACTTGTTCGCCGATCTCGTCGAGTGAATGGACTTCCAACGCGAGATTCATTCGCTCGTATGAACCAAACGTATTAATTAAAACAGGTATGTCGAATCCTTTAACATTTTCAAAGAGGAGCGCAGGACCGAATTTTTTTGTTACACGATCGGTGATCTCCGTGATCTCATAAACGGGATCAACCTCCTCACGTACCCGCACCAACAACCCTTTTTTTTCGAGAACTTCTATAAAATGACGTAAGTCTTTATAAGCCATACGAATCTCCTTTTACACTTTCGACTTATAACCGATATGTACCGCTGCGATGCCTCCAGTGAGCAGCCAATATTTCACATGATCAAGTCCTGCCTGTTCAAACATACCCGCCAAAGTGGGAGCATCCGGAAAATCCTTTAAAGACTCCGGTAACCACTGATATGAAACATGGTCTTTAGAAGCCAACGAGCCGATCGCAGGCAAGATTTTCTCGAAATACAGGTAATACAACTTGGAAAACGGAGGCCATGTCGGCTTCGATAACTCGAGGGAAACGACCATTCCACCCGGTTTCACTACGCGGGTCATCTCCTGTAAAACATGCTTGACATCAGGCACGTTGCGCAAAGCAAACCCGATCGTGGCATAATCGAATGTATTATCTGCGAAAGGTAAATCCATGGCATTCCCCTGTATCAGCTGTACCTGTTTGGATACCCCTGCCTCCGCCACTTTCGGTATGGCACAGTCAAGCATTTCTTGACAAAAATCGAGTCCCACAATGCGCCCTTGAGGACCTACGGCCTGCGCCAACGAAATCGTCCAATCCCCTGTTCCCGCAGCGACATCGATCGCGCTTTGGCCAGGCTTGACATTCATTCGAGACATCGCAAATTTTCGCCAGGCTTTATGTCTGCGAAAGCTTAACACGGTATTCATTAAATCGTAATGTTTCGCAATACGCGAGAAAACATAATGAACTTTCTCTTCTTTCGAGAGGAAATCAGCCATATCGCTCCTCCTATCCTTGCTCCACAAACTTCCATTTATTTTGCATCGCTTGCGATATGAATTGGCAAACTGATTGTAGGTGAGAGCGCATGGTTTCTGTCGTCAGAACTGTTGACAGGCGTTCCACTGTAAGCACACATGAGTTCATCAATCGGAACAAGTAAGAAGAAGTGCGGTACTTGACATGATAGGACAACAAACGATTGTCCAACATCTGTCCTAAAGGAACCGATTTCATATATCGTCTCTCTTCAGTAGAAGCTTGATCATACATGTAGATGTTCGCCAAATTCAGAACCCAGTTTCCTTGTTTCAATCCCATATATTCTTCCTTAAGCACATATGCCCTTACCGCAAATGAAACGATATCCTCCCACAAGGAGTCGTTAGGCAAATAGATTTCACGCAATGTGTGCAGAAGTTCACCGTGAATCCTCTCGCTGATACGCATATATCTTTCTTCCGTGCAACTGAAATCGCGCATGTATTTTTCGCGTTCCGCTTTGGCTTCGTTAATTCGGCTAATCGCCCGGGCAAACCGTCCGATTGCGTAGACGTGCCCGTCCTGGGCGAGAAGATGAAAATATTTGCTGGAAAAATAATCCCCCGCCAACACATTCAATTGACGATACCTCTCATCAGGTTGAGCGCTGGCTAACAGAATATCATCATGCACGCGAAGGCCATGATGGATCAGCAGAACGACTGTCATTAAAAGTTCTACGTCTTCAGATGGCAATTCAGCGGCTTGCAACAGGATAAGAGATATGTGCATATGAAACATGTCGAGTTTGGGATTCGGCTGAAAACGCGCCAGATAGGGATGATTCATCTCTCGCAGCACGCGTTCTCGAACTCTTTGAAAGATGTAATTCTCTGTTTTTTCAATCGACACCGTCCCCATCCTCCACACAAGAACAAAATGACAAACCTATAACAAAAACAGTATATCATAAGACAGATAAGAACATAAAAGAAAAAATGTCCGATGCTAATCGGACAATGCACATCATGGATTTGCGTCTGTCAATCTTCTGAAGTCGTATCGATTTGTCCTACTTTCGTATAAACGACCGCTTTCCCTCGGACTTTGATGGCTGACGTGTGTTCCGTGAATTGAGCGATCATGATTTCGCCTTTATCCAACTTCTCTGCATGATGAAAGCGGGTATCCTGGCCTCGCGTCAAGCCGAAGACTTGAACACCGTTCTCTTTAGCCCGAATGACTATATAATCTCCCAGTGATGGTTCTGACATGCGATTTCTCCCTCTCAATGATTACACTTAAGGATTCTCAATAAAAAAGTTTCCTTGTTAAGTATTGATTGAATGTTAATTATACCACAAGACAATCCTATTTGCCATCCTGTCCACGAATACGTGAAGCGCGAGCGGTTATTCTATAAGTGGGAGGTGATGAAGATGCCAAACGGCGTCAGATGCGGTGTTGAAGAATGCATCTATAACTCCGATTATGCTTGTACGGCAGAAAGTATCGAAGTGATGAGCAACGGAAACGATATTGTCGGGACAACCAAAGGTACGCGATGCGCTACGTTTGAGTTCGAAAAACACACAAACAGACACGGGGAAATCGTGCGTTAATAGACTGAATCAGAGAGTTCCCATTCAGGTATGGGAACTCTTTTTCTCTTGGAGGGACATGCACAAGGAAATCTAGCCCATTTTCCTCTCTTTTTCGCGCATGCGCAGTTCGACACGCCGAATCTTGCCAGAAGTCGTTTTCGGTAATGAATCGACAAATTCGATTTCACGCGGATACTTATATGGAGCCGTCAATTTCTTTACATGTTCCTGTAATTCTGAAACCAGCGTTTCTGACGCGAATTCGGGTTGCCGTAAGACGACAAATGCCTTAACGATATGTCCGCGTTCGGGATCCGGACTGGCAACAGCGGCACATTCCGCAACGGCAGGATGTTTAACCAAGGCGTCTTCTACCTCGAAAGGACCGATCGTATATCCCGATGAGATGATAATATCATCCGCACGGCCTTCAAACCAGATATAGCCTTCTTCGTCCCATCTTCCTTGGTCGCCTGTTACATACCATTCGCCGCGGAAAGCTTTTCCTGTACGTTCCGGGTCGTGCAGATAACCACGGAATAATACAGCCGTATCCTTGTGAACGGCTATATCGCCGACTTCCCCTACAGGCAGTTCTTTTCCTTCTTCATCAATGATCGCTATGCGGATACCGGGTGCCGGTCGTCCCATTGAACCCGGCTTCATTTTCATACCTGAAAAAGTTCCCACCAGAAGCGAATTTTCAGTTTGTCCGTAACCATCCCGCACGCGGACATTAAATACACGTTGAAAGGTTTCAATCACTTCGCGGTTCAGAGGTTCACCTGCTGAACAAGCGGAACGCAGAGCACGAAGCTTATATTGTTCAAGATCCTTCACCTTTGCCATCATACGATATTCCGTCGGCGTTGCACAGAGTAAAGAAATCGGATATTTTTCTAAAAATTCGAGATATTTGTTCGCCGAAAAACGTCCATGGTAAACGAATGCGGTTCCTCCTTTCCCCAATATGGAAACGAAAGGACTCCAGACCCATTTCGCCCAACCTGGACTGGCTGTAGCCCATGCGATATCGTCTTCCCGAACATCGAACCAGTACGTGGCTGAAATAGCTAAATGAGCATAAGGCCAAGCATGTACATGTTGTACGCCTTTCGGTCCCCCTGTCGTCCCGGACGTGTATGACAGAAAAGCAAGTTCGTTTGCGTCTGTATCGACAACCTGCCAAACCGTATCTGCATCCCGGATCAGTTCTTCCATGGAAATCCAGCCTTCAGCGGCACCATCAAGCAGGACAAAGAATTGCAATGATTTACATTTATGTCGTATAGAATCCACTTCCGACCGGACGTTACCAAGAGCGATCACCGCTTTTGCTTGTGCATGGTCGGCTCGATATTCGATATCTTTCGCGCGCAGCATTTCTGAACCCGGCATGATCACGGCGCCCATTTTGTTTAATGCCAAGTAAATCGCATAGGCTTCAATCACACGAGGCACCAACACGATCACCTTATCCCCTCTGCAGATGCCCAAACGATGTAACCCGTTCGCTATACGGTTTGATAGCGCTTTCAAATCTCCATACGTAATGCGTCTTGTCTCGCCCGCTTCGTTCTCCCATATGATCGCAGTTTTGTCCGGATTAGCGTCTGAATAGCGATCAATTTCTCCTCCGAAATTATATTTCTCCGGGATCTCCAAGCGGAACTCTTGTACCGCTTTCTCATAATCAAAATCAAATACATGCGTGCTCACGTCAAATTCCTCCTGCATGTTTATCTTTTCAGCCTTGTTACTATTATACGAATAAAACAACAATTCCTACAAGAAGAAAAAAGAGGCTCTAGAAGAGCCCCTTATGTATTGACTATGTCCTTGAATGCTTTTCCTGGCTTAAATGACGGTACTTTGCTTGCTGCAATCTCAATTTCCTCGCCTGTTTGCGGATTTCTCCCCTTTCGTGCGGAGCGTTCGCGTATCTCGAAATTACCGAAGCCAACGATCTGTACTTTATCGCCAGCAGCCAACGCTTCCATAATCGTTTCGAACAATGCGTCGATCGCCTTCCCCGCATCTTTTTTCGTGAGGTTCGCTTTCTCGGATACCTGATTAATTAGGTCGGTCTTATTCATTATCTTCCACCTCCAGTCCGGTGAACGGAAAACTTGTATTATCTTTCTATCCATGATAACAATATTTATACATTAATAGGCAAAAAAACTTTATTCTATTTTGTATTATATCACACGGTCACAGAAAGCTTTTATCGCAACATCACGTAAACAATAAAAAAGAGAGTCAAGTAGCAAGCCCCTCTGCCCTGACTCTCCCGGTTTGATGACTATAAAATGATCGCGATCAGACCGCCACTGCCTTCGTTGATGATCCTCTCAAGTGTTTCCTTCAACTTATATTGGGCATTCTCGGGCATCATCGCCAATTTCGCGGAGATGCCTTCTCGAACAATAGCAGCGAGCGATTTGCCGAAAATATCTGAATCCCAGATTTTCAGCGGATCTTCTTCAAAATCTTGCATCAAATAGCGAACAAGCTCTTCACTTTGTTTTTCAGTACCCACGATCGGTGCAAACTCTGATTCAACATCCACGCGGATCATATGGATCGAGGGAGCCGTCGCTCGAAGCCGCACGCCGAAACGTGAACCTTGGCGAATCAGTTCCGGCTCATCCAATGTCATCTCTTCAAGAACCGGAGGAGCGATACCGTAACCGGTCAACTTCACCATGCGCAATGCTTCAGCAACCTTATCATATTCTCGTTTTGCATACGTGAAGTCTTTCATGAGCTGCAAGAGATGATCTTTCCCGCGGATTTCCACGCCGACGATCTCCGTCAATACTTGGTCATATAGATCATCAGGAGCTGATAAGTCGATATCGGCGATTCCTTGACCCATGTTCATATGTGACAGGGCTGCCCGCGAAACAAAATCGTAATCGTTAAACTGTCCCACCACGCGATCAATGTCGCGCAGTCGCTTGATATCTTTGACTGTGTTGCGCACACATTCTTCAAAATTGGAGCGCAACCAATGATCATTATCGAGAACCATGACCCATGACGGTAAGTTGACATTGACTTCATGTACAGGAAATTCGTACAACGCTTCACGAAGTACCGCTATAATATCTTCCTGAGACATGCTGTTCACCGACAACGGAATCACGGGGATATCATACTTGTCAATTAAATCTTGTCGCAATTGCTCCGTTTCCGGATGATGCGGATGCACTGAATTGATGATCATGACAAACGGTTTCCCCAGTTCCTTTAATTCATTAACCACACGTTCTTCCGCTTCCACATAAGAGTCTCTGCCGATTTCGGAGATTGTTCCGTCTGTCGTTACAACGAGACCAAGAGTCGAGTGATCAGCAATTACTTTACGCGTTCCGACTTCCGCAGCTTCTTGAAAAGGGATCGGTTCATCAAACCAAGGTGTTGTTACCATACGAGGACCATTTTCATCTTCGTACCCCCGCGCCCCCGTACCGCATATCCTACACAATCCACGAGTCGAACATTGATCTCCAAACCTTCGGAGACATTGATTTCTACCGCTTGGTTCGGGATGAACTTCGGCTCGGTCGTCATGATGGTACGGCCGGCTGCACTCTGCGGCAGTTCATCGGTAGCGCGTACCCGATCGGCCTCATCCTTGATATTTGGCAGGACGATCAGTTCCATGAACTTTTTGATGAAGGTCGATTTACCCGTACGAACCGGGCCGACTACGCCGAGGTAGATGTCTCCACCCGTTCGCTCAGCGATATCTTTAAAAATATCGAACTTCTCCACTCTTTTCCCTCCCTCAAATTGTTCGGCGTAGATAATACGCTACCCCTCTGCTCATCCCCTCCCCTTGAACAACTCTTAACGGCGTATGAAAGGCTCAGATGACTCGCACTCAAAAACATAGGACAATACCATATATATGAGCCCCGCAAAGATTTATTCCGAGATGGCTTCGGGGTGTTTTTCTCAGAACAATTTTTCTATTTCTACTTATATGTTTGAAAGAGTGCAAGTAGAACAAGCCTCTCTTCCATAACAAAAAAGACTTTCGAAGCACTTACTTTCCGGTGAAATGAAAAAAGCATTCGAGAAAAGCTCCCGAATGCTATGTTTATGTCCGTTTATCGTCTAAAATTCCACGCATCAGTCGTATATTTTTCACGTCGCAATTGTTCGGTCAGTTTCTTTTCAAATTCCGTCAGATCTTCCTGAACAAGACGGATACCAAGCCCTTTTTCAAACCCCGTGCGAAAAGCCTCAACCGCTTCCTCGTAGCTGACATCTTTTCCACTAGAACCCTTTATTGAAACGGCTTTTTCAAGAAAAGACCGCTTCATTTGCTCCCGTTCTTCTTCCGTCGGGAAGAGCAACACACGAAACAGCAAATCTACGTCCATATCCAACAAGATCGAGCCATGCTGTAAAATCGTACCTCGTTGCCGTGTCTGTGCACTCCCCGCGACTTTGCGTCCTTCAACCACCAATTCATACCAGGACGGTGAATCAAAACATGCGGCCGATCCTAAGCTGGCATAACGATTTTTTTCATCTTCGTCTGCGAGGGATACCATTTCTGCCGATAACCCCAAGGCACGAAACCCTTCCATTAAGCCTTTTGACAAAATTCGGTACGATTCGTTGACCGAACGGGGCATCAATGGATGCGATTCCGCCAACACGACCGAGTAAGTGAGTTCCTTGTCATGGAGGACAGCTCTGCCTCCTGTTGGACGGCGTACAAATCCCAATCGGTGTTCATGCAATTGATCGAAATCGATCTCACGCTTCGCCCGTTGAAAATAACCAATGCTCAAAGTAGGCGGATTCCAAGCGTAAAAGCGCACGGTCGGGGGAACGAGCCCCTGGCTGTGCGCTGTCAATATCGCTTCATCAATTGCCATGTTCGTGGCCGGGTCACTTACGCCAGTATCGAGTAAACGCCACGTCTCCATAGCTCTATCAGTCCTTATTCGTTGATCGATGCCTCATACTGATCCGCTGTGAGGAGGGCGTCCAGTTCAGCCGCATCCTTAATTTCCACAACGATCATCCAGCCTTTTCCATATGGATCTTCATTTACCAATTCAGGGGAATCATCCAGTTCCGTATTGACTTCGACCACTTTTCCGGAAACAGGAACGTATAAATCGGAAACCGTTTTTACCGACTCCACGGTACCAAACGTTGAATTTTGTTCAATCTCAGTCCCTACTTCCGGCAGTTCAACAAAAACGACATCCCCTAACTCGGATTGTGCAAAATCGGTAATGCCGATGTATGCACGGTTTCCTTCCACGCGTACCCATTCATGTTCTTTCGTGTACTTCAATTCTTTTGGCGTATGGCTCATGGCACAATACCTCCTGGCAATTATTCAAGTATGTACTGCTAAAATACGTAATTATTGTAGCAAAATTATGATTCCCAGGAAAGTGATACCGCACGCGCGACTTCTTCCATCTCATGGGTTCTGCCGCGCTCCATGAGATCTTCAACCGCTTCCATAGGTTCTTTTCCTTCGAACAGCACTTGATAAATCGCTCTCGTAATCGGCATTTCCACATCGTATTGGGCAGAAAGGCGGTATGCGATCTCAGTTGTACGAACCCCTTCGACTACCATGTTCATTTTCCGTAAAACTGCGTCTAATTTTTCTCCTTTTCCCAGCAAAAAACCTGCACGCCAATTTCTGCTGTGCTGTGAGGTGCATGTGACGACGAGATCCCCCACACCTGCCAATCCGGTAAAAGTCAGCTGGGCCGCTCCCATCTTCACGCCGAGCCGACTGATTTCCGCCAAACCACGTGTCATCAAAGCGGCTTTTGCATTATCTCCGAAACCGAGACCATCTGATAAGCCGCATCCGAGCGCAATGATATTCTTTAATGCGCCGCCAAGTTCCGTTCCGATAACGTCTGGATTTGTGTAGACACGAAAAGAATTATTCATTAACAGATTTTGGATTCTCTCCGCTGTAGCCCGCGCCGCCGAAGCCACCACGACCGTCGTCGGCAAACGGCGGCTCACTTCTTCCGCATGACTCGGCCCGGAAACGACTGCAATCTGCCTCTTTGTGAGTTGCGTCAACTCCGCTTGTAAAACTTCGCTCATGCGTTGATAACCTTGGATATCAAATCCTTTGGTCGCATGGGCAACGAAAGCATCCTCACGTACATATGGAACCATCATGCGGACAGTTTCCCGGAAAGAGCCGGACGGAACGACGACAAAAATGTGTTCTTGCCCCTCAATGACAGATTGTAAATCCGACGTAGCGCGAATCCCCTCAGGCAATCTCACGTGAGGAAGATACTTCTCATTGGTACGTCTATACGTAATCTCATCCGCCACTTCCTGCCGCCGCGCCCATAACCGTACATCATATCCGTTATCGGCCAATACCATAGCCAATGCTGTGCCCCAACTGCCGGCACCAACAACAGCAACCGAACCGTTCATAAGCTCCCCCTTCCCGGCTATTTCAGTTCCCGCTTCTTCCCTAACCGTTTTTCCTCACCTTTCAATAATCTGTCAATGTTCGAGCGATGGCGCCACAAAGCCATCACTGCGAGAATCAATGTGAACCAAAAATCATTCATCGGCAGGTGATAAATGAATACAAAAATGGGCATGAGTGTGGTGAATGTTAGGGAAGCGAGAGAGACGATCCGCAAGAGCAAGAGCAACAAGATCGCCACAAGACCGGCTGAGAGTGCCGCCAGGGGCACGAGAGTAAAAGTAACTCCGATCGTTGTAGCGATACCTTTCCCACCGCGAAAGCCATAATAGATCGGCCAATTATGGCCTGCGATCGCAGCAATTCCTGCGAATACTCCCGCGGTCTCCTGTCCTCCTGTCAGCCTTTCAGCGATAAGTACGGCGACGACCCCTTTTAAAAGATCGGCCAGCAACACAACCGCGGCCACTTTCGGCCCCAAAACCCGTAACGTGTTCGTTGCACCCGCGTTACCGGAGCCATGCTCACGGATATCAATTCCGGCAATCATGCGTCCTGCCAAATAGCTGGATGAAATCGAACCAAGCAAATAAGCGATTGCAACTGCGAATATGAGCACCCCGGTTTCTCCTCCAATACCTTATTAATGAATAGAAAGGGAATCGTTCTCTCTTCGTACTCGCACTTTTATGTCTTTTGACGGATGTACAGACGAATCGGTGTCCCTTCAAAACCGAACGCGTCACGCAGTTTGTTCTCTAAATAACGTTCATACGAAAAATGACTAAGTTCCGGGTCGTTGACAAAAACGGCAAACGTCGGTGGCTTGACGGACACTTGAGTCGCATAGTAGATCCGTAACTTGCGACCTTTATCGGTAGGAGGAGGTGTCATGACCACCGCGTCTTCAATGACGGAATTGACTGTAGACGTCGGAATACGCATCGCGTGTTGCTCGGCAACCGCAACAACCAAATCTAATATTTTGTGAACGCGCTGTCTCGTTTTTGCCGACACAAATAAAATGGGAGCCCACGGCATAAATGGAAATTCTTTTCGGATTAATTTTTCAAAATTTCTCGCCGTCTTGTCATCCTTCTCGACGAGATCCCACTTGTTTACCACGATAATGATCGCTTTTCCTTCTTCCAAGGCATAGCCCACGATGCGTTTATCCTGTTCGATAATCCCTTCTTCGCCATTGATAACGAGAACGGCGACATCACACCGTTCGATCGCACGCATCGCACGCATGACTGAATATCGTTCGGTCGTCTCATATACCTTTCCGCGCTTTCTCATACCCGCCGTATCGATCAACACGAAATCCTGACCATCTTTGTAGAAAAGTGTATCGACTGCATCTCGTGTGGTACCGGCGATCGGTGATACCATGACGCGATTTTCACCGAGGATCGCATTCACGAGAGATGATTTTCCCACATTGGGGCGCCCGATCAGAGCCACCCGGATCACATCTTCATCGTATTCTTCCTCATCATCTTCCGGAAAGTGCTTAATGACCTCATCGAGCAGATCCCCCAGCCCGGTCCCATGTCCCGCAGAAATGGGAATCGGTTCACCGAATCCAAGCTCATAAAAATCGAAACGATTATGTAGCTTACTGGGGTCGTCCAACTTATTCACAGCGAGTATTACCGGCTTTTTGGAGCGGCGCAAGATTTCTGCCACTTCTTGATCGGCCGGTGTGAGCCCTGTGAGTCCGTCCACCAGAAAGATAATCACATGCGCTTCATCGATCGCCAATTCAGCTTGCTCACGAATACGCATTAGGATTTCATCTTCGTCCCCGACTTCGATTCCACCCGTATCAATGATATGGAAATTCCGATCCAACCACTGCGCTTTCGAATAAATACGATCCCGGGTGATTCCGGGTTTATCTTCGACGATTGCAATTCGTTCCCCTGCGAGTCGATTAAATAATGTGGACTTTCCCACATTCGGTCTGCCAACGATGGCTACCACAGGTTTGGGCATTGTAAAAGATCCCTGCCTTTCTTTTATTCAATTAGATATTATCCTATGTGCTTTGGAGTCAGTCAACCTCGGTCTTCTTGCATCCACTTGTGCTATAACTTACATGGCCCGTCAGTGTCTCACGAGTATGATTGTACCAGGTTTGACTTCATGCGCCATCGCATCCATTATTTTTTCAAGATTGAAAGCTGTTTTTTGTAGCTCTTCTTCATCTTTCGCAAAAAAAATAGGACCGCTGCCGCCTACACTTTCCCGGTCTGTCGTAATCACTGCGAGGATAAAATTTTCAAGCGTATTCGCCATAACATTACCTCCCGGCAGGATCCATGTGGCGATCCGGTTTTACATCCGCCTGCAAAGGCTTACGCAGAGAGCTCTCGAGCATCGGGGATTTTTTGATAATTTCAATGGCCTTCTTTGGATCTTTGTCCAATGGAAGGAGAAAGAAACCGACATTCCCCGTTTCCAAGTCTCGTTTTGCCAAGGGAACCAGGGAGGGTTCACCGCTGTCCCGGTAGACTCCGAGAATCGTGGAGACATCGTGCAATATCGATTGCCTTTGCCCGAGATGTGCGAACGATGTGCGCCCATTCGGGTTATTGGGTTCGACCACAATCCCTATTCCATGTTTAAGAATCCTTTCACGGGTATCCTTCAATCCGATGTTCATGATGACGATATCATCCACCATCAAATAAGGACCCTTGAAATACAACTTTCCTTCTCGGACTTTCGCAAAATCTTGTACCGTTTTTCCGCTCATATAACGGCTTAAAACAAAAATGGTGATCACACCGGCAAGAATTCCTCCCCACCAATGCAAGAGATAAGTAAAGAGAGAAGAAAGAAAGGAAGTGAAGATAACGAGATAATTGCGCCCTTCAAAGACCATCGCAATCCCTTCGATGTAGGTGACTCCCCTCGGAACTAATTCCATCTGATCGACATTGGATAACATCTGCCGTTCCATGTTACGTACTTCACGAAATTGTGAAGCGGCTAATGTCAGGAATGTGATGGCCGTATAATCTTTTTTCAGCAAAGAAGGGACAGCCACTGCCCCCAACCCGGATGCGATTACACCTAAAGCGATATGAATGACACGTCCATGAGGATATGTAGGATAATAACGATAGTCTGTCCGAAGCATGTATAACCGCGAGAAAACCCCCAAGATCGTACCAACGATGATCATGCGTGTATATTGATCGATTTGCATCATGATGTTCCCCTCTCGTATGACTCTTTGCTGTTCATGATGCGTGTGCGAACGAATTGAAAAGCGGTGCGTAAGAAATAGTGCAACAAAACACTCCCCAATGCTGCAGATGCCATAAGATCGCGTGTATCCCCGTCCGCCCACACGATTTGCATCGCTGACATTTGAAAATGAATGACCGGATAAAGGAGAGAAGCGGTAAAAATACCAGCAACCCCTCCTGTGACAGCAGCCAATTGTGATCGCATAAAGATGACTGAAATCAAACACGCAACAAATGGATAAAGGATTTTCCCATCCACTAAAAACATGGCCGGGTCATAAGGGACCAGCGTCATGAGAATCAGTTCCACCGATGCGACCGTACATACACAAGAAAGAATATAAATGGAATGTGTCAACCGTTTTGACTTATACATTGAAACTGTTGTTACAAACAAGAGAAAAAGCATACCGCCCAGATTGAACGATCCAAACCTAGTATCCACATCCTTCGTTGTTGCAAATAGAAAAGCGAGCAATAGGATCCCAAACGCTTTTGGCGAGATGCCGATCTCACCGCACAGGCTCTTCCCCCAATCGGTTAGGAGCAAAATCACACCGACGATAGCGAGTACGGTGGCTATTACACCCGGATTCATGGAATCCCTCCTTATCTATCAATCAACAGTTTTACCGAGTGTAATAGCGGTTATACATTTCCAAGAAAGTAAAAAAGACCGCTGAACTCATCATCAGCGGTCTTTGCGACACCGTGTCGCATACCTCTGTATATCAATTGTACGCGCATGACACCAATCAGCCGTAAAACCTGTGATTACGAGAGGGACGTCACGCAGTTCCGAAATCGTATTGCATCCCAATATCGTCATGATCACACGCAATTCTTCATGTAAATGAGTGATCTCATCGATGAGGGCTTCTAGTCCTTCCTCCTGCAAGATACGCAAAAAGGAACCGGCGATCCCGACGACTGATGCCCCCAAAGATAGTGATTTGGCGACATCCAATGCATTGCGTATGCCCCCGGAAGCAATCACGTCAACACGATCGAGAAAAGGCCCAGCCTCCAGTAATGAGATCGCGGCGGACTGTCCCCATGTTTCAATAGAGACAAACCGCCTGTGCTTACGGCGCTCATTTTCAATACGGATAAAATTCGTTCCGCCGCGTCCCCCCACGTCAATGATGCGAACACCGATATCGATGAGTTCTTTGTAGGTCTCATACGACATTCCGAAACCGACTTCTTTTACAATCACGGGAACGGGGGAGTACTTGACAATTTCCGCGATCCGTTTCCGTATACCGCGAAATGATCGATCTCCTTCCGGCATAATGAGTTCTTGCGGCACATTTACATGCAACTGTAACAGATCCGCTTGAATCATCTCAACCGCTCGAATCGCATCTTCGACACTTGCGTCCGCACCGAGATTTGCCGCAATAATCCCCTGTGGATTCACTTCGCGAACGACCGAATAGGTATGTATGAGCGCAGGATCAACTATGGCAGCACGTTGGGAACCGACAGCCATCGCTACACCAGTTTCGGCAGCAGCGATCGCCAACTTCCTGTTGATCTCTTTCGTTTTGTCTGCGCCGCCCGTCATCGCATTGATAAGAATCGGCGAACTGAAAGTCAGTTCGCCGATTCGAGTTTCCAAAGCCGTTTCGGAAAGATCACTCTCAGGCAGGGATTGATGTACAAAGCGGATATCTTCAAATCCTCCGCATTCATGAGTCCTTTGAGCCAGCGCGAGCCGAATATGTTCGAGTTTACGAGTCTCGCGTGACAAATCTATCCCTCGCTTTACTGATTTCTTTTAAACAGATCACCGAAGACATCACCAATGGTTACACCCGTTCCGTGTGCGTGTGTTTTTTCCACATACTCTTTCACGTCACGACGATTTTTCTCATGTTCCGCTTGGCGGATCGACAAGGAAATGCGTTGCTTTTCCTCGCTTACATCGAGAATTTTCACTTTCACTTGTTGACCAACTTCTAATACATCGTGCGGTGTGGCAATATGACGGTTCGCGATCTGCGAAATATGAACGAGTCCTTCAATTCCAGGCAGGAGCTCGACAAAAGCTCCGAAAGAAACCAGACGTTTGACCGTTCCGGTGACAACATCCCCCGGTTTGAATTTCTCTTCGACGCCCGCCCAAGGACCGGGTTGCGCTTCTTTGATGGACAATGAAATTCGTCCCTTTTCAGGATCAACTTTCAAGACTTTTACATTTACACGATCTCCTACTTGGACAACTTCAGTAGGATCCTCTACACGATGCCATGCCAGTTCCGAGATATGAACCAATCCGTCAACACCGCCGATATCGACGAATACCCCGAAATTCGTGAGTCGTTGAACGGTTCCTTCGATGATTTGCCCGGGCTGGAGAGAGTGTAGCAATTCCTGTTTCTTGCGCTCCATCTCTTCATCAAGAACCGCTTTCGCCGAAAGAATGACCTTATTGTTTTCCCGGTCGAATTCAACGATCTTAACACGCAATGTGCGTCCCTTATAATCGGAAAAGTCTTCAACAAAATGCTGTTCTACCAAGGACGCAGGAATGAATGCGCGCACACCCAAATCGGCTACAAGCCCGCCTTTGACGATATCCGCCACTTTAACTTCCAGAACTTCTCCTTCTTCATACGAACGTTGCAAACGCTCCCACGCTTTCTCAGCATCGACAGCCTTTTTGGAAAGAATCAGTTTCCCTTCCTCATCGTTGATGCGCAAAACCTTGACTTCCACTTCATCTCCTTCTGCCAGCACATCGGATACATGTTCTATACGGAGCGGTGAAAGTTCACCGATTGGAATGACACCGTCAAACTTATAACCGACATTGACGATCGCTTGACCATCTTCAACTTTTGTTACACGACCTTTTACAACATCACCTTTTCTTAATGTCAGAACATCTGTTATTTGATTCATTTCCTCCGACATGAACGGGAACCTCCTTTTTCTTTCATCCATCCTTGAAAGAATATATTTGCAGTCCGACGATCAGTGCGAAGCATTGCCACTTTGTCGAACGACATGATCCTTGTTAAAGAAATGCACTTATAGTATGCTTACTAACCTCGACATGATATGCAAAACGTTCCTGAATGATCAATCTCTTGTTTCCATCAATGCGCGGATTTCATCCATGATTTTTAAACTCACTTCATCAAGGAAAGCGGAAGTCAATTTCTGATCCCGGTATTGGCTCAAGTCGATCGGTTTCCCAAAGACGATTCGAATCGGTCGGAACATCCGAAAGGGACCGATGATGGCAGCAGGTACAACCACCGCATTCCCTTTTATCGCCAATAATGAGACACCGGATTGCGGTTTGCCCAACCGTCCCGTCTTGCTTCTCGTTCCCTCGGGAAAGATGCCAAGCACATCGCCGCGCTGCAAAATGGAGAGAGCCGTGCGCAAGGCGGCGCGATCACCTGCCCCTCTTTTTACCGGAAAAGCGCCAAAACGACGAATCAAAAATGAGATGACGGGAATACGAAACAATTCTTCTTTCGCCATAAAGAAGACTTGACGCTCCAAGGACGCTCCCAGCAAAGGGGGATCAAGCAACGATATATGATTGGAACAAACAACCACCGCTCCGCTCGTCGGGACATTTTCTCGACCTTCGATACGCCAACGGTACACAACTTTGAACAGCAAGCGGAAAAGGCTGCGGAAAGCGACATACAACATCCTACTCAGCCCCTTTTCGATCTGTGCCTAGATAGTTGAGGCAAATACCCAAGATTCGCTCAACCACTTGTCCGATCGAGAGTCCAGTGGAATCGATCAACACGGCATCGCTAGCCTGCTCAAGCGGTGCGATATCACGCTTACTATCCAATTCATCACGCTTGCGTATCTCTTCTTCTATTTCTTCTAATGTGACCAAATATCCTTTCTCTAACATATCCTGAAAACGTCGTTCTGCTCGCGTGCGTAGGGACGCGGTTAAAAAAATCTTCACATCGGCGTCGGGCAAAACATATGTACCAATATCCCTTCCGTCCATCACGACACCCTGTCGGCTGGCCAGAGCCCTTTGTTTCACGACCATATGTTTGCGAACACCCGGAATTGCAGAAATGACCGATACAGCTCTTGTAACTGAAGGCGTACGAATCTCTTCGGTTACATCTTCCCCATCAAGAATCACGAGTTGCCCCGAAGGACTGTTTTGCAAAAGAATCTGCGTACGTTCAGCCAAATCAGTCACCATATCTCGATCAGAAAAATCAATATGATTTCGAATGACTTTCAGAGTTAAAGCGCGGTACATCGCCCCTGTATCCACGTAAAGAATACCGAGTCTCTGGGCGACTCGTTTGGCCACAGTACTCTTTCCAGCCCCAGCCGGCCCATCTATGGCCACACGCAATCGTTTCATGAAAATACAATGCCCCCCGAGATCTTCTTTTTGAACACGTTTAAAACAAAAAGCAGGCAACGCCCGCTTTTGAATGACAACTATTTACTTAACACGACATCCGTATGTCAGGACGAGATTAAGCAAACGGTGTGCAGTTGTCACTCCGACGAAGCCCAAATATTGGAGCAGTAAGGTTTAATCCCATACTACCACAAGGAAAATGAGGGTGCAAGCATACTTCACGGAATCAATTCTACAGGCCAAAGTTTTGTCACTTGATCGCCGGGAACCTCCACTTCATAACCGGACGGAGGAAAAGCGATCGAAGGATCGTCGTTTTCTATGATGAAACGATAGATTCCCGGACCGTTCACGCGCAATGAGATCTGGCTTTGATCCTTCACATGAACCGAAACCGCTCGATCCGAAAATTGCGCGACCTCTTTTCCGTCAACGAAAACCCATGCATTCTGCGGCAGATCGGATGAAAGAACGCGTATGGTCAGGTCCCCTCCGTCGGCTTGCACACGACCCTCCTTTGAAACACTATCGACCGCCGGCACTTTGCTCATGAGATGGGAACGTGTGGAAGGAATGGCCAAAAAAAACTGAATCATAAGGATCGAACCCATGCCCAGAAGAATCAGACGTAGCATCAGCCTGTCAAAACGATTCGTTCCCATCAGATGAGACATGGATTCTTTTCTCACGTTTTTCCGCATCACGTACACCCCCATCTGGTACATGTCTATGTTCGTACAATTCGGTTGATGCGAATCGATAACAGATATGCATGCGAATGAACGGACAGCCCATGACATAGATATATAGCAAAACATGAGACGAGGAGTATCATCATGGCACGGATCCTGATTAAAAGCGTTCGTATTTCGTTTTCACGTTTTATCATTCCAGGCATATTACTCATCGTCTTTATCTGTACGATTTCCTTTTTTTCTGGCTCAGGAATTCTTCGAACAACTACCCATACTGCAGAAACGATCGTATTAGTGGATGCAGGTCACGGTGGATATGACCCCGGAGTGAAAGCGGGAAAAGTCTTGGAAAAAGATCTGACTCTGACAGTTGCCAAGAAACTGAAAACCGCCCTTGAACAGCGAGGGATGCAGTGTGCGTTGACACGCGATACGGATACCGATTTTGCGGAGAAAGGCCAACAAGGAAAAATAGCGAAAAGGGGAGATCTTAATAAACGAATCGAGATAGCCACGCAAACCCGCGCACAAATCTTTGTCTCCATTCATGTCAACAATTCCACGCTCGCCACACGCGGGGGAGCCGAAGTATTTTACAACCAGGTTGACGGAGCACAACAACTTGGGGAAGCAATACAAGACTCTCTTCACCGAATACCTGGGATGTCAAAACGCTCAGCAAAACCGGAAACGTACTACTTATTGCGAAATTTGAATATGCCAGCTGTCATCGTTGAGATCGGTTATCTCAATATTGCGGTTGAGCGTCAAAAATTGACAAATCCCGAATACCAAGAACAACTCGCACAAGCGATCGCCTCTGGTATCGAAGAATTTGTAAAAGGAAAATAAAACATTCACAAAGATGAAACACGTGGTTTCCTTGGTGGCCGTGACGGTTTCGTGATTCCATCCGGCCACCAGTCACCACAGGCTACCTCTTCTTACGAAACAGTCTTCAACTTCTCTACCCCTTGTTCCTCACCCGTGTTCGCATCGATGAAGACTTTGTACGTGTTGTTATCTAGAGTACCTAAAAATTCCCATACCAACTTTTCTTTGCCCAAATCATTCTGTACAATTGCCAAGCGCCGTTCTGCCACTCGCATAGTTGGAGAGACGAATTTTCTCGCCTGCTCGGCTGTCAACTTCGGTGTTACATCCATCCTTTGTCTATGATGAAATAACCAATCCTGATCATTGAAGCCTACCACATCTCCATTATCCAAAGCCACTTTTACAGTGATCGTGTCCGGGTACACGGTCACATTGCCTTGCTGATATGCGAACGTGTAGATCCCTACATTATCAAATTGATTCGTTTTTGTTAGTGTCAAATTTTTGAATCCGTGATTGGCGAGCCAAGCTTCTGCTTTTTCCTGTGCTTGCACGAGATCCAACCTCGCTTCTCCTACCTCCCGTTGATCCACCATCCACACGACATGGCCGCCTTTGACCGTTTGACCCAAGAAGATTTTTCCACCCTTCGACTTATCAACAGTCACAGAATATGAAGGATACGACGTGCCTTGCCCATTTGGCATCACTTGAATCGGTTTGGTATCACTCATTCCGAAGAAGTTGGCCACCTGTTTTGCCGCCTGCTCCGGTGTGACGTTATTCCCAGATACGTTTTGGATATTCGGTCGGTTACGCGATTTCAGATCCGTGACAGTCGGAGACTGCAGTTCCGGATATTGCGAAACTCTTTTATCAATCATGCGAAATCCATCGACGATTTGATTATCTGTTTTCTTATTCTGCTCGGAGAGAGCGATTTCCGCATCCATCCAACGAAGATTCTTCTCGATCACAGCCGTCTGCAGTTTTCTCAAATTCTGTTCCACATCGTTCGACTCTTTATACAATTGATGTAATGTTTTCCTTTCCTGTTCATTGAGCGGTTGTTTTTGTGTATCCCGTATGGCAATGTGATATGTAAAATTCCCGAGATCTTGCAGAAATTCCTGTGTACGGTTGAAGGGCATCAATGTTAACGGGAGTTGACCCACATCCGCCTGTGCCGAGTACGCCAATCTCCACACGTTCGATAAACAAGGGGATAATTGTCTCGCCGAATTGATCGCTAATGATTTACCCAATTCATCTTGTAAAAGATCCATATGTGAGGACAGATCATGAAAAGCCCGCTGGTACTGGTTTTCCGCTTTCAATAAGAGCGCTTGTTTCTGTTGGTGCTCACGGTAACCCCAAAAACCAGTGATCACAAGCGCAATAAACAAGACGCCTGACAACACTTTACTCACCATTTGATCCTACCTCCTTTATAAACGACTAACGACAGAAAATGTGTTTGCCAATCTGCTTGATTTGCGGGCGTGACCATATCCATTTGGAAGACGCTGTCGCCGGATTGAAATAGTAAACGGCACCGTCTGACGGATCCCAACCGTTTAACGCATCCAGAACGGCTTTGTAAGCTGTACTATTGGGAGACAACCAAATTTGCCCATCTGAGACTGCCGTAAATGCACCTGGTTGATAAATAATTCCCGGAATCGTTTTGGGAAAACGGGGATCCTCAAGGCGGTTCAAGATGGTTGCAGCCACGGCAACTTGCCCGATGAACGGCTCTCCTCTGGCTTCTCCATTGACGGCTCTCGCTAGTAACATGATATCGTTGTTAGTGATTCTGCCGCGTGGTGAATAGTGCATGATCGATCCCTTGTGAGATCTGGTTGCGCGATAATTGCGCGTCGCCCGATACAGTTTTTCTTTTGTTTGCTGCCCAACGATCCCATCCGCGCGAATTCCGAAGCGGTATTGAAAGTTCCGCACCGCCCAGTACGTTCTCCAGCCAAAGATTCCGTCGATCGGACCATGATAATACCCTAAATGCTTTAGACGGCCTTGCAATTCGTAAACATCACCACCGGTGCTTCCTCTCACCAGGTTACGATTCGTAAACGCGGGCGAGGAAGGGTCTTTTAATTCAGCGACTGGAGCCCTTACGGTGATAAATGATACGAGGATACTCATAGACGCGATGAACAAACCCCATTTCAGTTTCATTTTTCCCCCTCCAAATGAGAATGGCTTGACTTCCTTTCTTTAGATTTGCAAATCACGAAAGGAATTATGCCGAAACGGAGGAATAGAAAAAGCGGAAGACAAAGTCTCCCGCCAAAATCATTAGTTTAGTGTCTCGATTTCAAAATCCCGTTCATTGTCGCATAAGCAGCGTTTGAATCCTGTATCGATATGTCCTTTAACGTTTCGCGTGCCTCGCAATATGTAGCTTTCACCACACAGTCTGCATCGGATATGCACTTTGATACGGTCTTTCGGCATGAATGATCACACTCCTTCCTCCATTGAAAATGTGTAGTTTGGCGGGCGTAATGCTTTGCGTTCGCGCTCCGTGGAGGTCGTTTCAGCGGGTATATGCATTGCGCTTATGCTCCGTGAAGGTCGTCTCGCATGGAATCATAATCAAATGTTACGAGACGGCCTTCAAAGTCGCTATTACGCGCAATGCATATACCCTTTACGTCCGAAAGAAAGCGAGACGACCTCCAAAGTCGCGGTCTCACGCAAAGCATTACGCCCATCCAAAGACACTATTCACTCTTCTGCTGGTGCCGTTTACGGTATGAATGTGACTTTGTAAAAACTTGTAGCTCGGTGGTTGATCCCTCTTTTTCGTCCGAAAGCATTCCATCTGATCATCAACAGTATCGTCTCGCGTCCTGTTCGACTATACATACAATCTTGTACTGATCTCAATACAAAAAAGACCTGACAGTGAATGTCAGGCCTCGAATTTTTTGCTTATATCCAACCGCGCAGTTGGCACGCTTCAGCTGTACGGCGGATCCCCACCATATAAGCAGCCAAACGCATATCAACTTTTCTTGCTTTCGCCGTTTCATATACCGTATGGAAAGCGCGGACGAGAATATCCTGAAGTCGGCGGTCAACCTCTTCCTCCGTCCAGTACAGTCCTTGGTTATTTTGTACCCATTCAAAATAAGATACGATCACACCGCCGGCGTTACCCAGCACGTCAGGAACAAGCAAAATGCCGCGTTCCGTAAGGATTTTGGTCGCTTCGATCGTGGTCGGGCCGTTTGCTGCTTCGACGACGATTTTTGCGCGGATGTTATGAGCATTTCGGCTGGTGATTTGGTTTTCGATGGCAGCAGGTACGAGAATATCGCAATCCAACTCCAACAATTCTTCGTTTGTGATCGTGTTTTTAAACAGTTTGGTCACAGTACCGAAAGAGTCACGGCGATCCAACAAATAATCAATATCGAGCCCATTCGGATCATACAATGCACCATATGCATCGGAGATACCGATCACCTTGGCACCGGCGTCATGCATGAATTTCGCCAAGTAACCACCCGCATTGCCGAATCCCTGTACGACAACGCGCGCTCCTTTCAATTCGATTCCTTTTACTTTAGCAGCTTCCTGAATCGCGATCGTCACACCGCGCGCAGTTGCGGAATCCCGTCCGAGAGAACCGCCGAGAACCAATGGTTTACCTGTAATGAAACCTGGAGAGTCGTGTTCGCGGATACGGCTATATTCATCCATCATCCACGCCATGATTTGAGAGTTTGTGTATACATCAGGCGCCGGGATGTCTTTCGACGGACCGACCACTTGAGAGATTGCACGAACATAGCCGCGGCTCAATCGTTCAAGCTCGCGGAATGACATTTCGCGGGGTTCGCAAATGATTCCACCTTTACCACCGCCATATGGCAAGTTCGCGATCCCGCATTTTAAAGTCATCCAGAGCGAGAGCGCTTTCACTTCGTCTTCTGTTACATCCGGATGAAAGCGAATTCCACCTTTGGTGGGGCCAACCGCATCGTTATGCTGTGCGCGGTAACCCGTAAATACTTTGATGCTCCCGTCATCCATTCTCACGGGAATGCGAACAGTGATAAAACGAAGCGGTTCTTTTAACAACTCATACATCTCTTGGCTGAAGCCAAGTTTATTCAACGCTTCTTTGATAACCATCTGTGTCTGTGTCAACACATTCAGGTTTTCCGCTTGTTTTGTTTCTTGAGTCGTATTCTGAGCACTCATGTTATTTATTCGACCACCTTTATGTAAGTACAAGGAGTATTTCGCCTACAGTATATACCTCATTCGTCATCTTGAAAAGATGAAACAATACTTTCCTTTTTCGATCGCTGAACAATTAGGCTGAAATAAAGACCTTGTGTAGCCCTATGTACCTTTTTTAACGTTATCCTCCAATATCCGCATCAACGTCATCCGGATTGTCATACACAATCAAGGTTTCTTCGTCACCTTTCGCTTTGCCAACAGGTACCGCTTCCAAATCGTCCGGATTATCTTTGTCCGCTTCTTCGTGAAATATCTGTTTCCTATTCTTTTCATCTGCCATGACGGTCTCCTCCTATGGCTCGTCGTCGTGCACGTCTATTGTATTGTCTAGGATCATTTTTCCCGTCGGCAGTTCATTCATGCAAATTGCGATCATCGTCTCTCCCCGATGATCAATCCCAATTTTCCTGCCACCCATGCAGTGGTGCCTGCTTGCAAGACAATGGTGATCAAAATCGCCATAAAAGTGACAGAAGCGATCGCTTCCATATGTGCGACTCCCATTCCTGCGATCAGCCCAACGAGTGCGGCAGGAATGACTCCCGTTTCTCGTATCCAAAACATAAAAAGGATTTCATTCCATCTCCACTTTGCCTTACGGTCCGGGAGCGTACATGCGAGTACGGTCAGCGGCCTCGCGATCAACATAAACACTGCGACAATCCCGAGTCCTGGCAGCCAATACGTTTTCAGCGCTCCCAGATTGACTTGCGTACCTAACAGAACAAAAATCAACATGCGCATCATCAGGGTGATACCATCGAATACGTGAACGACAGCCGACAACTTCTCGTCGCTTTGCCGTAATCCCAAAGCTTCATGATTGCCCAGCAGGACACCTGACGTGAATGTAGCCATAAAACCGGAAAAACCGAGTTGATCAGCAGTGAAATATGAACCAATCGCCGCGGTGATATACGCGATCGCCGGATAGTCACGAAGAAATCCGTATCGTTCGGAAATCAAGACCGCAGTCATCCAACCCGTAAGCAAGCCGATACCGATCCCACCGCCTGCCATTTTGATAAATGAAAAAGCACTTGCGGTAATCGACCACGTTGAAGTCCCAAGCACGATCCCTAGGATCGTAAAAGTCAGGATCGAACCTGTTGCGTCATTAAAGGCACTCTCGCTTTCCACCGTTTGTCTTACTCGTTCATCAATATGTACCTGTTTGAAAACAGGTATGAGTGTCGCTGGATCCGTCGATGGCTGTCAGCAGCCATGCATAGATCATAGGCAGATGCAGGAACTTATAGGCGGCAAGTGCCGTCACGGCAGCCGTAATCAATACGCCGGGAACCGATAAAAACAAAATGGTGGGCCACACCTGTTTTAATACACGAAAGCTAATGCCGCGTCCCCCATCAAAAAGAATCAGGGTGGCTACAAGGACGATGACAAATTGATTGAACGTCGATCCGACCGGTACATGAACCAAGTGGAAAAAAGGACCGATGATGATGCCCGCTAGCAGAAAGATAGCAACATCAGGAATTTTAAGAGAATCGGCCAGTTTTCCAGCCAGCATTCCCGTCAACAAAACGATAATCATTAAAAAAAGACTCTGATGAACGATCTGCAAAGCTTCCGATTCGATATTAATATACCTCCTTTTTTATAACTTGGAAAAATTCGTGTGCCGAGCGTAGGGTACCCCCGCAAGGCGTTTGCACTTTGGAGAGAAAACTCGGCGGTGTCTACCCGAATGTATCATATGTTCGACCCGATTCACAAGCAGATGTCAATTGCTCAAGATCTTTCCAGAACGGAACCGGAGACGGTCAATGCGTGATCCAGATCCGAAATGATATCTTCATGATGTTCGATTCCTACGGAGAAACGCAATAGACGGTTCGTCACTCCTAAAGAATTGCGAATCTCTTCCGGGATGTCAAAATGAGTCTGTCGGGCTGGATACGTGATCAGAGATTCTACCCCACCTAGACTTTCGGCGAATGTAACCAGTCGAACTGCAGAAAGAATGTGTTCGACAAGGCGTTCATCCACCACATCGAATGACAGCATTCCTCCAAAGCCCTTGCTCTGTTTCTTTTGTACATCATACCCGGGGTGAGTTTCGAGCCCTGGATAATAAACTTTTTCCACAAGTGGATGTTGAGACAGCCATTGAGCCACGCGCCAAGCATTTTCTTGATGACGTTCCATACGCAAAGCAAGTGTTTTGATCCCCCGCAGCAATAGCCAACAATCCTGAGGTCCCAAAACGGCACCGATTGAATTTTGCAAGAAATACAACCGTTCCGCCAACTCCGGATCTCGGGCAACCACCAATCCTGCAAGGACATCGTTATGACCTCCAAGATACTTTGTAGCTGAATGGACGACAAGATCTGCTCCCCAATCAAGAGGTCTTTGCAAATAGGGAGTCATAAACGTATTATCCACAATCGAGAGAATATTATGCCTCTTTGCAAAACGGCAAAGTTCTTGCAAATCGGTAATTTTCATTGTCGGATTTGTTGGGGTTTCCACAAACACCGCTTTTGTTGAAGGCAAGAGCGAAGCCTCCACCGCGTTCAGATCCGATGTATCTATATAAGTGGCTTCTAATCCATATGAACGAAATACTTGCTCCAATAACCGATACGTACCTCCGTACAAGTCATTGGAAACAATCAGGTGATCACCGGGACGAAAAAGAGTGAACACACAGGAAACAGCTGCCATTCCGGAAGCGAAGGCAAATCCCCGGCACCCACCTTCCAGTTCCGCTATCGCTTCTTCCAAAACTTTCCGAGTTGGATTTAAGGTGCGCGTATAATCAAAACCGGTACTTTGTCCTAAAGAGGGATGAGCAAATGTCGTGGAATGATGAATAGGAAAAGAGATCGCACCCGTTACGGGATCCTTGCGATTTCCGACTTGCGCTAATAATGTGTCCATTCTCATCGTGATCAACTCTCCTTCAAACATAAAATAAAAAAGTCTTTCTCCTAAGAGAAAGACTACGGTTTCCAGAACGGAATCTCTTATCTCTCAGGATGGTAATCCTGCAGGAATTGGCACCGCTGCATCGAAAGATGCCGGTTGCCGGGCTTCATCGGGCCAGTCCCTCCGCCAACTCTGGATAAGAATCAGAATCTATTCAATTTATGTTATATTTTACTTTACAGTCTTCCTGTTCGTCAAGAGATATTTCCCAAAAAGAATGTCTATGATCATACCAATCATTAGCTTCACTGGAAAAATATAAGCCATCCATTTGTCCACAACATGAAAGGATTGGGAGTGGGTATGACCTCTTGTACCGCCGATGAGCGGTTGAATGGTCGGGATGCGTCTCGCTACATTCCCTAGATCAGTCGCTCCTTGTATCACAGGACGAATCATGACCGCATCTTTACCGAGCAGTCGTGTAATCTGCTGTGAAGCAAGATCGGTTAATACACTGTCTTGGGAGAAAGGAGCATATCCGTTTTCTTTTTCTATATGAAACCGGAAAAAAACCTGTCGAATCGAGTTTCTCAGTTGTTGTATCAACCTTTCCTGGATAACTTCGTCGTAAGAAGTTTCAAAAATATACAATACTATCTCAATCGCCCCATCCCCTCCTTTTTCGCTCAGCACAACACGCCGTTGTCCATCCGCCTGCACAAGTCGAATCCATTCTTGCAGATGTTGATGGATCTGGCACCATGCGCGAAATCGTGAACCTTGGTATTCACAAATCAGCCGCAGAAGCCAAAAACCCTCCGTTTGAAAACCTACAATCACCCGTCGTTCAGGGAGATCATCAGCGAGATGTACGGATATAACCGCATCGATATCATCAAATAATCCTCTCTGCAGGAAATCCAGCTTTCCTGACCAATCCATAATTCGTCGTTCTAGCAAAAGCTTTTTGCGGTATTCGCTTTCCTCATATTCTTCTGCAGGACATGCGAGAAACCGCACCTCTCCTCCTGCCCAATGCATGATGCCACAGTTCGCCAAAATCATGGCTGTTGCCGCCATCGTAGAAATTTGCATATGATGCCCGCATAAATGTCCGTTCTCCAGCCCATCCAGATCCGCCGTAACGGCTATGCGAGGGCCTGGGCGTCCTGTATATAAGGATGCAGCGACACCGGTGACTGCGATACCCCATTTCACATCTAGATTAGGGATATGTTTAAAGTAGTCCGCGAGCATACGGCTCGTTTGAAATTCCGAAAAACCTGTCTCCGGCGTATTTTGAAATTGCTCTGCAAGCCTGATGATTTCATGTCCCCTGTTTTCCACCTCTAACCAAAGGTGTTCTTTCCAATTTGTGGTAACCATTTCCACCTCCACAGGTCGTTTCTTCTCCTCTACAAGTCTTGCCAGTCATAGCGTTTATGAAATCGCGCAAAATATCCCTATGAAAGGAGCGATCGTATGAGTGAAACGGACACAAAGCAAACAGAGCGAGCCAAAACAACTTTGTCTGTTTGGCCTGTCATTGCACTTTCACTCGTGCCACTGATTATGGTATTAGGCAATTCGATGCTCATACCGATCCTGCCTACCATGCAAGAACAACTTCACATCAGCAAATTACAAGTCAGTCTCGTCATCACCTTGTTTTCCGTTCCTGCTGGCATCATTATACCATTTGCAGGATACTTGTCTGACCGTTATGGAAGAAAAAACGTGATCATACCTTCCTTGGTTCTGTATGCGCTTGGGGGACTGGTGGCGGGTCTTTCCGCATGGTTATCAAAAAACCCATACTGGATGATTATGTTAGGAAGAGTTCTTCAGGGCGCAGGCGCCGCAGGGACAGCTCCGATCACGATGGCACTCATCAGCGATATTTTTAAAGGGGATCAACGCAGCAAGGTACTGGGTATCAATGAAGCGGCAAACGGATTGGGTAAAGTATTGTCCCCCATACTCGGCGTTCTCGTCGCAATGATCGTCTGGTATGCCGCTTTTTTTACATTCCCCATTCTCTGCAGCCTTTCTGTTCTCCTCTTATGGTTCTTAATCAAAGAACCTGCGATGCAGGGTGAACCTCAACCATTTTCACAGTATATGCAAACACTCAAAATCATTTTTAAGAGGGAATGGAAATGGTTACTTACCGCTTATTTCGCTGGAGCGTGCGCTTTGTTCATTCTATTTGGTGTACTTTTTTATTTGTCTCAACTTCTTGAAGAACAATATCGTATCGATGGGATCCCCAAAGGCGGAATCCTTGCCGTTCCATTGCTAGCTATGGCAAGTACATCTTATATCACAGGAATAAAAATCAAAAAACGATTTGGTCTTATGAAATGGCTTGTCGTAACAGGTTTTTTCCTGCTTGCAGGCTCTCTCGCATCTGCCGCTTTCTTTCGTAATCCTTATGTTTTGCTTTTCTTTCTCGTCATTTCCGGGATCGGTACGGGTCTTACACTCCCTTGCCTGAACACATTGATAACATCGGCTGTCTCCAAAGAAGAAAGGGGTATCGTCACTTCCTTTTATGGTGCCGTACGTTTTTTTGGCGTCGCATTCGGCCCTCCCATTTTTACATGGTTAATTGATGTTTCTCGCGTTTTCATGTTCCTAACAGTTTCCGGGCTGGCACTACTCGTCGGACTTCTCTCCATGTGGTTGATTCGACCCCGTAGCCCCAACAAAGGAGGAACCAACCAACCGCGTAAACAGCCAGATCATATCGTAATGGGCAAGAGACGTGTATTTGGCAGGATAAGAGCTCGGGTGTAGCAACCTGCACCTGAGCTCGCATAACATATTGCAGTCTCTCCCGTGACAAACACCCAGAGGAGTCAGGAAGAGGAATTGTTGGGAAAGGGGCCAGATCATGGATCAACTTGCAATGAAGCGAGCTTGGGACGACCTTCTCGCGAATCCGATCGAAGGGCGCTTCTCTAAGCCTCGTATCAAAGGAATAACCATGTTGTTCGACACCGGCTTAGGCTTACATGAGACAGAAGATCTGATTGATCTTGCTTCCACTTACATCGATTTTGTCAAAATCGGTTTCGCTTCCTCGAAACTATACCCCGAATCGGTTTTGCGGCGTAAAATTATGCTTCTTAAAGAAAATCATATTCACGTCTATCCGGGCGGTACATTTTTGGAAATAGCCATCCTGCAAAATAAATGGCGAGAATTCATGCAACGCTGTGCAGACTTAGGATTTAGCGCGATTGAAGTATCTGACGGTACGATCGCATATGAACGCTTCCTCCGCCGCGAAGTGATCAAATTTGCTCAGTCGCTCGGCTTACTCGTATTAAGTGAAGTGGGAAAAAAAGAGAGTGGATGCTATCTTCCAGTTGATCATCTGTACGAATGTATTTGTTACGATCTGGAATACGGGGCTTTTAAAGTCATCATCGAAGGCAGAGAATCGGGGAAAGCTGTCGGTATGTTTGAAAAAGACGGAACATTACGCAAAACGGAAATTGAAGAACTTTGCGAGAAACTAGGGAGCTCGGATCCAATCATTTGGGAGGCGCCTCTTAAGAACCAGCAAGTAGAATTCATTCACATGTTCGGAATCAACGTCAATGTCGGCAATATCAATCCCCGCGATGTCCTCTCATTGGAATCGTTACGTTGCGGGTTACGCAGCGATACATTGCGTTACACAGTCCATCCGGAATTTTCACTGAACAAGAAAGCATGACTCGCCCTGATTGTCCATATAGTGAAACAGATGGACAGAAGGGGCGATTGGAGGTATGTTTGGAGAGATCGTATTAGTCATCCTCATTATCGTTGGCATCATCGGCCGATCGAACATTTTAGCAACTGCTGCCAGTGTACTTCTGATCTTAAAACTTACTCACCTGCAACGTTTTTTTCCAATGCTTGAGCGGCGAGGCTTGGAGTTGGGGCTCTTATTCTTAATGATTTCCGTACTCGTTCCGTTAGTGAACGGAAAAGTTCAAACGAAAGATTTATTAAGTACTTTTTTTACAATGTCAGGTTTGTTCGCACTGATTGGCGGCATCCTGGCTACATACCTTAACGGCCAAGGTCTTTCGATGTTGAAGGCTGAACCTCAGGTCATGATTGGTCTTGTCATCGGATCGATCATAGGGATCGTTTTCCTGAAAGGAATCCCTGTCGGACCACTCATGGCTGCAGCGATTGCAGCGTTAATGCTTAATATTATTAAAATGTTTCAGTAGAACGTATGAAAACCCGGATGAGAACCATCCGGGTTATTTCACGCAGGAAAGTATTTGATCAGTTCTTGGATAGCCGTACGGTCGATGATCCGTTTCCCATACTCTTCAAGTACCGCGTGCGTGACAGAAGACAAATCCCCGTATTCATGCAAAACGGCCCAAACCGAATCATAATCGGCTCCAGCGACTGATTCCTCTTCAAAAAATAAAAAATAACGATCTCTATAATGATAAAGGGAACATCCCTCTTGTACGACTTCTTTTAGTTCACGAGCTACGCGAATGACTTCTTCAAAGTCATTGAATACGAAAGTGAAAGCGCCCAGAGAGTCAGCAGAATGGAGGTTCATTTCAATCGAGCCCAGTTCTTCATTTTGTTTTTCCACGGCTCCCGGTAACGATGAAATTTGCGTGACGATGACCACAACACCCTCTGTAGGCATCGTAAACGCTTCGATCGCGATCGGACCAATCACTTCAAAGCCAACCTCGACATAGGCGCGTTCCATCATATCCCAAAATAATTCCTGCACCTTACGTCCGTTTTGCCAAATTTCCTCGCGATCAATTCCTCGTTCCTCCAAGTCATCATAGCTGATAAAGATTCGAACTTTATTTTCTCCCAGCCTCTCCACGTGCATCCATATCACTCCTTCGTAGAGAGAAGACCTCTAGTTAGTAGTAAAGATTATGCGCAAGGGCATGTATACGTTCGGTATGCCCTTACGTCGATTGACGTATGACCATATCATGCGGCAAGATCACCGAATAGGAATCGACAGGTTCATCATGCAACAACTTCGTCATCAAGCGCATCGATACAGCTCCCACATCATAAAGAGGTTGAACAATCGTCGTTAATTCAGGACGAACCATGAAGGTCAGCCGCGAATTATCAAAACTGATGACTTTCACTTGTGAAGGAATTTGATACCCCGCCTCCTGGCAAGCATGCATCGCGGCTGTCGCCAATTCATCGGTAGCTGCCAATACAGCGTCCAATTGTTTTCCTTGGGCAAGCCATTGCTTCATAGCGGTCAGTCCGGTTTCATAATCGGTATCTTCACATTCGAAGAGGAGCGGTTCGAGCATTTGCTCTTGCATGACTTGCAAATACCCGGAATAGCGGGGTTCACCCAAGACCAAATGAGAACGCGGTCCTCCGAGAAATAAAATTCGTCTTGCACCTTCTTTCACAAGGAATTGTGTCGCTTCATATGCTGCCTGGCGGTTATCCACATTCACCGATGGTATACGGTTTTCCGGGTCCACCGTATTCACGAGTACAACAGGAAGTTGTGCATCCTCAAACGTTTTTACCAACTCCTGAGAAATATCATGGCCCATGAACAAAAGTCCATCGACTTGTTTCTCCCACATGGTACCGATCAAATCTTTTTCGCGTTCCAATTGTCCGTCTGAGTTACACAAGATAATATGATACTGATACATTCTGGCAATATCTTCTATTCCACGAACCATCTCAGCAACGACAGGTGCAGAAACATCGGGCACGATTACGCCGATCGTTTTGGTACGTTTGCTCGCTAGCCCCCTTGCCACCGCGTTGGGACGATAGTGAAGTTTTTTTATAGCATCCAATACTTTTTTTCGCGTTTCCTCTTTGACAACCGCTGTACCGTTTAATACCCGGGACACCGTTGCCATCGATACGCCTGCTTCTCTTGCAACATCATAAATCGTAACGTTCACCGGGTGAACACCTCATTTTTAGTTATCATTTCACTATATAATAGCATAAACGATAAAAAATAAAAACACAGACTTTTTATCGCCTGTGTTTGATAAAAGAATTTGGAGCGGAAAACGGGACTCGAACCCGCGACCCTCGCCTTGGCAAGGCGATGCTCTACCACTGAGCTACTTCCGCATCTGGTGGACGCTGACGGGATCGAACCGCCGACCCCCTGCTTGTAAGGCAGGTGCTCTCCCAGCTGAGCTAAGCGTCCAGCAAAATTCGGTATCTGTCTTCATTGATTTTTTACTTGAATGTTCAACATGGTGGAGGTAAGCGGATTCGAACCGCTGACCCCCTGCTTGCAAGGCAGGTGCTCTACCAACTGAGCTATACCCCCAAATGGTGCGGGCGAAGGGACTTGAACCCCCACGGTTTCCCGCTGGAACCTAAATCCAGTGCGTCTGCCAATTCCGCCACGCCCGCGCAATTACACTTTCTTTGGCTGGGGAGGTAGGGATCGAACCTACGCATGACGGAGTCAAAGTCCGTTGCCTTACCGCTTGGCGACTCCCCAATGGGGTGGATGATGGGAATCGAACCCACGAATGCCGGAGCCACAATCCGGTGCGTTAGCCACTTCGCCACATCCACCAAGAATTATCAATGGCAGGGGCAGCAGGACTCGAACCCACGACATGCGGTTTTGGAGACCGCCGTTCTACCAACTGAACTATGCCCCTGCGTAACATGGAGCCAGCGACAGGAATCGAACCTGCGACCTACTGATTACAAGTCAGTTGCTCTACCTGCTGAGCTACGCTGGCATGTAAATGGCGGAGCTGACGGGATTCGAACCCGCGATCTCCTGCGTGACAGGCAGGCATGTTAGGCCTCTACACCACAGCTCCAATATGGCTCCTCGAGTAGGATTCGAACCTACGACCCTCCGGTTAACAGCCGGATGCTCTACCGCTGAGCTATCGAGGAATGCGACATGAAATAATATATCACGATTCAATCATCTTGTCAACATATTTTCTCTCGCTCTTTGATTTTGGCAAATCTCGCGGTGACGTTTGTTATACTATCACGTTTTGTTTTTCTACTCAATAGTAATTGTTCATGATCAGAGAACAAAATTAATTATGAAATGAATTCATCCTGTCTTTTCATTTTCAATGAATCGATTCTCTAGTTTTTATACAGCTGGAAGTCGTCTCGCAACATTTGACAGTAATCTAAACGAGACGACTCCAGGAAGCACAATATTAGCCCATCAAAGATTTTCAGAGCCGTGTTTTACCGACACCTCATTTTGCGTGACTGTCTTCAAAATCCCAAGGTACAAAGATAATTCCAAGTGCAATTGCTGCGGTTTCGCTCGATCAGGAATCAGAATGGTGACACGGCGGCCAAGTCCGTCTGTCAATTCTTGAACATCTTCAAGCGTACAGTTGCCGTAATCCCTATGAATCAGCGTCATGTTTTTTGTGACGGCAATAGAACCATAGCGTTCCACAGCCTTCTTCATCCGTTCCTGCGGCGAGAGCTCCAGTTGATTTTGCACTTCCGTTTTCACTTTCTTCTTTTGAAGAGCCACGCGCCATGTAGACTTCAAAAGACCTGTCTCGTAGAGAAAACGGGACGGCTTGACCTTCTTGCCTTGATATCGCTCAGGCGCTGAGAGGTACAACCGTTCTTTTGCTCTTGTCATACCCACGTAGAGAAGTCTTCGTTCCTCCTCTAGCGCTTCTTCTGTATGCTGATCGTTAAGCGCCTTTTCGTGCGGCATCATGTGATGCACAAGTCCAATAATGTAAACACTGTGAAACTCTAAACCCTTGGCGCGATGCAAGGTCATCAGTTGAATCCCCCTGCGAGAGCTTCTGGACTGACGGACACATTCCTGTACCCGATCCACGTGCTCTAAAAATGCGAATATCGATTCATACCCCTGCACCGCTTGCGCTAATTCATCCAACGGTTCCATAACCCTTTGCATGTCATTCCCTGTAGAATCAGCATACTCGCGCAAATATTTCTCATAACCGATTTCATCTCGGATATAGCGGAGTGCTTCTTGAGGATTCAAGAGTTTTATCCGTTCGATGTCACGGATGAATTGTTCCAATTTTTTAATCTGGTAGATTTCCAATCCTTGAAGCTTCGACAAGGAATCAACGAGGCTCAAACTTTGCGAACGGGAAATCCGGTGCAATTCATCGATCCACCTCGTTTCATACATATAACGTTTGGGCCGATTGATGATCTGTACGAGACTGTCAACATCATTTGGATTTTGAGCGAGTCTCATGTAGGATAAAATATCCCGCACCTGCCATTGACGATAGAAATCGCTATCCGAATCATAAATCGTAAATGGAATCTCCCTTTCCACCAAAGCATCGATGAGCGCACGCACCTGATTGTTCGTCCGGTATAAAACAGCATGTTGTTCAGGGGGAATGCCGCTTTTGATCCCCTGTTCAATTTCGGATAGAATCTGCTCAGCCTCGTCTTTCTCATCGTTCGGTCGAATCACGTGCGGCTCTTCTCCCTCGCCGTTCATTCCTTTGAAATCCTTCTGTTGACGTTTCCGGTTATGTACAATCAAGCGTTTGCTTGCTTCTATGATCTGTTGGTGCGAGCGATAATTGGCCCCCAGAATTACTTTCGCCGCCCCGGGAAACGTTTTTTCGAAGTCAAGCAGGTATTCGACCCGGGAACCTCGAAATCTATAGATCGATTGGTCGTCATCACCGACAACAAAAATGTTGTTATGTACAGCTAGTTGTTTGATCAATTCATATTGGGCATAATTCGTATCCTGAAACTCATCCACCAGGATATAACGGTACCGTCTTCTGTATTCTTCGAGTATCTGCACATTCGATTTTAATAGGCGATGACATTCGACGAGAATATCGTCATAATCCCACCAGCCTTTTTCTTTCTTCAATTCTTCGTAGATGGTAAAACGATCGCGGAACTTGACATTCTCCGGCTTTTCCACGCGAATCCGTTCAGGCAAAATGAGATTGTTCTTACAAAGTCCAATCTTTTGCAAGAGATCGGCAACTTCTTCCTCTGTGGCATCCGCTCCCGTTTCCTGTAATGCACGACGAAGCAACATTTTTTGTTCCGCTTCTCCCATCAATTTCGGTACAGAACCGAGCTTTCTGAGAAGTATCCGCAAAAAGACTGAGTGAAATGTGCCGATTTCACACGCCTTTGCCCGCAAATCTCCCACTCCTGGCAATTGTGACAAGCGAACTCGCATTTCTTCAGCAGCAGCGCGGGTAAATGTAACGATCAGCAATTCTTTCGGTAAAATGCCTCCTACTTTTAACATGTAGGCTGCACGGCAGGTCAAAACGGTCGTTTTTCCGCTGCCTGGGCCAGCAAATACAACCAAAGGACCGTGAATATGACGAATCGCTTCTTTTTGCTCGGGACTGATTCGAATCCCGTGTTGTGAAAGCAACAGAAAAAACTCCATTTCCGTCAGGTTCATAAGCAACCCCTTAACAAAATAGAAATCAATCCAAAAAACATCCGATAAGAGTCCGAAGATAACCATATACCATCTAAGCCAGTCCTGTTAAGAGGATGTTCAAAAGTAGGTCTTCTTCTTGAACACACTCTTTAATTTGGACTGGCTTAGATCAGGATCTATGGATATGGAACGGATTGCGAATCCCTATCCTGGCTGAATATACGCGATTCAATAAACTCCCACTTATCGACAAAAGCTTGAATATGTTGAATTCGTATGGCAAGGCGTTTCTTCTCATCCATTAATCTAGCAATTCCCGACAGATCATCCTGATAGAAACATTGCAACACTTCTTTCTCCTTTTGTTGCAACATATCCCGCCAAACATCAAGCAGTCTCCTTAATCGTTCAAAACGATTCTCCAGTGAATCGGTGCTTGCATCTTTCATAGGGGATTACACATGCACCATTTCCTCAGCTTTTACATTCCATTTTTTTAACAGTTCTTGAAGATCTGTCGAAAATTCAGCGTTGCGTTTTCTCTCTTGCATGAGACGTTCGATACCTTTTAGATCATCATTATGGAAATAAGCCATCACTTCCTGAGGGATTTGTTGATCTCTTTCTTCCAAACGGTTCAAATACGCTTCCAACTCCATAAGAATGGATGCAATCAGATCTTTTTTTGCAGTCATGTATTTTTCCTCCGTTTCTTCGTTATTCAGCATGAAATGGCTCTCTTTATCTCTTTTGTCAGAAGCCTTGGCCTCGTTGGAAGGGGGATCTTGAAAAGCCAGCAATTCAATCTGTCCATCCGATCCGACTTGAAAACGGGGATCCAATTCCGGAAAGAAGACGATTGTCTCACCTTTGGAATCAACCGCTACTAATTCCAGTAATTCTTGGCGATTGGCATTCCGGACATTGAGGGTTGTCATTAAATCGACAACTTCATCATTGATAATACTCCACTCCGTCAATGTCCACTCACCGCTTGTGAGACGAGCGAAACGCCAATCCCGTTCGAAATCCACGCGCGACATCAATTCTCCTCGGCTTCGTTTCGTCACTTGTTGAATATGCCGTAAAAGCTCTCCATGTTTCTGGGGATACATTTTTTCCGCAAGAAACTTATAAGCGAGGTCATGCAAGTCATCCGGCACATGTTCACGCATCACGTACCGATTGCCCTTCCTTTCAAAGACCCCGCTTTCCGTTGAAAGAGCCATATGTACCCTTACCTCAATCGTATCTCTGTTCTTCTCATCCATAGCGAGCCAATGTTCTTTTACGATCTGGACAATATCCTCTTCTGTCATCGGTTCATTATAAACATAGAATGTTCGCTTCAGGAAGCCTTCAAGACTGTACCGCAGTGACCTGGAAACATGCTGCAGCATACAGATCAACTCCTTACATGGCGACGATAAACGTTTGTATTTTACTTCGACGTATACCACCGAATTCCTTTCTTGACTTTCTTTACTTTGCCGAATCCAGTACAATCTTTTTCATAGGAAGGAGTGGCATGAGAAATTGGCACACATTTTTGCAATTGGAGATCTTCATCTCTCTTTTTCCGGCGAAAAGCCCATGGATATTTTCGGTAAACAATGGGTCAACCATCCGGCCTCCATCAAACATCACTGGGAACAAGAGATACATTCCGATGACTGGGTTCTGATTCCTGGAGACATTTCATGGGCTATGAAACTGGAACAAGCGGCTGTGGATCTCGAATGGATCGGCAAGTTGCCGGGGAAGAAAATTTTGACGCGAGGAAATCATGATTATTGGTGGACAACGATATCAAAAGTGCGAAAAACACTTCCGGATCACATGTTCGCTCTCCAAAACGACGCGATGTTGATCGGCGATATTGCCGTATGCGGAACAAGAGGTTGGAACTGTCCCGGGAGCTACGATTTTGATGCACATGATGAGCAAATCTATATGCGTGAAGCGGGGAGACTTCGTCTCGCTTTGGAAAACGCGAAAAAGCTGTCCTCTCGCATTTGGGTGATGCTGCATTACCCCCCAACAAACGAGAAACATCAACCTTCGCTTTTTCTTGATCTCATGCGTGAATATCAAGTCGAACATTGCATTTACGGTCATTTGCATGGTGAAGGACATCGAGCAGCGTTATTGGGAGAATTCGAAGGTATTCACTTTCATTTGGTGTCATGCGATTTCCTTAACTTTGCTCCCAAGCGTATCATTTGATTTATAATACAAAAAGATGCCTTGTCCTTCTGCGACAAAGCACCTTTTTCTAATTCTTAACTGCGATGGATGAGATCAAACACTTCCTTGCGCGCGACGGGGTCTTCAGCATAAATGCCTCTTACAGCTGTCGTAACTGTTTTGCTTCCAGGTTTATTGACCCCACGCATGGTCATGCACATATGTTCAGCCTCGATGACAACCGCTACTCCGTGTGGTTCCAACCGACTCATAATGGAATCTGCAACAGTAGCGGTAATCCGCTCTTGCAATTGCGGTCGGCGTGCAACCGTCTCAACAAGCCGCGCCAGTTTCGACAAGCCCGTGACGCGACCTCCCTTCGGAATATAAGCAACATGAGTTTTTCCAAAAAAAGGTACGAGATGGTGTTCACACACAGAATAGAACGGAATATCACGAACGAGTACGAGTTCTTCATGAGATTCATTAAAAATCGTTGTTAACTCATCTTCAGGATCTTTATGTAACCCTGCGAAAATTTCTTCATACATTCGCGCGACCCGTTTGGGTGTATCCAACAATCCTTCGCGATCAGGATCTTCCCCAACCGCTTCAAGAATCATGCGTACAGCTCGGACAATTTTATCTTGATCAAATGACATTGACGATTCCTCCCATTATGTACCGAAAGACCAAAAAATCACACCTACTATATCATAAGTTTAAAATCATTCCAATACGATATATCTATTATGCGGGAGCCAAATATTTATCATGTATATAAAAATGGGCAACCAAAAGTTGCCCATTAGGATGTTAATTGCTGTTATTTGCTTTTGTACCACTTCCTGTACCATTTCCGGAACCGCTTTGTCCGGTTCCACTGTTCGAATCCGTACCTCCCGATTGTGTTCCAGTACCGGTTGATCCGGATCCGGAACCGGCAGATCCTGAACCGTTGGTTCCTCCTCCCGTTTTGTTTCCACCAGTTCCATTATCACCGCTCGTTCCCGTTCCGTCAGTTCCGCCATTGGTATTGTCATTTTGACCGGACGTATCACCGGAAACGTTGTGTTTATGATTTTTGGACTTGCCTTTTTCTCCGCCTTTTCCTTCCTTATCATCGGGCAATGACGGTGAAACAGTAACCGGTGCGGATTTCGCTAACTCATGATTGTTCGAGTCAACGGCCGTCACGATATAAATATAGCCTTTCGACGGATCCACATTCTGATCTGCAAAAGAAGTATCTTTCGTAGTGCCAATGAGGATCCCGTTCACCGCTTTACCGTCTACATTATCTGCCCGGAAGACTGCGTACGTGACATCACCGTCTAGCGCGTTCCAAGAAAGTTGTACCGCATTTCCCGTATTCGCCGCTTGCACGCTCAATGTTTGCGTTTGTGAAGGTTCTTCCTTCTTAGTAGGAGCGTTTTGCACGGGCGGGGCTTCAAAATAGGTCATAGGCTCACCCTGTGTGACACGGGACATGACCGTGCTGAAAAACTTCGCGGCGATCTTACTGCCTTCGGGAACGTTTTCCCCGTGACTGGAATCATCAAATCCCATCCAAACGGCCCCTACATACTTCGGCGTGTACCCGACAAACCATGCGTCACGGTTACTTTCTGTTCCGTATTCGGTACTACCCGTTTTTCCAGCTACAGGTTGGCCGGTTGTTAATTGTGCGTTTGTACCCGTACCGGATTGCACGACATCTTGCAAGAGAGATGTCATCGTTCGTGCTGTCTCCGGTTTCATCACTTGAATCTGTTGCGGATTCGCTTGAGCGATCACGCTTCCGGATTCCGTTTCAATCTTTTGGATCGCATAGGCTGGAATGCGTACGCCGCCATTATCGAATGCGTCGTAAGCATCGGCCATCATCAAAGGTGAGACGCCGTTTTTCATACCACCAAGAGCGATCGCTAAGTTGTTATCCGAATCGTCAAAGACGATACCCGCTTTTTCAGCAAACTGCTTACCTGTGTCAATACCGATTTCTTGCAACAAGGATACGGCCGGGATATTCCACGATTCGCGCAGAGCTTCCCTCATCGTTACTTGGCCACGTCCTCTGCCATCCCAGTCTTTTGGCTGATAGTCTCCAAATTGGGTTCCCGCCCGGTCATTGAGCAACGAATAGGGACCATATTGCCCAGAATCGATCGCCGGCCCGTATACGACCACCGGGTTAATCGAGGATCCCGGAGAACGTCGCATCTGGAATGCGCGGTTAAAGCCGCCTCCCAGTTGATGTTCGCCTCTGCCGCCGACCATCGCCAGGATCCCTCCGGTTTTCGGGTCAGTGACCACCATCGCTCCTTGCGCTTGCGAATTCCCCCAGTTGGCAGGGAAGTTCCGATCTTTCTTAAATTCATCTTCCATGATCGATTGGATCTTGGGATCCAAATTCGTGTAAATGCGCAACCCACCGCCGATAATCTGATCTTCCGGAATTTGATAAAGATCAGACGCTTCTTTAATCACATAATCCAAATAATACGGATATTTGATTTCATTCTGAGTGTCCATCTTTACAGCAGGTTTCTGGTACGGGACTTTTTTCGCCTGGTCCGCCTGTTCCTGCGTGATATAACCGCTTTTCACCATATTGTCAAGGACGATATTGCGGCGTTGAATCGCCGCTTGTGGATTGACAAGCGGATTATATAGCGACGGCGCTTGAGGCAAACCGGCAATCAATGCACCTTCCGCCAGATTCAAGTCGCTCGCCGGTTTTCCAAAGAATGTTTCTGCTGCCGCTTCGACACCCAGAGAATAGTTGGGCGCGCCAAAATAGGCTCGATTGAGATATTTCTCAAGAATTTCATCCTTAGAGAAATGGCGTTCGATTTGGGCTGCATAGAAGATTTCTTCGATCTTCCGGGTGAACGTTTTTTCCTGACCAAGGTAAACGTTTCTCGCCAATTGCTGTGTGATTGTGGAAGCCCCTTGTTCTTTGGAACCTTTCAGCACATCGACGTAGATCGCCCTGAGAATACCGCGGATATCCACCCCGCTATGCTCGTAAAAGCGATTATCCTCAGTGGAGACAACCCCTTCGATTACATACTTGGAGATTTTGTTTAAGGGCACATATGTGCTATTGTCCGGCTTCATTTTCGCCACTTCATTACCACTTTTATCATAGATGACAGTCACATGATCGAGATTATCCAGTTTCGACGGATCGAATGCAGGGAGTGCAACCGAACACCCGACCACGAAGACCACGCTGGTAACGATCAGTGCAATCAAAAAGCTTATGAACAGCTTTTTCTTCATGTAAGCTTCACCTCTTCTAGCATTGTACTGTATTTTCTATTTCTCGACGAGTAGTACAAAGCAAGCAGAACACGTTCTACCAGAAGAAATTCGTGTTTATACCCAATTACATCCGCCTCACGAAGCAAACAAAAAAAGGGGATCTTCCCCTCTTTCTCTTGCGCGTATAGCAACATCGAAGTACCATAAGTATAACATATTCGGTTCTGATTATCGCTTTACTAGGGGAAATTAGAAGAATTTGGAGGGAATTACCGATCAAACGTAAACAAGCTACCCATATTGAAGAGGTATATATTATTCTCACAGAGGAAAAAGAAGATTATTATTTCAATCCAGAAGGTGTATTGTTCATCGATGATCTCGGACATCACACCCTTTATTGTTCGGATGTCCGGCACAATTTCTTACGTCAGGTCATACAGAAGTTTCCCTATCGCTCGCTCGAAGAAGGCATCACCTTCCGGGAGCATCATGTGAAGCTCCAAAACATCACCATTTCCATGACAGAAAAGTATGGAACGGAATTACCCATGATGACACAAGTGCTACATGATCTTTACAAGCGATCTCCCCGTCAATACGACTTTTTGGCAAAGTTTTTGCAGAATCAGCAAACAAACTCCTACTATGCACCATAACAGCAATAACTCTATAGAGGCGTAGCGTAGTTGTGAAAATTTTTTCCCTCTGGATAGAGAGGCCGTCAGGGGAACACGGACGAAATCATTCGTCCGGCTCAAGACGGCCGCCCGATCACAGGTTTCGGTTTGATTCATCCTCCCCGCGCTCAATCGGCCCAAACCAAGATAACATTCCCCCATGAAAATTATGTACTTTTTTGAAACCCAAATTTTGCAGGTATTTTGCAACACTATACGATCGTCTGCCGCTTCTGCAAATGAATACATATTCTTCATCCGGATTCAATGTATCAACAATTTCCGGTATTGTTCCCATCGGGATCAATTTGACACCCGGGATATGCCCTTCCACGTATTCATACGGTTCTCGCACATCGATCAATGTAACCCTCGGATTTGTTTGATTTTTTTCAAAGAGTTCCAATAACTCTTCCGCATCAAAATTGGAGATTCCATTCAGTAAAAACGGCACGGTTTGACACTCCCAACATGATTAATATCCAACTTCTACAGCCGCATTCACGATGTAGACAAGATCGTTGACGTCCCCTTTCTCAGGCAGAACGACTCCGCTGGAACAGATCAATCCACCTTGTACCACTTTGACTTCTACTTGTCCGTAAGGAAAGGCTTCTTTCACCTTCGCAATGTCCAATTTTTCCGCATCTATGGGAACCCCAAGAGTAACTCGAACCTGCATTTCATCTAGACTTTGATTCGGTAATACACTCCGAAGACCCGGCATCGAATTGTGCCCGATCGCATCTTTCACGGCGCGAATCGCAGCCACGGTTATATCCTGACCGTGCAAATCGACGCCCATGCCGATTTCAATGAACATGACTTTTTCCATAATGGCAATACCCCCTTTGGTTTTCTTTTTTTACTATACATCAGTGAATGGAAAAGGGCCACAATCGCAATCAAACAACTGTGCCCCCTTGTACAGTTTGGTGCATTCTTCCGTTCTCTTCGTATGTATTTACAACAAAAAAGTACATACTTTCCAATACCGCTGGAACAGTATTGGAAAGTAATGAGTAAGACTCTTACTTTGTATTTTTGCGTATTTTTCCCATCAATTCATCCAATGCTTTTCGTACGACATCAATCGCGATCGCGAATCCGATCCCTTGTGAACTTTGTGATACCGCCGTATTAATACCGATTACTTTTCCTTTGGAGTTAATCAGAGGTCCGCCACTGTTGCCCCTGTTGATAGCCGCATCCGTTTGTATGAGATGTGCATAATGACGGTCTCCGATCGTAATCGGACGCTCTTTGGCGGAAATCACCCCAACCGTAACCGAATGATCGAGCCCTAGAGGGCAACCAATGGCTACCACCCATTCCCCGACCCGCACATCTTTTGAGCGTCCGAAAGGAAGCACAGGAAGATTCTTCTTTGGTAGTGCAGCTTTCAATACGGCCAAATCAAGATCATAATTTGTACCGATAACTTGCACGGGCACCGACTGTTTCTCGCCGAAAAAACGAACCTTCACAACTGTGGCGTCATGAATCACGTGTTCGTTTGTCAGGATGTATCCCCCTTCGTGAAAAAGGAATCCTGTTCCGATATTCATAACCTTATTATCGCTCGGCGATTCGGCAAAGAGTTCCCATGGGACTCCAAGCATCGATCTTGCAGGCTGTTTCCTGTCATGTAACACCTCTATATACACGACAGACGATTTATAGCGATCAACGATATCGGCGAAGCTGAAATTGTTTCGTGACGGGATTCGGCCACTCCCTTTTTTTCGTAAAGAAGTTCCTTTCCCCTTTTTCACGCCGCTCACCTCACAAGGTGTGGGATGTCATATCATTGTATGTCGAGCGAATGGACGGGGTGAGCCCAACAAAAAGGGGTATGTCTACTTAAGGCCAAGCATATCATATGATGATCATGTTGCCGTTAGGAGGAAAAGCGATGGATCACTTTCTGATAACCATTCCTGCCGCCATGGGACTCGGCGTGCTCCACTCTCTGGAACCCGGGCATGGAAAAGGGGTAATGAGCGCATATCTGGTATCCTCTCGCTCCAGTATACGCGACGCGATCCTGATCGGTTTCGTATCAGCGCTTTCACATACATTTTCAATTCTAATTCTTGCCTTTGTGGCAAACACTACAATTCGATACCTTCCTTCTCACTTGGAACATTGGATCGAACTGGTCAGTGGCTGTGTGATCTCACTTATGGGTATCAGTATATTATGGAAACAAATGTTTCCTAAGGTAGTAACTATCGGGCGAATTGGTCACCATGCCCACGTGACTGCATGTTCACATGGCCATGTACACGGACACGATCATCTCGAGGAGACAGTCGTTTTGCATGGTGAAGACGCCTCGTTTTTTATACGCAAACGCCGTCTACTCGCTTTGGGCGCCTTCACTGGTCTCATTCCGTGTCCAAGCGCTCTAGCCATCTTACTCGCTTCCTTCACGGTACAACAAATCTATGCCGGCATCGTGCTTGTTCTCGTATTTTCACTTGGCAGCGCCATGACGATGAGCACACTGGGAATCCTCATACTAAAAGCCAGTCGTTCGTTAGATTACCTGGAAAAAAGCCGTTTCTCTCAATCCATGACCAAATTGTCGGCTATGTTGATCACTTGCCTTGGAGCCCTCGTGTTGTATCGTGCACTTATTCATTTCAGTATGGTTCCATAAAGAAAATATGAAAAGCCGATCATTTGGGTCGGCTTTTCACAGGCTGTTTATTTTGAGACTTGTTCCGCTTTCGAATCAATTTCTTCTTTGGCTTGCGGCAATGTATTCAGAAACTCCATCCCACGTGTCAATTTGTAAAAAAGATCACGAGGAGTACGGCCGCCGACGATCGCATTGTTCCTTATCGCAAATGGAACATCCGCACACAAGCCGCATATCTCCTTACCCGCACAATCCACAATTTCGATTTTCTCGTTTGGATATTGCTCTTTTAATTTGTCATAGACCGATTGAGAATAAAGTTCAAGATTTTTCTTACAAAATTTTAAAGTAAGAGAAGACATGATCGACAACCCCTTTGCTATTCCTCTATCTTCTCTTATATTACAGCAACCAAATTATATATGCTATTCCATATTCCGATCAAATGACGTCATTTCGTACAATCGCATAAGACTCGAGCTGGCAATATGTACAAGTCAACAAGTGGATACAAGTACCCACTTTTTGATGTACCTGCGGCGTCAGTTCATAAGGGCTATAAGGGCCGACGAAATCTGTCATCGGGCCATCGTCTTCGAGCCAAGAGCCGCATTGTTTGCATGTCTCCTGCAATTTTGACAAGCCGTTGCATACCGGGCATACGTGTTCCATTGGATCATCTCCCTGAGAGCCGATAACGCACCGCATATTTGCCTTTCTTGGTTCTGAAAATCTGAACGATAGGTTCCCTGATTCCCATCATCATTTGATCATCACGCACACACATCGCGACATAGGAGGCAATCGAACGATTCTCGTACGTTCTCGCTTCATACAACCAAGTCATTTGTTGCACTCCTTTTCCGGAAACTGATGAAATATAGTATGATCCGATCACACTCGTATCATCCTTCTTTTGCATCAGTGATCCGATCCAGAATAATCTCTACCAGTTGCTGATGAAATCCCAAGTGACGCCCCATTTGTATTATGACGTCCGGGTGCTTCGCTCGAGCCTGTTCCATCAAGGCAGGTAGGTCCTCCTGAACATGCGTCCCGGCCAATAAAAAGAACGGAATGACGATGACATGGTTTGCTCCTTTTGATACACAAGTGTCAATCGCTGTGAGAACATCCGGACGCGCTAGTTCCAAATATCCAACTTCGACAACCTTATAATATCCTTGCTCGCGAAGAGCTTTTCCGATGTACATAACGTCTTGATTTGCCTCGTCGGAACGACTTCCATGAGCAATGATCACGATACCCGTATGCAAGCGCATATCCCCTTACTTATGGTTATTCGTCGCACTTCTTGGTACACTAGGGTCATACAGAACGATGGAAGGAGTTCAACCATGAGTCTTGTCGTCATTGAGGTATGTGATATAAATCCGATATCAAGTGAAGATTTAGAATCATTCGAGAGAAAATATAATGGTGTTACCGTGTTACGTTCCCCTTGTCTCAGTCATTGTGAGATCTGTGCAGCTTCTCCATATGCCTACGTGAACGGGGAACTTATCATCCGGGAAACAATTGTGGAACTTATGCAGGCGATCGATGAAGCCATCCAATCAGAACTTGCCAACTGGCAGTAAGAGGCCGCTTTCAAGTAAAGCGGCCCGGATTTTACACGCACCAATCGACTTTCACTTTATACCCCGTATGCTTTTTCATATTGATAACGCCTTGATCAAGGATCAGATACTGTCCTTTAATTCCAGTCAAAATCCCTTCGATCTGAGGAATTTTATCAAACGTCAAAGATTTTACCTTTTCCATTTCCCCTGTCATCGGATAAGTAAACTCAAAGATCTCGTCCACTTCTAACAGATAACTTCGATATTCTTCCGGCAAAATCTCTTTTACTTGTTCTCTCACCCTTATCAAATCCACATCTTCAATCTGTCCGCGCAACATTTTGCGCCAATCTGTCTTGTCAGGGATATGTTGAGAGATGAGAAACTCCATCTCACCCGCAAGTTTCCGAGTCGGTGTCTCGGCAAGCGGAATGGCACGGACAGCGCCTTGATCCACCCACCTGGTCAATTCCCTGTTTTTTCGGGTTAAACCGACTTTGATTCCGGAAGATACAGCGAGATAAACGTAATGAGGAATCATACAATGGCTCTCGGCAAACGATTCATCACGGCATGTTCCAAGATGGTAATGGCATTCATGCGGTTTCACGATGCAGAGATCACATTCCGCGAGTTTAATAAAACATGGATAACAATACCCGTTATTATATAATTTTTTACTGATTCTTCCACAATGACAGCAAGCTTTTTCATCAAGATATGTCAAAACAATCTTCGTACCGATTCTTTCATTCAGTGAAAACCTTTCGTCACCAACGACAAGGTAATAACGAACGGGCGAAGAAGGTTCATGTTGCAATTCCGATAAATACCCAACGGCAGACACGGTGAAACTCCTTTCTCCTCAACCTATGTATTTTGGAAAACGAATTCTATCTCATATCATAACCATGCGCACCAAACGGCTTGGGTGCTTCTTGAATGCCTTCAAACAAAAACATCCAGCCGTTCTCACCGCGATAAGCCCATATATCAGCCGTTTCGTCAATCATGATCAAATGAAAAAGACTCATATTGGTTTTAAAATACGGACTCATATGTTCATCATGTAATCGCAGATTCAATACACGATTTTTATCTGTTTGATTCACGCGAATTCCGTCGCGAATCGGAAAACCAGCCACCACTTGCGAGGGCAGAAGGTTTTCTTTTCGATGCTTGTTTAAATAATCGTAAACTTGACGGGCTGCCCTTGCTTTTCGACTGGTTTCAAGAATATACGCGTAATACATGCGTCAGACCCCTTTAAAGTTTATCTTTATTAACGATACCACACCACGACGCATAAGAAAAAGCCCCCCTCGGTCACCAGCCAGATTAGGGGGGCTAGAAAAGAAGATCTTCTTTTATCTGTGAACCATTATATCGGACTTGCCCGGAAAAATGATTAGTAAACACATGGAACTTGAGAGATGGAATACCAAACATGAGTGTTGCATACGTTTGAACCAATCTTGTGATCTTTCATAAGGAGGGGAAACATGTTTAGGTATTATTTGTCCATTGCTATTTTTTGTGTGATCTTGACTATTTTTACACTTTTTCTTTCTGATCATGCCGTCACGTTGGCAACCATTTTTATGGGTTTCGCGGGTGCGTTCCTGGCGATCAGTTTTATCACTTCCGGTTCTGAATCCCGCTGGTGATTTAGTAAGATCTTCATTTGAAAATCATTGATGGAACGGGTGAACCGATTCGTTGGGTTTGATATTTAGAATCGCAGGAACGATACGTTCCGCCTCTTGATTGATGCGAATCATCGTTGCGCCTGTACGCGACGCAACCTTGGGCAACTGATTGCAGGGAGCCATTTCCAAGCGGGTTCCAATAATCAAAAGAACATCCGAACGTCCAACCCAATCGACAGCCGACGAGAAGTGATGTACCTCCTCGCCGACCAATACGATATTCGGTTTGAGTCGTCCCTGGCAGGACGGACATAACGGAAAGTTGTCCGTCCTGGCCAAATCGCTCGAAAAAATGGAATCGCAACCCAAACAAATCAATTCACGGAGATTTCCATGAAGTTCAATGACATGGGGACTGCCCGCTTCCTGGTGTAAACCATCTATGTTCATGGTGATGATCGGTATTTGCCAGCGTGCAAGTGCAAGATGAGCTGGATTTGGTTTCGCTGCATTCCATCCCAACAGGACTTCCCTATAACAACGATAAAAACGGTCAGGTTCGTTAAGAAATAAATGTAAAGTAAAGATTTCGCGCAAAGGAATTCCTCTCCAACGAGAGGAAACTGTTGGAAGACCACTCGCTACCGAGATTCCGGCACCCGTGATAGCAAGAGGATGACGGGCTGATTGAATGATACGTTTCCACTTCTCGATCAAACCCCTTCCCCCTTTGAATTCACGTTGTTATGCTCAGTGTTCACCATTTGTACGGTGATTCATTCCTTGTGGTCAGCCCCGACTGCCTGTTGAATATTCGTAAATCCGTCGCGTTCCATTAACTCAAGTAAACGTTTGTTGATTGATTTTACGATTCCTGGTCCTTCATAAATCATCCCTGTATAAATTTGCACGAGACTTGCCCCGGCCCGAATTTTTTCGTATGCATCATCACCTGTAAAGACTCCGCCAACTCCAATGATCGGTATTTTCCGACCCACTTCACGATAAATTTCCCGAATCCATTCTGTCGCACGTCTCGCTAGAGGCCGACCGCTCAAACCGCCTGCCTGTTCCGCGAAAGAATGGACTTGTAATCCCTCTCTCGATAATGTCGTATTCGTGGCAATGATGCCGGAAATTCCTTCAGACACTGCTACTTGTACAATATCCTTCATGTGCTCTTTGGACATATCCGGGGCAATTTTCAGAAGAATGGGTTTTGCCTGGAATCCATACTTTTCAAGTTCTTTTGTTTTCGTGCGGATGGCTCGCAAAAGTCGGCTCAACTTCTCAGTTTCTTGTAAGTCTCTCAAATTGGGAGTGTTCGGTGAACTGACATTTATGACAAAATAATGCCCGTATGAATAAAGCACGTCCAAACATTTTTGATAATCACCGGCCGCATCTTCGTTCGCGGTCATTTTATTTTTCCCAATGTTAATTCCAATCGGAACCCCCGCACTTACATAATTTTTGAGATGTTTCGCCGCTACCGATGCACCAAGGTTATTAAATCCCATACGATTAATAACCGCTTGATCAGGCACGGAGCGAAACAAGCGTGGCTTTTCATTCCCCGGCTGTCCCACCGGTGTCAAAGTCCCAACTTCAATAAATCCGAAGCCGAGTGCCGCCAATGCATGATAAACTTCGGCATTTTTATCGAATCCAGCAGCGAGTCCAACAGGATTTGGAAAATGAATTCCCAAAACATGCGTATGTAACCGTTCGTCTTCCAACCCGTACACAGAACGTAAAAGTGCTTTTGCTCCCGCTATGTTATTAGCCAATTTCAATGCTGATACGGTACGTTCATGGGCAACTTCCGCATCGAGTGTAAAAAGATATTTCCTAATGAATTTGTACATCCATTCCACTCCTATACCGTAGTGACTTTATATAATTTAGAGCATATCACATTTTGTCGGAATCACACGCCATAAACTACTGACGTCTTTTCATTTTCGTCCACAAACTTCCCGCAAATGTCTCGTATACTTGACTTGGCATCGAAACGCTGTGAATAGGCTTCATATACCACTCCTATTTTTCGCATGAGCAATGCCATAAGAATTCTTCGTTTTCGTATCTTTCATTCAGTTAGAAACTCGAAAAGCATCCGCGATCACGCAGATGCTTTTCGGATCAATATTATGGAATTATGAAATGTAAAAGTGCAGCAGGGTTACATTCAGATGTCGAATTCACAGGCAATGTCGTCTGCGTAAGTTTGCCTGATTTCTTGTTCCGTATTCATCATAAACGGGCCGCGTACGACTCATACGGTATGATCCATTCAAAGGTGAAAATTAGAACAAAACGTAGGTGCCAGGGCCGATCATAGCGACGCCTAACGCAACAGCAATCAGCACCAAGTTGTATTCGAATCCACCTTTGTCAACCCAATATCCGTTTTGTCCATGAACTTTAACAATGGCAACCAGCATCGTTAGAACGATCAAGATGGCACCAATCCACGTCAATACACCTGCAGCAAAAAGCGCTCCTACTACAAGTTCACTTAATCCCGCCAAAACAGCCATAGGCACCCCGGGTTTCACCCCAATGGACTCCAGCCAACCACCGGTTCCTTTTGGTCCATATCCCCCGAACCATCCAAACAGTTTCTGAGCCCCATGCCCCATAAATGAAAGACCGACAACCAAACGAATCATCAATAAACCGAGATTCATCATCACAATTCTTCCTTTCATATAGTTTTTGAGTAAAATTAATTTACTTATCTTATGTTAGTAAGATACAGTGTTTACTTACTTTTGTCAAGAAACTATGATAAAATAATTCAGGAAATGATGTACCATGAAAAATCATCGGCTATGCCCAAAATTCGAAGCAGCGTTTGAATTGCTCGGAAAAAACGATGGACAGGCTTGATTATCCGGACTCTGCAGGACGGTCCAAAGCGGTTTAAGGACATTTCCGAGATGATCCCGACGATGAGCGACAAAATGCTGGTAGAACGTTTAAAAGAGTTAGAAACGGCAGGAATTCTGTCTTCGTCATGTTTATCCGGAAACCCTGTGAGAATTGAATATGGGTTGACAGAAATGGGGAAAGCGTTGCAACCTGTCATGGACGAGGTACAACAATGGGCAGAATCATGGGTGAAGTAAAGAGAATCGATAGCATGTCGTGTCTTTTCGTTGTTATCCTAAAAAAGAAAAGCGCCCCAACGGACGCTTTTCGCTAACAACAGCGGGTGACACCGCCGCTTTCATAGCGGTCTTTCAACGCTCTCATATAGAACTCTTTCTCGCTCAAAACAGGTTGATCTGGGTGTGTTTCCTTATGATGTTGCAAGTAACGTTCATAATCAGGCATTCCAAAGATCGTTTTGATACCGGAACGAGCTTTGCTCATCCATCCAAAGACCGTTTTCACGCAGGATTCCCTCCCACCTCTAGCAGGGTAATAAATCCTCTTTAAATATTCGATGGAACAAACGGTGCTTCATGGAGAACCGGTTTTTGTTTGTCACTCAGTATATTGTACCACACGCGAATCGAATCCAGGACCACCAGAACTACAACGACGATAAAGATCCCCGTCACAAGCGCATCCAGACGATCATTGAAAACAATCTGTTGCATTTGCGCCATCGATTTTGCCGGTGCCAGTACTTTTCCGCTCTCAATGGCTTGCTGAAACTTATTGGCATGTGCAAGGAAACCAATCTGCACATCGGATGAGAAGATCTTCATCAGACCAGCACCCAGTGTGGTCGTTAACAGCCAAGCCATAGGCAGAAGGGTTACCCAAGCATAGCGTGCCTTGCCCATTTTAATCAAGATCGTCGTTGCTACTGCGAAAGCGATACCCGCTAGCATTTGATTGGCAATTCCAAATAAGGCCCATAAGGAATTGATACCACCAAACGGATCCGTCACGCCTTGATACAAGAAATACCCCCATCCGAGGACAATCAATGCAGAAGCAATTATATTATAACGGATATCTTCCGTGCGTCCGAAATCTTTCCATACGTTACCGAGCAAATCCTGTATCATGAAACGTCCGATCCGTGTACCGGCATCAATGGTAGTCAAAATAAACACGGCTTCAAAAAGGATGGCGAAGTGATACCAGAAAGCGGTAAACCCACCCATAAATTTCGAGAAAATCACGGCCATGCCTACAGCAAGAGTAGGCGCTCCTCCCGTACGCGACAGGAGAGATTTTTCCCCAATCTCATGTGTCAATTGGGTGATTTGCTCAGGTGTAACGGCAAAGCCCCAGTTAGAGATGACGGAAGCCGCTTTCGCAACATCAGTACCGATGACCGCAGCCGGCGAATTCATAGCAAAGTATATACCGGGTTCCAATGCTGTCGCGGCGATCATCGCCATGATCGCGACAGCAGATTCCATGAGCATGCCACCGTACCCGATCATACGAGAATGGGATTCCTTTTCCAACATCTTCGGCGTAGTGCCTGAGGACACCAACGAATGGAACCCTGAAATCGCTCCACACGCGATCGTAATGAACAAAAAGGGAAAGAGCGGTCCGGCAAATACTGGACCGGTTCCGTCGACAAAGCGTGAAATCGCCGGCATCTTCAGATCTGGTAAAACGATAAGAATTCCAAGCGCCAGGATAAAAATAGTTCCCACTTTCAAAAAGGAACTGAGATAATCGCGCGGCGCCAACAACAGCCATACAGGCAAGACTGATGCGATAAAACCATAGATCATCATTAGGATCGCGAGCGTTTTCCCATCGAACGTAAAATATGCAGCCAACGGGGAAGCGGCCACTTTTTGTCCCAAATATAGGGCGAACATCAGCAAGACAAATCCGATGAACGAACCTTCTAATACACGACCGGGTCGGACAAAACGCATATATATACCCATGATGATCGCGATCGGTATCGTCATGGCAATCGTAAAGGTTCCCCAAGGCGAACCTTTGAGTGCATTCACGACAACCATCGCCAATACGGCTATCAAGATAATCATAATTGAGATAATACCGATTGATCCGATAATTCCGGATACAGGTCCGATCTCTTCTTTTGCCATCTGACCGAGTGACTTGCCATTACGACGCATGGAACCCATGAGGACAACGAAATCCTGTACCGCTCCACCAAGTAAGACGCCGATCAGAATCCACAATGTCCCTGGTAGATAGCCCATCTGGGCGGCCAAGATCGGTCCGACAAGAGGCCCTGCACCCGCAATCGCCGCAAAATGATGCCCGAACAGGATCCACTTGTTCGTAGGTACGAAATCCTTACCGTCGTTTACCACTTCAGCCGGTGTAGCTCTGCCATCGTTCAATTGAAAAACGCGGTAAGCAATGAATTTACTATAAAAGCGATAACCGATCGAGTAAGTACATACTGCCGCAATAATCATCCAGGCAGCGGAAACTGTTTCTCCTTTGTGCCATGCCAGTGTCGCGAAAGCAAGCGCTCCCAGCACGGAGATGATCGTCCATACAACAATGGACAGCAATCGTTTACTCATCCCTCGTCCCCCTTGAAATATTATTAAAATTTTCCGTCATACGAAAGTTGATAAACCTTTCTATATGAACGAAAAGAAATCCTAATTAAAATTATATATCAATTTAAAAATTGCGCAATTAAGCTAAGATGCAGTCACTTACCAGTGATGCATCTTAGCTCTCCATGGCATGTGATTACCCATTGATGCGAAAACGGTCATTGACAAACGGATTGGATTCCCTTTCCGCACCAATCGTTGTCGATGGACCGTGTCCAGGGTAAACGATTGTTTCATTCGGCAACGTATACAGTTTCGTTTCAATGCTCGAAATGAGATCATCGAGATTACCTTCCGGCAGATCCGTACGCCCGATTCCTCCTGCGAATAAGGTATCTCCCGCAAATACGTACCCATCCATAATATAGACGACATGTCCCGGAGTATGGCCTGGTGTAAATGCAACGCGAATCGTTTGCTCGCCAAAAGGGATCGTGTCACCTTCTTGTACGAAACCGTCCGCAGGCGGCCCTTCGATCAATCCTGCCTGCGGCCAATGGGCTGAACGGTTTAATTGTGGATCGGTCAACCAGTTCTCTTCGCGCTTATGGATAAGAATCTCCGCTCCTGTCGCTTCTTTAACGGCTTGCAGTCCCCCGATGTGATCTAAATGGCCATGTGTTAGCAGTATCCGTTCTACTTGCAGGCCCTCTTCTTGTATCACACGCAAAACTGGGGTCGGATGATAGCCAGGATCAACCACGATCGCTTTATTCTCTTTTTCATCAATTAACAAGTAGCAGTTTGTTTGAAAAGGGCCTAACGCGAAAGAACGAATGTTCATGTTTACACCTCCAACGATTCTACCAATCCTTCCATTGGCGAGCTAGCCGACGCATATCTTTTCTTCGCAATGCGTCCTGCCAGATACCCTTTGCGCCCCGCTTCGACCGCAAGTTTCATCGCTTCTGCCATCAGCACCGCATCTTTGGCGCCCGATACGGCTGTATTCAAGAGGACACCGTCAGCGCCCAGTTCCATCGCATATGCGACATCAGCAGGCGAACCAACCCCCGCATCCACGATGACGGGGACCTTTGCTTCTTCGATAATAAAGCGGAGATAATGCGGGTTCAAGATGCCTAAGCCTGAACCGATAGGCGCGGCACCCGGCATGACTGCGTGTGCCCCCACTTCCTGCAGTTTGCGGGCGAGTATCGGATCATCCGATGTATAAGGGAGTACTGTGAAACCTTCATTGACAAGGATTTCGGTAGCCTTTAAGGTTTCGATCGGATCCGGCAACAATGTCCGCGGATCACCGATGACTTCAACCTTGATCATGTCACAGAGCCCTGATGCTTTAGCCAAGCGGGCGATCCTGACCGCTTCCTCCGCCGTCGTAGCCCCGGCCGTATTCGGAAGCAACGTGTAACGCTTAAGATCCAGCCGTTCCAAAAAGTTTGGCTCATGCGGGTTTTCTAGGTTTAAACGGCGGACAGCAAATGTTAGAACTTCTGTTCCCGACACCTCCACCGCCCGAGATTGTATGTCCAAATCGTTAAATTTTCCGGTTCCCAGAAATAGACGCGAGTTGAATTTATGATCGCCAATTTTTAGTATATCCTGTTTTTCCATGGTTCTCCACTCCTTTTTTGTCAAGATTTATTTCCCTCCGCCAACAAAATGAACGATTTCAATGCGATCTCCTGCTTTCACCTGTCTCGCAGTATATTTGTCTCGCGGAACGATTTCCAAATTATGCTCGACGACGATAATCTTCTCACTAAGTCCGAAATGCCCGATCACATCTGCGATCGTTCGCACTCCTTCCAATGTATGCGACTTCCCGTTAATAATCAGTTCCATCCCTCTCCCCCTTTCCATACACCGGTATTCCGGCTACCTTATCTATCATCCACACCTTGATCGCACGATTTCTGCGATCCTACTCTTACAGCGCAGATCATACCTCTATGTAAATGGATGGATGAGGCGTTAATGTGCCATTACGACGATCGAATTTACGTCTACATCATCCGGTTGACTGAATTGTCCATAAATGAACAAGCCGATAAGCGCCATGATACCGATAAAGGAAAGAATACGAAACACAAAAACACCTCCATCCCTCATTGTACAATGAAAAGTATACATTCGACCAGAAGGATCAAGATGTAGACGGGATATACTCGATTGTGAATGATTTGCAAAATTGACATATTTAAAATGATATAAAAAAACCACCCGACAATCTCGAGTGGTTTACTCTACTATCTTTAACTAGAATATCAAATTTTTTCTTTTCCCAATAACCGAAAATGTTCTACTTTGAGGCATGCATCCTGAACACCGATGATCCCAGCATCTTGCAGACGGTTCATCGCCTCATCGTTTACGACACCTTTTTGTAACCAGACCATCTTGGGTTTTGGATCCATCGCCAACACATCGTCAACGATTTCAGCGACTTTTTCACTTCTGCGGAACACATCCACAATATCGACAGGCCCTTGTACATCCTGCAGCGAGGGGCAGGTCTTACGTCCGAGTGTTTCACGAATATTAGGGTTTACAGGCACCAACTGATAACCCTGTGATTGTAAATATGAACCCACTTCATAACTGGCTTTGTGCGGGTCATCCGAAAGTCCCACGACAGCGATCGCTTTTGCATCACGCAGCACATTTACCAATACTTCATCAGGCGGATTGGAATACATCAAAAAACCTCCTTGTCCAGGCTCTTGACTTTTAGAATCCCCAAATGAACGATCCTCATGCTTACCAAAGGTACTTGACCCCGTACCTTCCTTTTCTTGTTTGAAAGATCCCGACATACTGCGGTTCATGTGGAGCTTGTATCCACCAGTTCTCTCGAATCCTTGCGGCCAAACACCCGGCCTGAAACTTGCTTTCATATAACTTTCCGTAATACACCCAAGGCATCGTTTGAGTCTCTCCCCAATCATCAAGTTTCGTTTATAGTGTACCCATATCTTCCACTCATCTTCACATTAATTTCCTACCATAACGCCAACTCCAAGGGGAATGATAGTAGCAAGAGGTGATATTTATGGGAAATCATCGAGCTCTAACTGCCGCTCTCGTAAGCTGTCTCCTTTTTGCGATAGGTTGTCAACCTGCCGCGACCGAACGCACACCGAAAGCCACACCGGACGGAGTGCAAAAATATGACCAGGTGAGAACCCCATCTGCCGAACATGCTCCGCAAGTAACCGAGGCACCTGACAAACCGGCGCATCCGGAGCAGCATCAAGGAAAAATAAATGCACCCAAGATCGAGTCGAGAATGTCCGAGCAAGCGAATCTCACGGAAATGGCCAATCGGATCGCGCAAGAATGTACGAGAGTGAAGGGTGTATCCAAGGCGTACGTATTGCTGTCAGGAAAGACAGCTCTCATTGGCGTCGACCTTGATTCAAAGATTACAGGTTCGAAAATCGACTCGATAAAATACTCGGTCAAGGAAGCAGCTGAACGGATAGGTCCCGGGTATCATGCAGTCGTATCTGCCGATTTGGATACGGTGACACGTATTCGTAATCTGGCAACCGGTGTGCGAGCAGGCAGACCTACATCCACTTTTTCTGATGAAGTGGCAGACATCCTCAGCCGCTTGCTTCCCGAAACATAAAAGAAACGGAGACACTCTATTCAGGTGTCTCCGTTTTCTCCCGTGTCTTTCGCGATCGGCAACAGGACAATGAACGATGTGCCGACTCCGATTTCACTCTTCACCACAATGTCACCCTGATGTCTCAGTACAATGTTTCGAGCGATCGATAGCCCCAGACCCGTCCCTCCTTTCGAACGGGTTCTTGCTTTGTCCGCTTTATAAAAACGCTCAAAAATGAACGGCAAGTCTTCCGGCGGTATACCTGTCCCGGTATCGCGTACGGTTGTGCGAATAAAGTTCCCTTCTTGCATCATCTCAAGTGTGACAGTACCCCCTCGCGGGGTATAGCGAAGAGCATTGTCCACTAAATTAATAAAAACTTGTTCCAATCGATCGGCATCTGCACATACCTGATAAGAGCCATCCTCTGCAATACTCACGCGCAATTCAACGCCATTATCATGCGCGAGAGCGACAAACTTACGTCCCACTTTTTTTAAGACGGAACGCATGTCCACGAGACTGGTATTCATTTGAAATTGACCGGATTCCAGTTGGGCCAGGTCCAGCAAATCATTGACCAAACGCCTCATGCGATGCGTCTCGTCCAATATGATTTGTGCCAATTCCCGCCTCTGTTCAGGATCGTCACCAAAATCATCGATCAATGCCTCACTGTATCCTTGCATCATGGCAAGTGGTGTACGTAATTCATGGGAGACGTTCGCGACGAAATCTTTACGCAGGCGATCCAGTGTTTTCTCTTCAGTAATATCGCGAAAGACGGCAACCACACCTCTCACGATTTCTTCTCCCGGCTCGTATAATGGAGTCATCGTGATTGCGATCGAACGCCCTTTCCAAACCTGCTCCACTTCATGAACCTGCCGTTTCTGTAACACGAGCTGTTCAAGTTCCCACAATTCTTGAGGAAGCCTTTGCTCATCTGCTCTTCCGGTACCTTGAATCCAGAGACTGCGCAACCATCGTTTCGCGGGTGGATTCGCCAAAATCACATGACCGTTCAAATCAGCGGAAACTACCCCCGAGGTGATCGATGTGAGGATTCCCGCCAACTGTTCCTTCTCTTTCGATAAATGATTGATCGTGTCTTCCAGCTTATATGCCAGTGCGTTCAGGGTCATTCCAAGCTGACCCACTTCATCTTGTGTGACCACATTCACTTTTCCGTGAAAATCCCCTTCCGCCATTCGTTCCGCTACTCGATTCATCTGAATGAGCGGTCGCGACAAGTTTTTTGAGACGACAAAGGCTAGACCCGTCGCCAGTACGATTCCCAAACCGGCGGCAAACAGAATGAGGTCGCGAATCTTGACGATCGCATCTTGGGTCACGGTGATCGGTTGATTCATGAGCAAAAGGCCGTGGAATGTATCATTAACAGTAAGAGGAAAAATTACCCATATATTTTCCGTATCGGTACGGAGTTTCGTGCGCACGTTTAAATCCCGTTCTACGACCGGATTTCCGTTTTTCAACTGATCTTGTTCTTCTTTCGGCAAATTCTTGAGAACATCTTTTGTTTCCACATCAAGAGGGCCGGTGATTAAAATGTGGCTATTCGATTCTGCCGCCAATAAATTAGCGACTCGCATCGCCAAGTCTCTGTCCGGTTCGTTCAAAATCAATTGATGAATATAATCCGCTTTCTTCACCAACTCGTCAGCGTGTGTTTTGTAAAAATAGGAATCAAATAATTGTTCGAGAAAGACGGATAATAAGGTCAGCACGATGACAACAAGTCCGATAATCGTCAGCCATAACTTGGCAACGACACTGTTCCGAATCACTCGCTCACCTCAAATTTGTAGCCGACTCCCCAAACGGTCACGATCATGGATGACACTTTTTCGGAAACTCTCCCCAGTTTTTCACGCAACCTTTTGATATGCGTGTCCACCGTACGCTGATCCCCGTAGAACTGATAGTTCCAAACATCGCGCAAAAGTTCTTCCCTTGAGAACACTTTATCGGGCCGTTGAGCCAGATAGCATAAGAGTTCAAATTCTTTGGGTGTCAGTTGCACTTCCTTGTCTTCTACAAGCACTCGGCGCGACTCCATATTTATGGTCAATCCAGGAAAGGTTAAGCTATGCCCAATCTGTGCCGGCTCTGCGGACACACCTTGAGACACGCTTCTTTTCAAAAGCGCCTTCACGCGCATGACCAGTTCCCGGGGAGAAAACGGCTTCACCACATAATCATCCGCTCCCAATTCAAACCCATGAATACGGCTCATCTCATCCCCAGCTGCCGTTAACATAATGACAGGCGTATCTTTATACTGTCGCAATTGTGCGCATACGTCCCGCCCGTCCATCCCTGGCAGCATGAGATCCAATATGATTAACGCATAATCGTCATTCAGCGCTTTCGCCAGAGCTTCTACGCCATCTTCCGCTTCATCTACAACGAAAGCGTTGCGTTCCAGATACATCCGCACCAAACGGCGAATACGTTCTTCATCGTCTACAACCAAAATTCTCATTTGTTCCATTTTGCTCACTCCGTTCTTCATACCTTTCCCGTCCTCCTCTATTTTCCCAGAAAAGGACTGGAACCTGCAAGCATCACGTTCATTTACAGGAAAATAGAGAGCATTTTCACCTCTTGCTATTTCCCGGCATATATGAAAAGAAAGAAAATCTTTATGTATCAATAATAAAGGGGGATCGATTATGCCGGTTCTCGGCATCCTCACCGATCACCCGTACCCACTTCCCCGATCATTCGCTCGATTCTGTAGTCTTGGCGAAAAAATAGGCCTGGAAGTGTATTTTTTCCTGCCAGGTGCTGTCGATTGGAAAAGCGGCCGGTTATGGGCGATCCTCTGGAATGGAACCACTTGGATTCGCGAATGGGTGGTTCTCCCCGATATGATCTACAACCAGGTCAAATATCGTCACATCGCAAACAGTCATTTTTGTTTGCGTGATCTCCATGGATTCCAAAACCGCTCCATTCCCGTGTTGAACCCCTATTACTTTGACAGGTGGGCCGTACACCAAACCCTCTTCGAGAAAGTCTGTCTACGACCATACTTACCTGAGACAATCTGCTGGGATTATCGGCATGATTCTCTAAGCCACTTTCTTACGCAGCATACGACTTTGTTCGTAAAATTGCGGCACGGCTCAAAAAGCCGCGGTATTTTTCGTCTGCGTTACCATCAAGGTGCTTATGAATTAAAAGGATTAAACCGTTCTGGACGCATCCATACAGGAATGTACGATACGATCGAAAAAGTGGTTGCATATTTGCAAAAAAGTTTGGCCAAGGAGTTGTGTCTCATTCAAAGAGGAATTGCGATCGAAGACGAAAAAGGATATCGATCCGATACCCGTTTCTTGCTGCAACGGAGTACAAGCGAGGAGTGGGAAGTGACTTGCGCGTACCGGAAGACCGCCTCACCCAGGCACGTCGTGACCGGATTGGCGAGCGGCGCGATACATGAATTTCTTCCTGATCACGCGCGAGATGTCCACGCGACTTCACTCGCTGTGCAAACGGCTGATCAATTGGCAAAGAACATAGGTCCTTTATGCGAAATCACATTAGATATTGGCCGTGACCCTGAAGGACGCCTGTTTCTCCTGGAAGCAGACGCCCATTATTCCCGCCAGCCCCTGCCTCGAAAGATTCGCATTCTTTCGATGTCAAAACCCCTGCTCTACGCGAAGCATATCATTTGTTCGCAAACATGAAAAAGGCTCCAATCGAAAGCGAAAAAGCCTAATCTTGCCGCAGCAAGTCTAGGCTTTTTCTTTGACGCTCGGTCCTTCATCCGGTACTCCGGAAACACCCGTCGCTTGCATCAACTTACGTACTTCCTCTTTGGTTAGATGCCTATACTCCCCCGGCTTCAAGTGACCCAAAGTGAGAAAAGCAAACTTCACCCTTCGAAGTGTTCGAACAGGATGTCCGACCGCTTCACACATTCTTCGCACCTGACGATTCCTTCCTTCGTGAATCGTGATCTCAAGCAACGTTTGTCCTCCAGATTCTTTCAATCGTTTGACACGCGCGGGTGCAGTCATCCCGTCCTCAAGAAGCACACCTCTAGAAAGCTTGAGAATCGCTTCGTCAGAAACGAACCCTTCTACTTGCGCGCGATATGTTTTATAAATTTTGCGGCTGGGATGGAGTAACGCATTTGTAAGCATTCCGTCATTTGTGAGCAGGAGAAGTCCGCTCGTATCGATATCCAACCGTCCAACCGGGAAAATGCGCTCTTTCACGCCTTCGATCAGGTCTAATACCGTTTTCCTTCCCTGTGGGTCAGACACGGTTGTGACCACACCCCGCGGCTTAAAGAGCAAGAGATACACATGCCGTTCTCGTTGAATGGGTCTTCCGTCCACTGCGATACGATCCATGTGCGGATCCGCTTTCGTGCCCAACTCTGTAACCACATGTCCATTCACCGTTACGCGTCCTTCCAAAATCAACTGTTCACATTTACGCCGGGAAGCAACTCCAGCTTGTGCGAGCACTTTTTGCAATCGTTCCATATGATCAACTTCACCGTCCAGATTAAACTCACCACAATCTCATTCATTATAGACGGCATATGTCCACTCTCGCAAATCGACACGTTTACTTAAAAAGCCATTTGACAACCATGACCGAAAAGATAGCCGCCGCCAAATCGGCCAATAGTCCCACTTTAACCGCATAACGGGCTTTTTGGATACCTACCGATCCGAAATAAACGGTTAATACGTAGAGTGTGGTATCGCTGGATCCTTGTAAGACAGAAGCGATCCTTCCTAACAAGGAATCGGGTCCATGCGTGCGAAAAATATCAAGCATGAAAGCCAGTGACCCCGTTCCGGAAATCGGACGCAAAAATGCCATGGGTACAATTTCGGCAGGTACTCCCAGTTTGTCCAAAAGAGGACGAACAGCAGTCACGAAAAGATCAAACGCTCCCGATTCACTAAAAACGGTTACAGCTACCATCATTCCGACGATATGAGGGAGGATTTGTACCGCTGTAGGAAAACCTTCTTTCGCGCCTTCCACAAACGCTTCATAAAGGGAACTTTGCGAAAGTAACCGATCACGAGAATGACTGCGATCACGACTGGCAATGCCCACGCAGAGATAATGCCTACGACCTCCATCCCGGACCTCCCCCTCTTCGGCTTTCACGTTTACGAAACCAGCGATCCAAAATCACGGCAACAGCTGTTCCCAATGCTGTAGCAATGATCGTTGCCCCTACGATTTCCGTAGGATTTGCAGATTCAAATTGAGAACGGTAAAAAATTACCGTTGCCGGGATAATGGTTATATTGGCCGTATTGATCGCAAGGAGTGTGCACATCGCGTCACTTGCTGTTTTTTTATCCGGATTCAATTCCTGCAATTCTTTCATCGCTTTTAAACCGAGAGGCGTAGCAGCATTTCCCAATCCTAGAATATTCGCACTCATATTGGCAAGTATGGAACCCAATGCAGGATGATCAGGGGGAACCGACGGAAAGAGAAACCGGACGATGGGCCACAAGAGACGCGCAAGCGACTGAACCAGACCTGCTTCCTCGGCGATTTTCATCATCCCTAACCAAAATACGAGAAACGATAGAAGTCCAATGGTTACAGTGATACCCGCTTTCGCACCTGCAAAAACCGCTTGTGTCACCACATCCATCTTCCCCGTCCACGCGCTCACCGCCATACCGATGAGAAGGAGCCCCATCCAAATCACATTGATCATACGCATCCCCCCTACAAGAGCAAAAATCTGGGAAGCATAAACGTTTCACTCCCTGTCCAAAAAAACGTATATCTAAGGTATATGCACCTGTCCAAAAAAAAGAAGCGCCTACAAGGAGCGCTCCTTCATGAAACTGGTGGATTGGTTGACTTCGCTTGACATTCATCATGCTTCATTTTATCTTTCTTGGTCATCGATTGAATTTTTTCGATGAACCCTGGGGCCATATCGATGATTCGTTCGTACAGTTGGGTGGGCCCTTCAGTCGACAGCATCTTGATCTGTCCGTTACCGACTACGAGAAAACCGATTGGAGTAATGGAAACTCCCCCGCCGGCTCCGCCTCCGAATGGCCATCCGCCCTTATTTCCTCCTTCTTGGTGATTTGCTAATCCTTCTGCATTCATATCGAATTCACTGCCACCCGCCGCAAATCCAAATCCCACTTTTGAAATAGGAAGAATCACGGAACCATCGGGCGTTTCAACAGGATCCCCGATAATCGTGTTTACGTCTATCATTTCTTTCAGGTTTTCCATGGCCGTTTGCATCAAGCCTTCGATCGGATGTTCCGCCATATGTGTCCCTCCCTAAGCCAATAAAATACCATCCTAATACCAGCGAACATAGCCTGCCCAACCCAAAACTTAAATATACAGGACACATTTGTGATGAATACCGTTTCATGAAAACGCGGACGCACATCGATACGCGGTTGGGTGTTCAGAGTGAAAAAGTTAGAAATGAGTGACAAGACCGCTCCCTTTACTGACCAAAGGAGCCCAATAAGCGTACCTGTGACTGCCGCATCCCCTATGCCCATTTCTGTCTGCCAGCGAAACTCTTCTACCTTAACTATTCTTAATGTCCTGCGTAACCAAGTTTTATAACCGTAAATATTCTCCAGAGAGAAATACCAAAGCTTTTTGATCTTCTCAATTTTTTCGAGAGTGAGCGTGAAACTCCCTCGTTTTTTCTCCCTTGTCTGCAAACCTCGTGCGATCGTCCAGTTGAGTAACTCTCCAGAATGGACTTTTGCGATCAATTTTGCTGTCGGCATTTCTATCGTGTATGTAATAAAAAGTGCTCGTATCCGTACATAGATATGATCATCTTCTCGAATCCGACTGTAGCGTACATGTACCTGTACCGGAACAAACGCAAACAGAACGATTATCCCCGCTTGGAGAAGAAGAATCCAGTAAAACCAATGCATACCGTACGCCTCCCAAAAAGCTGCACCGCCCCATACTTTTTTATCCTAACCAGAATGTGGCGTACCATACAAAAAAACCTAATCCAGTCATCAGACTGAATTAGGTTTTCGTTTTACTAAATAAAAGTTGCACTTCTTCTTCTACGTCTTCTGGTGGGAAGAGCTCGGGTGGATTCGGCAATTGGGAGAGATCGCGAAGACCAAAGTATTCAAGAAACTCTTTGGTTGTTGCGTACAGAATGGGACGCCCTGGTCCTTCGGCGCGTCCCGACTCTTTTATCAAACGCTTGGCAAGCAAGGTGTTCAGCGCTTTTTCACATTTTACCCCACGGATTTCCTCGATCTCTAAGCGAGTAATCGGTTGTTTATACGCGATGATCGCCAAAGTCTCCAGAGCGGCTTGCGATAATGTGGCATGTTGTGGTTGGTAAGCCAATTTTTCGAAATAAACCGCATGTTCCGGGCGGGTTGTCAGTTGAAAGGCACCGGCAACCTCGACGATTTGTATACCTCGTCCTTCCCGTTCAAAATCGGCTTGTAAATCGTAACACAAATCAAGGACTTCAGCTTCATCCAACTCAAGTATGGAAGCAAGTTGTTTCGCCTCAATACCCTCACTTCCGGAAACAAAAAGAAGCCCTTCAATAACCGCCTTGATCTTTTGATAATCCATACAACCACCTTCAACACTTACATCAAAAAGTCCGAGAAGCCCAGTCTCCTTCTTTCGTCGTAGCAGCGTCTCCCACTGCCCACTCCGTTTTCAGCTCACGCTTCGTTGCTCGTGACTTCTGCTCCTCGAACGGCTTGTCTACTGTTTGTCTTGCCTTTTAGACATACATTTCAATGATGATTTCGGAAAACAGTCGATCCTGCACGCATCGAATCCGTCTTGCTTTCATCAATTCCAAAACGGCGAGAAACGTGACGATAATCTCGGAACGCCTTCGATAACGGGACAATAGAGAAGAAAACAACAGACGCCCGTTTTTTTGCCGTAGTTCTTCTTCGATCTCGCGAACACGTTCTTTGACCGAAACTTCGTCACGTTGTACAGAAGCTTGCGGCTCCTCTTCATCCGCTCTTGCAAGCGCTTGTGTAAACGCATCGAGAAGATCATACAAAGAGATTCCTTCGACCGGGTTCGGATCATCATCGGGAAGATAAACCGTTAGATTTTCGGGAGGTCGCGTGTATACGTGGCTTCGTCCTTCTTCCCGTTGTTTTAATTCCTCCGCCAGCTGCTTGAACTTCTTGTATTCGATTAACCTTTCCATCAAGGCTATACGTGGATCTTCCTCTTCTTCCTGCCATTGATCATCCGTTTCCAGAGTCAATTCGACCGGACGGGGAAGCAGCATCTTGCTCTTGATCGCCAGGAGTGTCGAAGCCATGACAAGGAATTCAGAGGCTACATCCAATTGTAATTCTTGCATGGCTTCCACGTATGACAGATATTGTGCGGTAATCTCCGCGATCGGAATATCGTGGATATCCACTTCCGCCCGTTCAATCAAATGCAAGAGCAGATCGAGCGGACCTTCAAATGCTTGCAATTTAACTTGAATATCCATGGTCAAAAGAGAAAAAGGCGCATCAATCCAAGTATCGGAGGCCAAAGGATCGTACGCCCAAGTACCGGAATAAAGACGATTAACAGCAGGATGAAAGGTCCATAGGTTTCCATCTTGTAAAAGAATCCAAGATGCCGCAGCGGTACAAGCGAACGTAGGATTTTCTCGCCATCCAGCGGATAAAGTGGCAAAAGATTAAAGACAAACAGGGCTACATTGATCATGATCATCGTTGTGAATAACGATGAAAGAATCGCCGCGGTATGCGCGTTCGTGAACATCATTCCCGAAAGACTCTTATAAAGAAGGGCAACGACCGCGGCCAAGAGAAAATTCGCGATAGGACCCATAGCCGCCACGAGAAGAATACCGATTCGCCGACTGCCTTTATACATAGCCGGGTTTGTCGTCACAGGACGAGCCCAACCGAACGGTCCGAACAAAATCATCAGAAATCCTATGGGATCCACATGCTTGAGCGGGTTGAGCGTCAAGCGCCCTTCACGCTCTGGTGTGGGATCTCCGAGCCAATGAGCAGTATACGCGTGAGCACCCTCGTGAACGGCGATCGCGATGAGAAAAGCGATCACACGAATGATGATCTCGTTAAAATCCAGTTGGAACAACAAAAGTCTCCCCTTCCGACGTATCCTGAGAATTCGTTCCTTGGCGGGGTTCACCTGACCTGAGACTTTTCTATTAACGACACGGATCGGCAAACAGATCTAGTATTAGTGAACCTATTATAACACGGAACAAGAGACCCGGCTATCAGGTCTCTTGTTCTTACATTTCGTCATTTGCTTTTTTTAAAACATGTCCTTCCTGTACGTTTCTCGGAAAAAATAACATCGTGATGCATGCGATGACGGCACAGACTGCAATCGCTACAAAAACCAGAAACAAGCCGCTGCTGAGTGCATGAATCAATGTATCGCGAAACGCAGGCGGGAGCGCTGCCCGTCTGGCGGGTTCAAGCAAAACGTTCGTTACTTGCAAGGGATCGCTGTCCGCCAATGGTTTTCCTCGCAGCATGGCCACTATACGGTAGTTGAGCAGTGCCCCCATCACCGCGACTCCAATGCTTGAACCAAGCGTACGCACAAATTGATTGGTTGCGGTCGAGATACCGCGGCGGTTCCACTCCACGACACTTTGCACCGCAACGACGAGTGACAGGGTGGAAAAACCGAAACCTATCCCCATCACAAGGAGGGACAACATGGCGTAATAACGTCCGGTCGCCTGTGAGAAACCGGTCAACAGGCAAGCACCCAATGCGATCGCGAAGACGCCGTAGAGCCCCAAAGTACGGAATCCCCATTTCACTAAACGCCTTCCGCCAAAAATCGACCCGATCATCCATCCGATCGACATCGGTGTCAATGTGCTTCCGGCTTGTGTCGCTGAATCGCCGAGAACCCCTTGCACATAGATAGGAATATAGCTTGTCACCCCCATAAGAACAGCTCCGATCATGAAAGAAACGACGGTGGAAATCGAGATCACCGAATGTCGGAAAAGGTCGAGCGGAACGATCGGTTCCTCCACTCGGGTCTCTATAAACAAGAATACGGCAAAAGCAACGACGGCAATCACGAACAACGCGATGATATAGACGCTCGTCCATTTATGCTCTTGTCCTTGCAGGAGCCCGAGCAGCAAGGCAGTCATGGAAACGGAGAGCATGACGGCCCCAAGGTAATCGATCGCATGGCGGCGCTTTTCTATGTTTTCATGTAAGGCAAAACCCAATAGCAGGATGGCAAGTATGCCGAAAGGAACGTTTATGTAAAATACCCAGGGCCACGAAAAATAATCGACGATAAAACCACCGAGTGCCGGTCCGATGATGGAAGAAATCCCCCAAACGCCAGAAAACCAGCCTTGTACGCGACCACGTTCTTCCAACGTGAAAATATCGCCGATGATCGTCATCGCGATCGATAGGATGGCTCCCGCACCAAGCCCTTGTATGGTACGAAAGAGTATTAATTGCACCATGGAAGCGGAAAGCCCCGCCAAGACGGAGCCTATGAGAAATATGATCGTACCCACGTTATAAATGACCTTGCGACCATACAAGTCGGACAATTTGCCGTAGATGGGGGTGGATACAGTGGAAGATAAAAGATAGGCTGAAAATACCCAGCTCATCAATGGAAGTCCACCCAATTGTCCGATGATCGTAGACATCGCTGTGCCTACGATCGTCACATCTACTGCCGCAAGAAAATTGGTCAGCATTACGGCGATGACAACTGCAGTACGATTCGTTTTTTTCATTCCTTACCTCTCAATTTGACGTGACAGATTAGCCATTTCTATAGCGGATACGGCAGCTTCCCATCCTTTGTTGCCCGCTTTCGTTCCGGCCCGCTCAATCGCTTGCTCGATTGTATCGACCGTAAGCACGCCGAAAATGGTAGGCACGCCCGTCTTCAATGAAATCGCCGCAACACCTTTGGAAACTTCGGCAGAAACATAATCAAAATGAGGAGTGGCTCCGCGAATCACCGCACCCAAGGTGATCACCGAATCATATTTGTTCGAAGCGGCCATTTTTTGTGCGATGAGCGGGATTTCGAACGCACCGGGCACCCAAGCAACTGATACATCGTTTTCGTCTACACCATGGCGTTTCAAAGCATCGAGCGCACCTTCCAACAGTTTGGTAGTAATGAATTCATTGAAACGCCCTACGACGATGCCGATACGTAAACCGGTGCCAATTAAATTTCCTTCATAAACGCGTGCCATGATTTTTTCTCCTTTCCGTAACCCTAACTTACATATTCAATAAATGCCCCAACTTGGACTTTTTCGTTAACAAATATTTAACATTACTCTCGTTCGATTCTACCTGAATGGGTACGCGTTCGACGACTTCGAGTCCATGTCCGTCAAGACCCCTGATTTTGCGTGGGTTATTGGTCATCAATTTCATCTTGCCGACCCCGAGATCACGCAAAATCTGAGCTCCAATCCCGTAATCCCTCAGATCGGCAGGAAAGCCCAATTTTTCATTCGCTTCAACCGTATCATATCCTTCTTCTTGCAAACGATATGCCTTGATTTTGTTGATCAGTCCGATCCCCCGCCCCTCCTGCCGCATATAGAGGAGGACTCCTCGCCCCTCTTTTTCGATCTGCCTTAAAGCCGCTTGAAGCTGCGGTCCGCAGTCACAGCGGCAAGAGCCGAACACATCTCCAGTCAAACACTCGGAGTGGACACGGACAAGCACAGGTTCATTCGGCACGATATCTCCTTTCACCAAGGCGACATGTTCCTTGTCGTCGATCGTGTTCGTATAAACGACCGCTTGGAATTCACCGAATTCGGTAGGCAGATGCGCTTCGGCCGCACGTTTTACCAGAACTTCACGTTCTTTGCGGTATTTGATGAGATCCGCGATCGTGATGATCTTTAAATCATGCTCCGTGGCAATTTTCATGAGATCAGGAACGCGCGCCATCGTCCCGTCGGGATTGAGTATTTCACAGATGACACCGGCAGGATATGCGCCGCACAATCGTGCCAGGTCGACAGCAGCTTCCGTATGACCTGCCCTGCGAAGCACGCCCCCTTTGCGCGCGATCAACGGAAAGATATGTCCGGGACGCCTGAAATCATCCGCCGTACTGCGCTCATCGATCAACGCCTTGACGGTGATGGCACGTTCGTATGCGGAGATACCGGTTGTCGTCCCTTCCTTCGCATCGACGGAAACAGTAAACGCTGTTCCATGATGATCCGTATTTTGCGAAACCATGGGTCTCAGATCCAACCGATCGGCCCGTTCTTCGGTGATGGGCACACAGACCAGACCGCGCCCATGCGTAATCATGAAATTGATCACGTCGGGTGTCGCTTTTTCTGCAAGTGCGATGAAATCCCCTTCGTTTTCGCGGTCTTCATCGTCGCACACGATGACCACTTTTCCTGCTTTCAAATCTGCGATCGCTTCTTCAATCGTATGGAACATCCTCTTCTCCCCCTTTTACGCAAAACCGTGCTCGCGCAGGAACTCTGTCGTGAGAACATTCTCTCCGGTTGGCTTTCGTACCCCATCGGGAACGTACCCCGTCAACAGCTTTTCCACGTATTTTCCGATGATGTCACACTCCAAATTCACGCGCGAACCTTCCCGCTTGTCCTTCAATATGGTTACCTGTCCGGTATGAGGAATGATCGACACCCGGAAACTTTCAGAGTCCACATCCATCACCGTGAGGGAAACACCGTCGACAGTGATTGATCCTTTTGGTACCACATATCGCATGACAAAAGAAGGAGCTGCAATGCGTAAGACTCTCGCCGTATCTTCCCGCGCGATCGAAACGATTCTGCCAACACCATCAATGTGACCCGAAACGATATGCCCTCCGAAACGTCCCCCCATCGCCATCGCCCGTTCCAGATTCACCAAATGGCCAGGGGCAAGTTCGTGCAATGTCGTACGCCTCATCGTTTCAGGGACAACATCGACGACAAAATGAGATCGATCGAAAGAGACGACTGTCAGACATATGCCGTTGACCGCGATCGAATCGCCTAACCGTACATCTTCCAGAACCTTATTCGCACGAATGGTAAGGGAAAGCGCCCGCCCCGTCGCACGAATCGAAGCCACTTCACCGATTTCTTCTACAATTCCCGTAAACATGACGAACTTCATCCCTTCCTCGGATAGCCGATCACAGCCACATCTTCCCCAAAGCGTTCCACTCGTACGCGCTCCAACTCCAAGGCATCCTGCATGCGTGAAAATCCTTTTCCTCCAATGGGCGTAGGACCGGTTCCCCCGATTAATTTCGGCGCTATGAAAGTCATCACTTGATCGATCAACCCTGCGGAAAGGAGAGATCCGTTGATCTCCGCTCCCCCTTCAACAAGAATGCTGGCGATCTCACGCCGCCCAAGCTCTTCCATAAGCGCCTTCAGATTCACCTTACCGTCCACTACAGGCATACGAATGATTTCCACGCCTTTTTCTCGCAGCATTCGCTCGCGGGAATCGTCGGCATCTTCACCGCAAGCGATCACCGTACGTGCTGTCTTCGTATCGAGAACGCGTGCCTCGTCCGGAATGCGTAGACTTGTATCGACGATCACGCGCAAGGGATTCTTTCCTCCTTCAGGTAATCGGGTGGTCAGCTCAGGGTCATCCTCCAGGACAGTTCCTATGCCAACGAGTATCGCATCGACACGATCACGCAATCGATGTACCTCCAGTCGCGCCAAATCTCCTGTTACCCAGCGGCTGTCCCCGCTGGCGGTCGCGATTTTTCCATCTAACGTCATGGCCGTTTTCATGATGACGAACGGCCGGCGCGTGGTGATATAGTGAACGAATACTTCGTTCATTTGGCGTGATTCTTCTTCACACAGCCCCACCTCAATTTCGATGCCGGCATTGCGTAGTCTTTCCACACCCCGTCCGGAAACTCGCGGATTGGGATCAAGCATGGCGATAACGACCCTCTTGACTCCGGATTCGATGACCCTGTCTGCACAAGGAGGAGTCCTCCCGTAATGGCTGCATGGCTCAAGCGTCACATAGAGTGTTCCCCCGCGCGCCGCTTCTCCTGCCATCTCCAAAGCATGGACTTCCGCATGCGGGGTTCCTGCTCGTAGATGGGCACCCATTCCCACGATGTTTCCGTCGTTCACCACGACCGCTCCCACCATAGGATTGGGCCATGTTCTTCCTCGGGTCGAGCGGGCGATCGTCAGCGCCAGTTCCATATACTCCCGGTCAGTCAATCGATCACCACCTCAAGGCTGTATCTCAATAAAAAACCCTGAAGCCACAAACGCTTCAGGGCAGTATACATCTATAACAAGGAGAACATGTATTGGCATACAAGCGTTCTCTTTTCAGATAGTGAGTCCTTAAAGGACAGACTGCCGATAACATACGCGACAGACATCTCTGTCCTATCCATTTGGTTGTTCGAAAAAGGGAACATGACTGTAACCTTGCCTCATAGAGATTCACGGTTGGCAAAAAATGCATCTATCAGTCGACGATTGACTTTTTGCTCCCGAACAACCTCAGTCTGTTCTCTTCTTGAACACGTTCTGCTCACATTTCCTTCTCCCATCCGGACTATACCGTCGGTACTGGAATCTCACCAGTTCGTGCCATCACTGGCTCGTGGACTCCGCCCTTAACCCGGGGCGTCACCACCGGTCGGGAATTGACTATTGTCTCACCCTGCCCTGAAGGAATCTATTTACTTTTCCAATCTCAGTATAGTCTTCATTCCATCACATGTAAAGTGAAAATTGTAACATTCTTTCCCTTATTGACTTTGAAAGTTGAATTGAACCTATACAAAAGTTATACTACAAGAAATATGTTCACCTTTTAACTATGCTTCTTGGAGTGAATACCCGTGTGGATACGATATATCTTCGTTCTGATCTTGTCTGTGCAACTATTGCTCGTAAACGTTTGGCCCCACGTTGCTCATGCCAGCACCGAAGAACCGGAGATACAAGCTGATTCCGGCGTGCTCATGGATATGAAGACGGGTCAGGTTCTCTGGTCGAAAAATCCGGAAAAACATCACTATCCTGCATCGATCACAAAGATTCTCACCGCGATTCTCGCGTTGGAAAATTCGAAGCTGGACGAGCCTGTCCGTACGTCTCAACTCGCGACCGAGCAGGAAGGAAATCGAGTGTATTTGGTAGAAGGCGAAGAGGAACCAATGAAGGAGATGTTATACGGCCTTCTGCTCAATTCGGGGAACGACGCAGCTGTGGCGATTGCAGAACACGTAGCGGGAACTGAAGAAAACTTTGCCAACATGATGAACGAGAAGGCGAGAGACATCGGAGCGACTCACAGCCATTTTGTCACGCCCAATGGCCTGCATGATCCCGATCATTATACGACTGCGCAAGATATGGCGTTGATCGCACGTTACGCAATGCAAAACGAAACATTCCGGCAAATCGTCTCCACGAAATATTATCCATGGAAAGGAAAGCAATGGCAATCGGAACTTGTCAATTTGAATAAAATCTTGTGGACGTACGATGGAGCAAACGGTATTAAAACGGGTTTCACCGATCAAGCCCACCAAACGATCGTTGCTTCCGCAAAACGCGGCGACCAGGAGTTTCTTGTGTGTCTGATGTACGGATTGACCCAGCAATCGATCCGCGACGATGCATCGAAACTGCTGGATTATGGTTTTAACAATTTCACGACGCGGACGATCGCCAAAAAAGGGGAATCGGTCACCCGTATCACCTATAAAGACGACGTTGATACCGATGTGCTTATCGGTAATGATGTCACGTATACATTTCGCAAAGATGAGAGCGCTCCCGTAGAACGGGTGCTCCATATACAGAAACCGGTTCCTCCTTTTTCGCATGGAACCGTTCTCGGCACAATCGAGTTCGAACAAGCGGGAAAAGTTATCGCTTCCGCGCCCCTTGTTGCAGCCAAAGATGTTCCAAAGTTACATTCCGCTTGGCTCTACGTTCTGCCAGCATTCCCCTTGTTTTTGTTCGGATGGATATGGTACCGCTTGCGACTGAGGACATTTCGATCTAAACGCATTCAAAATCAGAATTACTATCAAAAAAGCTTCCGAAGCACTTCCAACGAAGCCAATAGCGGATCATAGTGAGTTCCTACCCATATAAAAACCTCGCCTTTAACGGCGAGGTATACATTATTCATCACGTGAGTGAGATTAAACCCGACCTTTTAATACTTTTACGGACGCTTGCAAGCGCTCGGGAATCCGATCATTTTTGACGAGATCTTCAAACGTCTCCCTTTCGACAACGAGATCCGCTTCTCCGTCACACACAAACACCACTGCAGGACGCGGAATGCGGTTATAATTATTCGCCATTGAATAGTTGTACGCACCTGTGCAAGACACAGCCAATAAATCGTTCGGCCGAACAGAAGGCAACGGCAGATCCCAAATCAGCATGTCTCCAGATTCGCAACATTTTCCTGCGATTGAAACCACTTCGGTTGGATCTTCTTGCGCCCTATTGGCGATACAAGCTTCGTGCACAGCCTGATAGAGAGCAGGTCGCGGATTGTCTGTCATTCCGCCATCCACAGATACATATTTGCGGATTCCCGGTATTTCCTTGATCGAGCCGATCGTGTACAAAGTCGTACCGGCAGCTCCTACGATCGAACGCCCCGGTTCGATGACGATCTCTGGGAAAGGCAAGGAACGCAGTGTGAATTCACTCTTCACCGCGTCGCAGATCGCTTCGACGTACGCCGCCGGTCTTAGCGGTGTATCTGCCTCCGTGTAACGGATCCCGAAACCTCCACCTACGTTCAGAACTCTCAGCTTCGCCCCCGATTCACGCACCGCCCATTCATATAGATCGGCTACCCGTTGAATCGCGATCACAAAACCTTCCGTTTCAAAAATCTGTGACCCGATATGTGAATGGAGTCCTTCCAGATGGATGCCTTCTAACGATAACGCTTGGCGAATCGCTTCCTTCGCCATACCGCTATCGATATCAAAACCGAACTTAGAATCTTGTTGTCCTGTGGAAATATATTCATGGGTATGCGCTTCGACACCCGGTGTTATACGCAATAGCACATTCGCCCTCTCTCCTTTTTCCTTTGCGAGGGCACTCAATAATGACAGCTCATGAAAGTTGTCAACGACAAACGCACCGATCCCTGCTTCTAATGCAAACCCGATTTCGTCGGGGGTTTTATTGTTCCCGTGAAAATGAATTCGCTCCGCCGGGAAATCCGCTTTCAGGGCCGTATACAATTCACCGCTCGAGACTACATCCAAAGAACATCCTTCTTCAGCCGCCAATTGACACATGGCCATTGTGCAAAACGCTTTCGAAGCGTAAGCGATCTGATAGGGCAAGCCGCATTTTTCAAACGCATCGCGAAACTCGCGGATCGTGTGGCGGATCAACGCTTCATCATAAATGTAAAGCGGCGTTCCAAACTGGCGTGCCAAGTCTACGGTATCACATCCGCCGATTTCCAGATGACCCTTTTGGTTGATACGACTCGTTCCGTGTAGGTGCATAGGTTCTCCTCTCCCTGAAAAAACGGTTCTGTCTGAACTAAAGAAAACAGCAACCGACGAAAAACGACGGTTGCTGTATATGTTCGCAACGTTATACAGCCTCGTCCTTGGTCATCCCAAGAAAATTTTAATTTTCTTCATATTATAGCATGCACCCAATTCTCATGACAACAAAGGTTTTTTTGCACCAGAAATTTTTTTACCAATCAGTGCTTGATCTGTAGCATCTGACAGGTCTATCTTATCGTTTCAAAGTTAGTAAGATTTTTCTTGCGATTCCATCTCCGATACGAATCCACTTCGCTTCAGAATCTCCTGGACAGCTGCAGTAGTGACCGGCGCACGATTCTCTACATGGTCATGCCCTTCCATTTTCCCCGGATCCCCCATTCCAATGATAATGGGAATATCCAATTCCTTTAAAACATCCACCGTATCCCCATGAATAAGCAACTGCCCGGTATGTGATGGACGTCCATCTTTATCCACTTCATCATAGAGAATATGCCCCTGGTTATCGATCGAAAAGTCGACGGGTGTTCCCTCAACATAGGGAGTCTTGGAAGCTACCGCTACGGCTCCCAAGACCTCGATTAAAGGATGTGTGGCAATTTCACGCAACGCGCGCTCTCCATATGACTCTTCTCCGTCGCCATTGTCGTCAAACATGACGAGAACCGGGTCATGCTTGGCCTCCTGAATCAGTTTTACCAATTGTTGGCCATTGAGCGGCGTTGGATTTCCTGCCGAGCGGGAGATCACTCGTCCACCCACCTGTCTTGCGGCCGCTTCTACCGCCATGCGTGCGACTTCATCTCCATCAGTAATGATGATAACCTTCCTCTTTCCGTCCTGTTTTGGCTTCTTCAAAGCAGCCACTCCCTTGTAGGAAGATTTGCCCACTTTTTCTCCTGAACACAAAGGTGCTTACCCGCGCGCGCGAAATACCAGCGATGCCAAAAATGAAAAGATGATCGCCGCCGAGATCCCCGCACTCGTAACTTCAAATATGCCGGTGATAATCCCGACGAAACCATGCGTTTTCGCTTCCGTCATGGCACCGTGAACGAGCGAATTCCCGAAGCTCGTGATCGGTACAGACGCACCCGCTCCAGCAAACTTAATCAGCGGTTCATACAGTCCGAGCCCATCGAGAACGGCCCCGGAAACGACCAGAATGGTCATCACATGTGCGGGTGTCAATTTCGTCAGATCCATTAAGAGCTGCCCGATCAAACAAATCAATCCCCCGACAACAAACGCCCACAAGAAAATCATCGCATATCATCCTCCATTTCAATGGCAACAGTATGTGCGATGCAAGGGATGCTTTCCCCTTGCTGCGTAGAAGTGGGAGAAAGAAGTGCTCCCGTAGCCGTCACCAACACGCGTTTTAATTCTCCTCGTTCCATTCGCTTCAAGATATGACCGTATGTAACTACAGCGCAACAAGCACATCCGCTGCCACCGGAGAACACTTCTTCTTGATCGGGATAATAGATGAGAACCCCGCAATCATGGAATTTATCACCTGCTTGGTGTCCTTGTTGCTCTAATAATTGTTTGGCGATCGAATGTCCCACCCGGCCCAAATCGCCTGTGAGAATTAGATCGTAATCATCAAGCGTACGCCCCGTATCTCGAAAATGAGCCGTAATCGTATCAACAGCCGCGGGAGCCATGGCTGCTCCCATTTCCCACGGGTTTTTCACGCCAAGATCTATTACCTTACCGATAGTTGCATGTGTGATTTTTAACGCCGATCCGTTTTTCCCTATCAAAGCAGCGCCGCTTCCCGTCACTGTACAATGGGCCGTCGGAGGCTTTTGTCCACCATACTCGGTCGGAAAGCGGAATTGCCGTTCTGCCGTTGAGTTATGGCTCGATGTCGCGGCGATGACTTTGTGGGCAAATCCGCTATCCACCAGAAGCGCGGCCAATGCCAGTCCTTGCATGGATGTCGAACATGCGCCAAAGATCCCGAGAAACGGCATGGCGAGCGTTCGTGCCGCGAAACTGGAGGTAATGAGCTGATTTAACAGATCACCCGCAATGACCAAGTCAATATCTTGGCTTTTGAGCCCCGCCTTGCGCATGGCTTCTTCACACGCTTCTTCCGTGAGCTTCCGTTCCGCCTTTTCCCAACTGTCGGTGCCGACATACGGATCCTTATGTACGATATCGAAATCGTTGCCTAGTGGCCCTTGCCCTTCCTTGTTGCCCACAACGGATGCTGCAGACAAAATCCTCGGAGTGGACGGAAACCTCCACGTTTGCTTCCCCACTAGTGGCATTTCGCTCTTCCTCCCCCTAAATCATTTCAAAAAGTTTACGTACGAGCGCAACCACAAATGCAGCGGTCACTCCGAATACGATGACAGGCCCAGACACTTTGAACATGTTCCCTCCCACGCCGAGAACATACCCTTCCGATTTGTATTCGAGCGCGGCAGACGCCATCGCGTTTGCAAAACCTGTAACAGGAACGGCGGAACCTGCTCCCGCCCATTGTGCGAAACGATCATATACGCCAAACCCTGTTAATAGAACACTGATAAAAATCAATGTGGCCACTGTCGGATTGGCGGCTGTGCGTTCATTAAATCCAAAACGCATAAAAAAAGATTGAATCACTTGTCCTAATAAACAAATGGTTCCACCTGCCAAAAAAGCGCGAACAGAATTCTTCAAAAACGGTTTCCGCGGCGTATGTTTCTTTGTTAACCGTTGATACTCATACGCTTCTTTCGCTCCTGTTTTGATCATAGCCATCCCCCTTCGTAACGTCCTTTTCTGTATATATAAGTCTCTCTTCTTACGCCCTCCTATCCAGGGAAGTATTGGAATTCAAAGAACAACAAAGGCTTTCATCATGAAAGCCTTTGTTACAGCTCTGTCGCATTGGAAACGACATGATATTTCGTTTTTTGGTAAGATTGCCAAAAGTACAAACCGAATCCGCTAGACGTGAGGAGAACGGCGATCATACATGCATAGAGAATCCGCTTGATTTTCGATTTTCTCCGCATGCCGGAACACTCCCTTTTGGTATATATTCCTAGCATGCTCGTTTTTGAAACGGTTCAATCTAATTGATCCCGGATATTCTGCAATATTTTTTTCTCTAAGCGGGACACTTGCACCTGGGAGATCCCGAGAACCTCAGCAACTTCCGCTTGCGTCTTGTCTTTGAAAAAGCGCAGAAAAACAATCAATCGTTCCCGTTCGGGAAGACGCGATAATGCGTCATGCAAAGACATGCGGTCGAACCATTTCTCTTGGTTTTCATCGGCGATTTGATCCATCAGATAGATGGGATCTCCATCATTCTCGAATACAGTCTCATGGATCGAGGAAGGTTGCCGCATGGCTTCCTGAGCGAAAACGACCTCAGCGGGTTCAATGCCAAGCGCTTCCGCCACTTCATTCACATGTGGCTGCCTGCCCAACTTCTTCGATAATTCGTCGCGCGTTCGCCTGATTTGGCGCGCTTGTTCCTTCAGAGAGCGGGAAATTTTTACCGTGGAATCATCGCGCAAGAACCGTTGTATTTCCCCGATGATCATCGGCACGGCATAAGTGGAAAAACGCACATCGTAATTCAGGTCGAACTTGTCGATCGCCTTCATGAGTCCGATACAACCGATTTGAAAGAGATCATCCGCTTCATATCCACGATTGAGAAAACGTTGCACGACAGACCATACGAGCCGTTGATTGCTAAGTACCAGGCGTTCTCGCGCTTCAACATCACCTGCTTGGCTGCGGGCGATCAATTCTTTCACTTGTTCGTCCGAATATTTTTGATGAGTCGGTGTCACATTCCTTTCCATATGACCCGCTCCTTCAGTGCGCGGTGACTTCTGCACTCTTGATATACTTGACCAAACGCACTTTGGTGCCTTTTCCCGGCGCTGAAGTGATTTCCACCTGGTCCATAAAGTTTTCCATAATCGTGAATCCCATACCCGAACGTTCAAGTTCAGGTTTGGAGGTAAACAGCGGTTGACGCGCCAATTCCACATCGTCGATTCCTACGCCTTCATCTTCAATAATCAGTTCGACCATCGTATCCTTGATGATACAGTGGATGTTCACCATTCCTTCCTGATTTTCATACCCGTGAATGATCGCATTCGTCACCGCTTCAGAAACGACAGTCTTGATTTCCGTCAACTCTTCCATCGTCGGATCCAATTGCGAGACAAAGGCCGCAACGGCCACACGCGCGAACGATTCATTTTCCGACTTACTACTGAAACAAAGATGCATTTCATTGTGAGTGCTCATAATTTCACCTCCCCTATTTCTGCCAAGGCATGAGTTTCACTGTCATAGATTCGTAAAATCTTTTGAATACCCGATAATTCAAATAATCGCAACAACGTGTCATTGACAGAGCAAAGGGCCATTCTCCCTCCCATTTGTGAAACACGTTTATACCGTCCCAAGATTACCCCGAGCCCGGAACTGTCCATAAAGGAAAGACCCTCCAAGTTCATGATGAGGTGGGGAGTCAAATCTTTATTTAATTCCCCTTCCACCCGCTCGCGTACAATTTCGGCGGTGTGGTGATCCAATTCCCCTTGTAAACGAACGACCAGCGTGGATCCAATTTTTTTCGTTTGCACTTGTAGACTCAACGGTCTCACTCTCCTATCCCTTGCTTACTCGTACTTGGGGTATTCGATTGAGAAGAAAGCTTTTCCTGCATCTCGACAAAACTACAGGATTTTCGTGGAAAAACGACAAAAAAAGAGGGCGAACGCCCTCTTTCAGGATGTATCACGATGCTTGACCGAATGTCAACCAACTATCCACCGTTCGTTTAAACATCTTCCAAAAGCCCGCTTTGCCGATGTCATTAGCTGCCACGATACTCGTGCGTCCCACTTCTTTTCCGTCTTTGTATATGACGACCGCCCCTAATACTTGCCCCTTTTTCACGGGAGCCTTACATTCTTTGAACGTAATCTGTTTCGTGTAGGCGTCCGATTTCTCGCCTTTTTTCATCACAACTCCCAGTGTATCGGCCGCGACTAACTGTACACTCGGTTCGTTGCCTTTGTCCAGCTTCACCTTTTCAACGACTTGACCGGCTTTGTAGAACGTTTTGCTGGTAAACTGGGAGAATGCCCAATCCATCATTTGCGAGATTTCCGCGTTTCGCTGAGGGGAAGTCGGTTCTCCCATGACCACTGTGATCACGCGAAAATCGCCTCGTTTCGCCGTTGCCGACAGACAGTATTTCGCCTCGCCCGTAAAACCTGTTTTCAATCCGTCCATTCCCGGATAGTAACGGATCAACTTGTTGGTGTTCACCAACCAAAAAGGTTTTTCGCTGTCTTTGCGCAGATAATCGCTGTAGATCGACGTCCACTTCAATATCTGTTCATGTTTTAACAATTCACGCGACATGAGCGCAATATCGTAAGCGGAGGTGTAATGACCAGCGACAGGAAGTCCGTTCGAATTCTTAAAATGGGTGTTCTTTAAGCCCAATTGTTCCGCTCTTTCGTTCATCATTTTTACAAATTCCTCTTCCGACCCGGCGATATGTTCAGCCATTGCGACAGTCGCATCATTGGCTGAGGCGACGGCGATGCCTTTCATCATCTCATCCACCGTCATTTGTTCACCCGGCTCGAGAAAGATCTGCGATCCACCCATGCTGGCGGCATGTTCACTCGCACGCACCCTGTCAGTTAATTTGATCCTACCGCTTTCAAGTGCTTCCATGATCAAAAGCATGGACATGATTTTGGTTATGGAGGCGGGAGGCAACTTTTCGTGCATGTTTTTTTCAAAGAGTACCTGTCCGGTCGCCGCATCCATAACGACTGCGGAGACCGCACTTTTGGCTAAATCCACTCCCGCTTTCTGCTCGGCTTTTCCCTTAGGTCTGTGTTCGGCAGCCCACGTACTCGGAATCGATATTACGGAAGACAGGAGCAACATAAAAATAAGGACAACGGATTTGAGCATTCTATTATGTACAGCGCTCCTCATTGTCTTTTCCTTCCCTCCTTCGTGTTGAAACACTCATAGTGTGCCCTAGGAATAGGAAGATATGACAATAAATCGAAGCTTCCATTACAAACTGCTCGATCCCGTTTGTCCTTTTTTAAACCTGTTCTTACACGTAACGTTCTTCTCTCTCGTCTGTGACTACACCGTAAATAAAGGGTTGTTTCTGCAGTCTTTCACTGGTGATTTGGATGGACTGAGACATTCTCTTTTTCACCTCGTCGAGGCGGGTTTCGTCATTCACATGCAACACGCATAAAGTGTCACCTTTTCTTACCGGATCCCCGACTTTTTTCGTCAACACGATTCCCACCGCGAGGTCGATTGTGGACTCTTTGGTTTCCCGTCCGGCCCCTAAAAGCATGGCACATGTGCCGACTTCTTCCGCATGGATCTTCGCTACATAGCCATCCTCTTGTGCATACACGGGAATCTGTTTCTTTGCTTGAGGCAACAATCGCGTATCATCGATGATGCGCGAATCCCCGCCTTGCGCTTCCACGAAACGTTTGAACGTCTCCAGCCCTTTTCCGGAGTGGATTAATTCTTGCAACTGTTCTCTCGCCCTTTGCGAGTCGGATGCGGCGCCTGCCAACATCAACATGTGCGACCCGAGGACTAGACAGAGTTCCGTGAGATCTTCCGGACCTTCCCCACGCAACGTATCGATAGCTTCTTTTACTTCAAGGGAGTTACCGACGGCGAATCCGAGCGGCTGATCCATATCGGAAACGATCGCAACCGTTTTTCTTCCGACTGCCGCTCCGATTTTCACCATGGCGCGTGCCAATGCGAACGACCCTTCAAGCGTCTTCATGAACGCTCCTGCTCCCGTTTTCACATCGAGCACGATCGCGTCCGCCCCTGCGGCGATTTTCTTGCTCATGATCGAGCTGGCGATCAGAGGAATCGTATCGACGGTGGCCGTCACGTCCCGTAATGCATATAGCTTTTTGTCAGCGGGAGCGAGATTGCCTGTCTGACCGATGAGAGCCATTTTGATTCGGTTCACTTGTTCGATGAAGTCCGTTTGACTGAGTTCAACAGAAAACCCCGGAATTGACTCCAGTTTATCGATCGTTCCTCCCGTATGCCCTAATCCGCGCCCAGACATTTTTGCGACCGGTACACCCGCAGCTGCCACGAGAGGAGCCAAAACCAGACTGGTTTTATCCCCTACACCTCCTGTCGAATGCTTATCCACTTTCGTTCCTGCGATCGCAGATAAATCCAGGATCTCACCCGTATGTACGATCGCCATGGTGAGATCGGCCGTTTCACGGTCGGTCATCCCTCGTAAGAAAACGGCCATCGCCCATGCAGACATTTGATAATCGGGAATGGAACCATTCACGTACCCTTGAATGGCAAACTCGATTTCCTCTTTCGTTAATTCCTCTCCGTCACGCTTCTTGCGAATGATGTCATACATACGCATACGAATTACACCTCGGCAATGATACCTTTGACCAGATTGATAAATTTCGGACGCGTTCGTTCCGCCACTTCCACCACGCGATCATGCGTCAAGGGCTCCAGCTCCTCGCCGATCGCCATATCGGTGATACAAGCGATGCCTAACACCCGTAGGCCCGCATGGTTCGCGACGATCACTTCAGGTACGGTCGACATGCCAAGCGCATCGGCCCCCAAATTGCGCAGCATGATTAACTCGCTCGGCGTACAATACGTGGGACCAGAAATGCCAATGTAAACCCCTTTTTGCACGTTCACTCCCTGTTTCAATGCAACCGTTTCTGCCAAACGGACCAATTCCCGATCGTACGCTTGCGACATATCGGGAAAACGAGGACCCAGTTTCGGATCGTTTACACCGATAAGCGGATTGTCCCCTGTAAAATTAATGTGATCGGTGATCAACATCAAGTCGCCCGGTGCGAACGCACGGTTCATCCCTCCGCATGCGTTTGTTACCACGAGCGTTTTACATCCCAAAAAGCGCATGACATATACGGGCATCGTGATCTCTTTTTGCGAATAGCCTTCATAAAAATGAAAGCGACCTTGCATGGCGATGACGACCTTGCCGCAAAGCGTGCCAATTACAAGTTTTCCCGCATGACCTTCGACCGTTGATACGGGGAAATGAGGAATATCCTTATAATCGATGATCACGGGATTTTCGATCTCGTCAGCCAATACACCGAGACCCGAGCCAAGGATCAGCCCTACTTCAGGCACCAGATCGGTCTGCTTTTGTATGTATGAAACGGCTTCTTCAATCTTAGCGACGTAATTCAAAATGATACCTCCTTACTTCAACCTGGATACGATTTCACGTACCAAAGCGACGAATTGGCTGCGAATCCGCTTTGTAATTTCGATCACTTCATCATGGCTGAGAGGCGTATCCAAAATTCCGGCCGCCTTATTGGCGATGCAAGAAATCCCCAATACGCGAATTCCCATATGGTTCGCCACGATCACTTCAGGAACAGTTGACATCCCGACCGCATCCCCGCCCAGTAAACGGAGCATACGGATCTCTGCCGGCGTCTCATAGGAGGGGCCGGTCAATCCCACGTAAACGCCCTCGCGCAATTCGAGCCCTTGTTCTCGCGCCACTTCATGCGCGAGTGTGCGCAATTCAGGTGCGTATGCGTTTGACATGTCGGGAAAACGAGGACCCAAGCGATCGTCGTTCGGACCGATCAATGGATTACGGAACATCAGATTCAAATGGTCTCTGATCACCATTAAATCGCCTGCTTCCCATTCCGGGACAATGCCTCCCGCCGCGTTGGTAACTACGATCGTCTCGATACCGAGCGCCTTCATCACACGAACTGGGAATGTCACCTGTGAAAGCGTATACCCTTCATAGTAGTGAAAGCGACCTTTCATGACAGCAACCGGTGTTCCCGAAAGCTTTCCGAAAACGAATGTACTCGCGTGCCCTTCGACCGTAGAAACAGGAAAATGCGGAATTTCGCTGTACGGAATTTCTACAGCATCCTCTACTTCGTCCGCCAATACACCGAGTCCTGATCCCAGTATAAGGCCTACTTTCGGAGCGATTTGAATTTTGGATGCAATGTAGGAACGTGCCTCTTCCATTTGTTTGGCCAGCTCGATTGACATATGGATCCCTCTCATTCCTTGATGATTTCTTTATAAAAACTCGTCCCTATTCCAGGATTCGGGACACCGAAGTTTTCTGCAATGGTGGCCCCAATATCGGCGAACGTCTCACGCGTTCCAAGGTCAACCCCCTGTTTCGTTTGTTTGCCGTAAACGAGAAGCGGAACAAACTCACGCGTATGATCTGTACTTTCCGTCGTCGGATCGCACCCATGATCGGCAGTCAAGATCAGAAGATCATCCTTCCGCAGCATGGCTTCTATCTCCGGCAAACGTGCGTCAAAATCTTCGATCGCTTTCGCAAACCCCTTGGGATCATTGCGATGTCCGTACAACATGTCAAAATCCACGAGATTTGTAAATATTAATCCTCGTTCTACTCGATTCATATAATCGAGTGTTTTATCAACACCGTCCATATTTCCATTCGTATGCGTGCCGCCCGTGATGCCAGATCCTCCGTAAATATCTTCGATTTTACCGATCCCGATAACATCCAACCCCGCTTCTTGCAACTCATTCAGTACTGTGCGGCCGAAATTTAATGAATAATCGCGCCGGTTTGCCGTACGCGCATAATTCCCTTTCTTACCGACGAATGGGCGAGCAATTACCCGACCTACTCCATGTTCTCCAACGAGGAGTGCTCGGGCAACTTCACACATGTGATAGAGCTCTTCGAGAGGAATGACTTCCTCGTGCGCAGCGATCTGGAAGACAGAATCGCCCGACGTGTAAACGATTGGATAGCCCGTTCGTACATGTTCATCACCAAGCTCCTTGATGATCTCAGTACCTGACGCCGGTTTATTTCCGAGGGTCTTACGTCCGATTCGCCGTTCAAATTCATCCATAATCACGCGTGGAAATCCGTCCGGATACGTAGGCAACGGTTTTTCCAAACGGACGCCCACCATTTCCCAGTGCCCGTTCGTAGTATCTTTTCCGGCAGATTGTTCCGCCATTTTCCCGTAACAGCCCATCGCAACATCTGCCGAAACACCTTCAATTTCATGGATGCGTCCAAGTCCCAAGCGCGCCAAGTTGGGCACACGAAGCCCGCCAACCGCTTTTGCTATGTTTGCGAGCGTATTCGCTCCGGTATCCCCGTACTCGGCAGCATCATACATTTCACCGATCCCACAACTGTCAAGAACAATGAATATGATCCGGTTGAACCTATACATCAGTCATCACCTTCCGTTTTCGTCCTCTGTCTGCATCGGTCTATTTTTCCTAAAAAAAGCTTACCCTAAACATACTCTAAAGGACAGATGTCTGACAACCTCTTTTTGAAGAAAGATGTTCAAAAAGGCTGCATCTGTATATCATATGATCATCCAAGCTACACACAAATGAATCCTTTTTGAACAGTCTCTATATAAAAGAATCACACGACTTACTTGAAACATTTCTAAGCGCGTGGATGGGTTTGTTCATACACTTCTTTAAGCCTTGTTTTCGTGATATGCGTATAAATTTGCGTCGTCGATATATCGGCATGTCCCAGCATTTCTTGTACGGAGCGAAGATCCGCTCCATTTTCGAGCAGATGCGTAGCAAAAGAATGACGTAACGTGTGAGGCGTAATCTCCTTATCGATCGCCGCCAGTTTCGCATATTTCTTGATAATCTTCCAAAATCCCTGGCGAGAGAGACGACGTCCGTGATGATTCAAAAATAGTGCAGGTTCATGGATATCGCGCACAAGTTTCGTGCGTGATCGAGCCAGATATTGATGAACGTATCTTTCAGCGACAGAACCTAAGGGAATGATCCGTTCTTTGTTCCCTTTTCCTGTACATTTAAGAAATCCCATATTTAAATTCACGTCTTCAACATTTAAGGAAACAAGCTCCGTGACGCGAATTCCCGTCGCATAAAGCAATTCAAGCATCGCTTTGTCGCGCAGACCGGAAACCTTCGAGATATCAGGGCTCTGTAAAAGCGCTTCCACCTCTTCCACGGAAAGGACTTTCGGTAAGCGTTTTTCTATTTTCGGAGATTCCAGATTTGCCGTCGGATCACCGTCGATAAATCCGTCCCGCAAGAGAAATCCGAAGAAGGTACGAATGCTTGCCAAGTTGCGGGAAATGGTGGAATTCGCTTTCCCTTTCCTTTGCAAATCAGCGAGAAATGAAATGATCGTAGCGCGACGCAGTTGATTCACATCTGTAATACTGTTTTGTCTTACATGGTTCGCAAAGTTTGTCAGGTCACGCCGGTAAGACTCAAGCGTATTATTCGCAAGCCCTCGCTCCACGGCGAGATACTGGATAAAGCGGTCGATCAGCTTGTCCATGAATCAAACTCCTTTATACTCGGAACCGTTCTTGCGTTCTGCATAAATGATTCGACGAAACGTTCGCAAATCCTTCCCTCTATATGAAGGAAGGTATTTCGCTCTTTTACGGGGCCCGTTTTCGGTAGCTCGAACTTACGGGTAATGGTAGTTTACTTACGGTGCGAGGGCCTATTCGCCGGTCATGTAAAATTCCACCAAACGCTCCAACCATGATTTCCACCATGGTCCCTGCTGATCGTTTAACGCGTGCACTTTTACAGCGTCTTGACGGGGTTCACGGTAAGGATCAGTGTGTTGAACCATCTCTTGAAAGACGCCGAATAATTTAAAAAGGACAAAACTGAACAGCACGATATAGACGGTCATTCGCAAGTAGCGGATCCATCTGCGAACGGATATGATCATCCGGCCTCTCTCCTTCCTACCCTAATCATATGAAAAAGGTTGGGAGCATATGCTTCCCAACCTTTTTCATTTAAAAGAGAACTGCTACTTTATATATTTTTCAGCGGTGTATACATTTGACCCAAAGCGGCCGCTACCGCTTGATGAGTCACTTTCCCCTCAATGACATTAACTCCTCTTGCAAGTGCCTGATTGTTTGTGATCGCTTCACGATATCCTTTATTGGCAATTTCCGTTACGTAACTCAGCGTTGCATTGGTCAGGGCCATCGTGGCTATACGTGGTACTGCGTCCGGTATATTGGCAACAGCGTAGTGGATCACTCCAAACTTTTCGATCTCCTTTGGAATGCCCACAATCATACGACGGAATCCCCCTTAGTCGCCCAAAGTCGAATCCTCTTGCAAGCAATCCGCACAGTATCCGAGAAAACTCACCCGATGATCGACGATCTTGAAGTTATGCTCCCGTTCCACCTTAGCCTCCAGACTGTCCAGCAAATCTTCGATCTCAAACAGTCGATTGCACTTCAAACAGATCAGGTGATGGTGATGATGCGGATGATCGTCCGAACGAAACTCATAACGCGCGACACCATCACCAAAGTTCAACTTTTCGATAATTTTAAGTTCAGAAAGCAAGTCGAGTGTCCGGTAAACGGTGGCCAATCCGATATCAGGCGCTTTTTGCTTCACAAGCATAAAAATTTCCTCAGCCGATAAGTGGGCTTCCTCATTTTCGAGGAGAACTCGCAAAGTCGCTTCTCTTTGAGGGGTTAGCTTGAACGATTCGGCATGCAATTGTTTCTTGATCCGTTCGAGCTTTTCGTGCATGCAGACCCCTCCTCTGCCGCTGCAAATGTGACTGTCACCATTATATTGTATGCCATTTTGCAGTGTCAAACCCGGCTCATGATCTCCAACATCTTCTCAAAATTATCCGGTTGGACGGGATCTTCCAGCGCCAATTTGTTTTTCACAATATGACCGCATCTCTTGCAACGATGGACGACCATATAGCCTTTTTTCGAATGTTTTTCAATAGCAATCGGTTCCAAAATCCCTTTGCAATCGGACAACCGGTCTCCGGGATTCACATCTAAATGAAGGGAATAAAAACATTCAGGACAATGGTTGCGACACCCTCCCGCGGCGAGCGGCTTCACGTACGCACCGCAATTCAGACAGACGAATGACTCGTTCCGAACCGTAAATTGGCGTGTCTTCCCGCCCATGTAAACACCTCTCACTTACAAATATGGAGTAACTAATTTCATCAAAATCGGTGAGATATATCCTTCTATAAAAGAAGAGATGGTCAGTACAACCGCTACGACGAGCATCAAACCGGAATACGTGAGAAACGAATGGTAGATCGGCAAGTTTCTCTGTGAAAAACGTGAACGCACGAGCATTAATGAAAATGCGATCCCTGCCACGCCTGCAACAATCAACGCGGGCACTGCGATGAGATTTTGCGGAAAAACGGCCAAGATCGCGAACAATAACCCTTTTCCTGAAAATTGTTCCACCAGAAAACCAACGGTGAATCCGATCATGAAACCTTTGAAAAAAATAAGTACGACGATTAAGGGCAACCCGATAATCGATAAGCCAAGAATCCAAATCAACCCCACCATTTTTAGGTTCTTGGCTATAGAATCCCAAGTGACGATGGTGGAATTGGCCAATTGATTATCGTTAACCGCCGTAATAAACCCATGCAATTGATTATAGAGTTCAACTTTTTGATCTTGCGCAAGTGCGTTGACAACGATCGCCCCGAAGATGATGCCCACAAATATTAGAACAATCGTGTAAATATATAGTTTGGCGTGTTCCTGCACATATCTCGTCGCATGGACTTTGAACCTACGGGCCATCACGGCTTCCCCCTCTTGTCCAACTTCAACAACATGTATATGTTGGACAAAAGGAAGTTATCACTCTATCAATGATTTCCTCCCACTCTTCCGTATTTTCCGCCTCCCCCCGTTACCAAAGGCAGACGCCCTGTGCGCGCAAGCACGATATCATTCGCGATCCTCTCTCCGACGATACGTGCCAGGTCGTCCTCTGTCGCCCGGTGGAGAATATTCATCTCCGTCCCAAATTCAGCAAGTAATTTGTCGATGGTGCGTTTACCGATCTTTGGTATGAATTCGAGCGGTACCTGATAATAGTATGGCGGACGATGGGCCGGGTGAACCGGCTTCTTGCGATCGGCGATCTCATGAATGCGATCGATCACCCCGAGAACGACATGCGCACTCTCGCATTTTGGACATTGAATGACAGGAGGTGGATTCGTGGCGATCTGTTTACATTGCAGGCAATACGTACGGTGGTACTTGCCAAGCGCGGGCGTCAATCCGTAATTAGCCGTGACGCTTCTCCCTTCTTGTCGCAGAAGCGATTTTTTCACTTCTTCAAAAGAAGGAGACTGTATGATGATCCTGTTATATTCTCGTCCGATTTTCGCCAATGAATGTGCATCAGAATTCGATACAAATGTGATATCCTGCAGTTCGGATAACAGATCGGCAAGATCCGAATCGGAGGATAGCCCTAACTCCAAGGCGGTTACACGCGAGAGATCAAGCATCTCGCGGGCTGACGCGACACAGTTCCCATATACGCTTTTATGGGGGGTAAAGGCGTGATTGATGATAAACATCCCCCCGAAATCGTCAGCCACGCGTTGAAGTTCACTCGCAGTGGTATTCGCTCTCTGTGAAGACAAGACGGGATTGGTCACCCGATCGGCAAGCCACCGGGAGAACTCTCCCATTCGCTCGAGATCCGGCAACCATATACCGAAATGTGCCGTTCCGCCGGATGGGCCCGATGTCTCTACCTCAGCTCCCAGCAAGATGGTCACTTTTCCTTGGTAACTGAGACCCCCTCTATCCAAAGGAGTTAGTTCTCCACGCTTAACCAGTTCGCGAAACTCATCCAGCACAGGCGGGGATGAAGCGTCAATAATTCCAATGATATCGATGCCTTTTCGTTCTGCTGCTTCCCTAATAATTGAAAAGAGGGTCAGATCGCGGCTGGCCGTTATTTTGACCGCTTGTCCCCCTTTCGTTCGTCCGATATGAATGTGTAAATCCAGAAAATACTCTTTCATTTCAGCCACCTGTACAGCGCGATCAACGTTTTTGCGTCATGAATCATATCCTTCTCAATCATCTGCATCACTTCCTCACGGTCTGCCTCAATGAGGTCAAGAAACTCGTCAGGATCCAATTGTCTCGTTCCTTTCGTCAAATCGCGGGCCATATAGAGATAAATCTTCTCATCGGCAAATCCCGGCGATGTATAAAAACTGTGTACAAATTCCCAAGTACCTGCTGTATAACCCGTCTCCTCGATGAGTTCCCTCTTCGCACATTCCAAAGGCTCTTCCCCTTTTTCCAACTTCCCGGCCGGAATTTCAATCAGTACTTCGTCGCAAGGTTTGCGATACTGTTTCACCAGTATGATTTTATTCTCGGAGGTAACCGCCAACACAGCTACCGCCCCCGGATGCCGAACGATTTCTCTGCTTGTCTTTTTGTTGTTGGGCAGGCGCACCGTTTCGATTTGCAAACGAATGATGCGTCCTTCATAAATCGTTTCCGTTTTACCGTCTCTTCCCGCAGATGTTCATCCATTCTCCCGCCCCCGATTCAATCAAGTATAACTTGTCCCTTCTCTGAATACGCTAGAAACAAAAAGCAAACGATAGGAGATCTGATCATGAAAATATACACCTCAAACCAACAGATTCGGTTAGTAGGAAAAGGGTGGCAGATTCGCGCATATCTTCGACAATTTAAAAACAGTAAAACTACATTACAGAAATATTTGTCCATGAGTCACGCACGTGTGACTTCGCAAAATTAAATGCCCGTCTTTTGCAAAAGCCCCACGCGACCAAGCCAGCAGCGCCGCAAGAAAGGAAAAATTCCGGGTCTTTTTCCGGCGGGCGTCCCATGGTCTTCAAGCTTACATTATATCTTTCCGCTGCCCGTTTGACTACCGATCCATCCGCTGTGACAAGACGATGGCCACGCGTGATACCGGACTCCCGAAGTTGTTTCTCCACGTAACCGGCTTTGTTTTCATCCAATAAAGGTAAGGCGACCCATGCCGGTTTCAACGCTACGCGGGAAAGTGCCGTGAGACTGTGATGGCTCACCCCCCAATGCCGTTCACGCGAATCGGCAAAGCTCATGCGAAGGCATGCGATTGGCCGTCCTCCCAATGAATGGATCGCGTTGAGTACCTGGCCCTGTTCGACTCCCGAATGTCCGAAGCGCGTACCCGTTCCCACGACACCAGGTCCCATCGCTGCAACGATCACATCTGCTTTTAATATGTGACGGGCGGCTAATAACCCCGAATACAGGTTGACCGCTTCCAGATCGCCGCCGAAAGCGTGCCCGACTGTCACTGTACCTGTGAGCAACCCCTTTTCCTTCAAATCTGCGACCGCATGAGAAAGAGCAAGCGGTAACGCAGCTCCGTCAGTCATCACGTAAGCGATCTTTGCTTTTCCGTTACTCAGATAAGCGATCGTGGCAGTAATCGCAGACACCATAGAATGGAGTTCCGCCGCGACAACAGGTATACCTTCCAAAGTGGACGCTTCCTTCATGATTTCATGTGCGGGATGAGCCTCTTCTTCCACAGCCAATATGCGCATTTGATAAGGGGTATAGCGAAGTTTCATGATGTGACCTTTGGGTGATTGGTCAATAAACCCTTTCTTTTCGGGAGCTGCTACAAAATGATAACCACCGGTACCGAGCCCCAGACGCACGGCCGTTGTATTTAGATACACCTGTTCTCCTCTGTGCAGTCTTCGACCGATATTCGGATAATGTACAGCCCTTTCCAGTTCGCCGTTCTCGAGGGAAACGACTATTTCCTGATAACCTTCACGTTCCTGGATAATGGAGACAACTGTTCCACGTTCCCAATCGATCATGATTCATCCACCTTTTGGTTTCTGTTGAAAGACATTGTTATTATTCCCTAATCGAAATGATCTTCAATCCCAGAAGGCATGAAATTGCTCAAACCGGAACCGCAGATGGTTTTTAGGTGGGGTTCTTCTTCTCCGGGAATCGCAGGCATTATGAAGTGAAAAGAGACACGGAAGTGCAATCCCCCCCGTGTCTCATGAGCTCCTAGTAAACGGGCACAGTTTTACATACCCTTGTATAACCTGGAACGAGTAAGAAGAATAAGACGAAAATGATCAGAAATACAACAGCCCAACGTGTATAAGCTCCGAAGACGTACATGTGGCTACCCCCTTTCCTGATTCCCTCAATGGGACAGGGATTCCTTTTTAAACGATACTCTCATCAGGGATCGACAACGCCGGGTGCAGCTCCCGCTCCATAGTAGCCGGGAACAAGCAGGAAGAACAGGACGAAAATAATCAGGAACACAACAGCCCAACGCGTGTAAGCCCCAAAGATACCGTACATGTGACATCCTCCTTTTGTAATCTCGCTTTTAGTTAATGAAATTGAGTACAAATGAGAAACGTACATCCGTCTAAGGGCATTCAAACATTCTCAAATTTGGGCGTCGGTTCTGCAGTCCGTTTCATCGGCTTCCTTAAAGATGGTTGTCGCTTCGCAGCACTTCATAGAACCACAAGGGATCGTCTTCGTCCTTCTTTCTTTCCCTCGCTTCGGTGAGATAAAAGTGGATCAGTAGAAATGCATCCAGTTCATGAATGGAGAAGAATGTATCCAATCCGTAACTCTTCGCAATCTCCAGTCTTTTTTCCTGTCCTTCCCGTTCCCGATTGGAAAGTAACCCTCTAAACAGTTTGGCATGAACGAGATAAGGTGAGACCGTGTATAAAACGATCTTTTTCTTTTCGAGAAAACGAATGAGCTTGCGTTCGAGCGGATGTCCCCGCGTCTTTTCCACGAAAACACAGTCCGGCGGATCCGCGACCATCAACCGTTCGAGGATGATAAAAAGCTCTTTCTCTTTAAAAAAACCGTGTTCCAATAATTTGAATTGATTTCTCTTCCATTCCCCGTATATCAGTCCTGTCGAATATCCCGGATCCAAAGCAAGAAGCTTCATAATCGATAATAACTTCCTTCCGTCAAAATTAACCCCTGGTGTACGCGTCGTTCATCCAGTGAGAAGTGCATCAAATCCAAGCAAAATCGATGATCCAAGCGTTGACTTTGAGAGATACATACAAAAAAGGTGGCCTCCAAGTGCCACCTATCTTTATACCGCTTGCGTGATCGCCACAAGAAAACGAGCCGCATCGATCAGATCCTGAATGCGAATGAATTCTTTGACCGTATGGATATTTTCATAACCGATCGCAATATTGACGGTTGGGATCCCTTTACCGTTCAAAACATTCGCATCGCTTCCGCCTCCGGAAGCCATGGTTTCCGGTTCAAAACCAATGGAACGAGCTGCCCGCATCGCAATCTGCACCACTTCGTCCGATTCCTCATAAGAGATATTCGGATACATGTTTGTTACTTTCACATCGACAGTTGTCTCGAATTTTTTTGCTGCAATCTCAAAGCATTCCCTCATATGAGCGGTCTGATTTTCCAATTTAGCCATGTCGATCGAACGAGCTTCAGCAAGAATTTCCACGCGATCCGTCACAATATTGGTCGCGGTTCCTCCCTTGATTATGCCGATGTTCGCGGTTGTTTCTTCATCGATGCGCCCTAATTTCATCATCGCGATCGCATGTGCGGCTACCTGTATCGCAGATATCCCCGCTTCCGGATTTACGCCGGCATGTGCGGTGCGCCCATGTACAACAACTTCCAACTTATTTTGTGCGGGCGCTTTCGTCACAATTTTACCGATAGGTCCATTGCTGTCGAAAGCGAAACCGAATTTAACATCTTTTACCAGTTCGACATCAAGTGCGCGCGAACCGAGCAATCCGGACTCTTCCCCAATTGTGAAAAGAAGAACAATGGGGCCGTGCGGCAGATTCTGTTCATGTAAAACGCGTACCATTTCGAGAATGCCTGCCACACCCGCTTTGTCATCCGCGCCAAGAATCGTCGTGCCATCTGAAGTAATACGATCCTCCAGAATTTGAGGACGGATTCCTTCCCCTGGTGTAACCGTATCCATATGGCAAGTAAAAAGGATCGTCGGTTTAGAAGGATCTCCTGGTAGACGGCAAATCAGGTTACCGGCATTTCCTCCGACCTTTTCCCCTGCACGGTCTTCATGAATCTCGATCCCATACGGTGTAAGTCTTTCGATCAAAGCATCCGCCATCTTTCTTTCCTGGCGGGAAAGAGAATCAATTTGTACCAATTGTACAAAGTCGTTGATCAAACGCTCCCGATTGATTGATATCGTCATCGTTAAACTCCTTCTCGACATTCTTTGTTACTTCAGCCTTTTTACGAATGCCTTGACGCATCTTTATAAACTGGCATCTCGCATTCCAACTGTCTGTGCTCGCTGTCAACCGACTAGAGCATTGCAAACGTTTGGTGACTATATTCCATGTTGCTTCTTTTCTCTGGGGACAGAATTCCACCTGATAACGCTTCGGTTCCCAAAACAGTTGTTCAGCTAACCAATCGCTTCCATCCGATTTCCTAGTATGCGTCATGATGTCCTCCACTATTTTCCCATAGTATTCCTCTGATGACAACGGGACTCGGCCATGTTTACCTACTGCCCAATCGTATTCTATAGCATGATTAGACTCCAAACGCTCTCTATGTTAAAAAAATTTAAAGGCTCATACCTTATTTTAACACGATCAAACAACTGGACAACTAGCAATTTTTAAACCTTACAAGCTGCCAACTATGAAGCATGGAAACTTATGTACATTTTTTCACTTAATCAAAAATAAAAAGACAAAACTCTTGCAATTACTTCGGATATCTTTCACCCTTTAGATATGTCGGATGAACTTAAAAAAACACTCCCTGAATGTCTGGGAGTAGTCATCATTTAAAACATCTTCTATTGAAAAATCTCCACAACGCCCTGAGGCGCACGCATACTATTTTGGATTGCTCTTATCTGTGCGTTTGTGAGTCTGCGGGCGACAAGCACGAATGAGGACATTTCATCGTTAAAGTTTATCGTTCTTAAGTCTGCAACGTTCTGACTTCCTCGAAACACACGGAAATCACCTTGATAGTTGATATCCTCGAACAGAACTAATGTCACTCGATTAGGGTTCATTCTGTTCTGGACACGGAAACTTGACAATAAATCGTTGAAATCCAAGGCTCGAGCGTCCCGTACGGCTACTTCCCCACCGCGGAATACGATACGCCGTCCCATGAAATTGATATTCTCAAACAATTCAAGCATCAGACCTCGTCCACGTCTCTGGCTGGCCTGCGTATTTGTTTGCACCATGTTCTTCACCTCCTGATAGTAGGAGATGAAAAATAGATTATAATTGAACCGGGCAAGCACCTTAGACGATTCGTTTGTTTTAAGAACGTTCGTTAAGCGAAAGATAGAGTCACAAAAAAAACCGGCGCTTGCCTAATAACAATGGGCTTTTACGAATTCCCAAAATGAGTACCTCCCTTTCCCATTTTTCATGGAGAAGGGAGGTACTGATTACAACGTTTACTCGATAAAATAGGGACGTTCACCTGTCTTTACATTCGAGAAGTTTTTTACAACGGTATATTACCATGTTTCTTCGGCGGTCTGGTCTCCCGTTTGTTGCGCAGCAATTCGAGGCCCTCAAGCAACTTCATTCTTGTCTCGCGCGGGTCGATCACATCGTCGACCATACCAGCCGCCGCTGCCACATAAGGATTCGAGAATTTTTCTTTGTACTCTGCGATCTTTTGCGCACGGGTTGCCGCCGGGTCATTACTTTCCGCAATCTCTTTCGCATAAATAATGTTGGCGGCACCTTCCGATCCCATGACGGCTACCTCACCGGTCGGCCATGCATAGACGAGATCAGCACCGATCGCCTTGGAGTTCATCGCGACATAGGCGCCGCCGAACGCTTTTCGCAAAATGACTGTAATTTTGGGAACGGTTGCTTCCGAGTATGCATAGAGGATTTTCGCCCCGTGACGGATGATTCCGCGGTGTTCCTGCAGAACTCCCGGGATAAATCCGGTAACGTCTTCAAACGTGATCAAAGGAATGTTAAATGCGTCACAGAAGCGGATAAAACGAGCGATTTTATCAGAAGAATCGATATCCAGGCCACCGGCCATAAATTTCGGCTGGTTCGCCACGATGCCAACAGGCTGCCCTGCCATACGTGCAAAACCGACAACCGCATTCTTCGCGAAGTTCGCGTGAATCTCCATGAAGTCTCCATGGTCAACGACTAAATGAATGACATCACGGACATCATACACTTTCGTTCCTTCCACTGGGACTACATGCATGAGTTCATCCCTGTAGTCATCTTCAAAATCGGATGTATAAGGAATTTGCGGCGGATCCTCAAGGTTATTCTGCGGCAAGAAGGAAAGGAGGCGACGTACATCATTCAGCACCTCCTCTTCACTTTTAGCGGTAAAATGAGCCACACCGGAAATACTCGATTGCGCACGGGCACCACCGAGATCTTCACTTGAGATTTTCTCCCCGGTCACCGTTTCAATCACTTTAGGACCTGTGATGAACATTTGCGAAGTTTTTTCCACCATGAAGATAAAATCTGTGATCGCGGGACTGTACACGGCACCTCCCGCGCAAGGCCCCATAATCACAGAAATCTGCGGAATAACACCCGAGTAAATCGAATTGCGGTAAAAGATGTGTCCATATCCGTCTAATGATGCCACACCTTCTTGGATGCGCGCACCGCCGGAGTCATTCAAGCCGATGATGGGCGCCCCCGTCTTCGCAGCGAGATCCATGATCCGCGCGATTTTCAATGCATGCATTTCGCCCAGGGCACCGCCAAACACGGTAAAATCTTGAGCGAACACATATACCGTGCGTCCGTTGATTTTGCCCCATCCCGTAACGACCCCTTCACCGGGTGCTTCTTCGGTAATGTGAGTGCCACGATGTTCGATGAACGTATTGATTTCGCGGAATGTCCCTTCGTCTAGCAGAATATCTAAACGCTCCCGTGCGGTTAATTTCCCTTTTTCATGTTGTTTCATGATCCGCAGATCGCCGCCACCAAGTTCAATCTTGCGACGGCGTTCTTGCATTTCAAGAATCTTGGATTCCACTGCTTTTCCTCCTATCTTGAAAACTAGTGCTTGGGTGGGTGTATCGCTTTCGTCCCGCCCGGATTCTTAACAGAAGTTGCGGGACGACCTTCAACTCACCTCTGCGCTGCAAAGCGATATAACCCACCCAAAAGCCACTCCGATTATTTGGGCAGACTCAATCCTCTATTTCCACTCAAGAAAGTTTTCTTCTTCTCATGGTGACGCTTGGGCATGTGTGGCTTTCTTGATAACTATTACTTAGGTGCGATGAGGTTGGTCTTGTCTGGATTCTTACCAGAAGTTGCGAACGACCTTCCACTCACCTCTTCGCTGCAAAGTGATACAACCCACCCAGAAGCCACTCCGACTATTTAGGAAGACTCAATCCTCTATTTCCACTCAAGAAAGTTTTCTTCTCATGGTGCCGCTTGCGGCATGGGCGGCTACTTGCAAAACTGCTTCTTGGAATAGGTGACTATTCCCCATGTACACGCTGGCAATACTCAGTCAGGACGCCGCCTGTGTCTTTCGGGTGCAAAAAAGCAATCAGTTTACCATGCCCTCCAGGTCGCGGTTCTTCATCGATCAGGCGGATGCCCGCCTCTTTTGCCTCCCGCAATTTTGCGCGAATATCCGCTACGGCGTAAGCGACATGATGAATCCCTTCACCGCGTTTCTCGATAAATTTGGCAATCGGGCTGTCCGCAGAGGTGGGTTCAAGCAGTTCGATCGTACTTCCCCCCACTTGTAAAAAAACGGCACGTACCTGCTGATCGGAAATGACCTCTTCATGTACGACTTGCAAACCAAGTGTACTTTGATAAAAAGGAAGCGCTTTCTCTACGGATGTGACCGCAATTCCCAGATGATCGATCTTTTCCGGGCGCATCGCCCTTACCCCCTTCGTACATGCTCACGAATGAAATCAACCGTCACAGAAATCGGCGTACCGGGCGTAAACACGGCGGCGATACCTTCCTTTTTTAACAGCTCGACATCTTCATCCGGAATCACTCCGCCACCGATGACGAGAATATCATCCGCCCCATGTTCTCTTAATAAGCGAACAACCTGCGGAAACAACTCCATATGTGCACCGGACAACGAGCTCAAACCGATGACATCCACATCTTCCTGGATGGCGGCAGCAACGATCTGGGCCGGTGTTTGACGGAGACCAGTATAGATGACTTCCATTCCCGCGTCACGCAGACCTTGAGCAATCACAAGCGCCCCCCGGTCATGACCGTCAAGTCCCGGTTTGGCCACAAGCACACGTATCTTTCGTTCTATCATCATAGGTATCCCCTTTCGTTAACCCTATACCTTAGTTAGAACTGCGTTGGACGATATTCTCCAAAAACATCGCGGAGTGTATTACAGATTTCTCCGAGTGTTGCATATACTCTCACTGCATCAAGAATAAACGGCATCAAATTATCCTGTCCTTCAGCTGCACGTTTCAAGTCCGCCAGTTTCGTCGCCACTTGCTCGTTATTGCGACTGCTGCGCAACTCACCTAACTTCCTCGCTTGAATCCGCCCCAACTCGGGGTTCACCCTCAACAACTCCGGCTGCTTCTCATTTTCAAGAACAAATTTGTTCACGCCAACAACTACTTGTTCTCCCGATTCGATCGCCATTTGCGCCCGGTAAGCCGATTGATGGATTTCCCTCTGCATATATCCTTGTTCAACCGCTTGAACAGCACCGCCCCTCTGATCGATCTTCTCAATGTAAGCCATCACTTCACGCTCGATCTGATCGGTCAAGGATTCTACATAATACGACCCTCCAAGCGGATCGACAGTATCCGCCACACCGCTTTCATAAGCGATGATCTGCTGTGTGCGTAAAGCAATTCGCGCAGATTCTTCCGTAGGAAGCGCCAATGCTTCGTCGCGCGAATTGGTATGGAGTGACTGCGTCCCCCCCAGAACAGCCGCCAATGCTTGGATGGTGACGCGAACGATATTGTTATCCGGCTGCTGAGCCGTTAAAGTGGAGCCGCCGGTTTGCGTGTGGAAGCGCAATTGCCAGGATTTCGGATTCTTCGCTTGAAAACGCTCTCTCATCAATTTCGCCCAGATTCTCCGAGCCGCCCGAAACTTCGCGATCTCTTCAAAGAAGTTGTTATGTGCGTTGAAGAAAAATGAAAGTCTGGGTGCAAACTCATCGATCTCAAGCCCGCTGCGGAGTGCCGCTTCCACATAAGCAATCGCGTTCGATAACGTAAACGCCACTTCTTGTACTGCTGTCGATCCTGCTTCTCGAATATGATAACCAGAAATGGAAATGGTGTTCCAATGCGGAACATGTTTCGAACAATACGCAAAAATATCGGTAATCAATCGCATGGAAGGCTTCGGCGGGAAAATATAAGTTCCGCGCGCCACATACTCTTTTAAGATGTCATTCTGAATCGTGCCTTTCAAACGTTTGCTTGATACACCTTGCTTCTCGCCAACGGCGATATACATAGCCAATAGAACGGAAGCTGGCGCATTGATGGTCATCGACGTACTGACTTGATCCAAAGGTATGCCTTTAAACAGGAGCTCCATATCCTGTAACGAATCGATGGCTACTCCCACTTTCCCTACTTCTCCCTGTGCCATAGGATCATCGGAGTCGTAACCGATCTGTGTGGGTAAATCAAACGCAACTGACAAACCTGTTTGCCCCTGATCGAGCAAATAACGAAACCGGCCATTCGTTTCCTCCGCAGAACCAAAACCCGCATACTGTCTCATCGTCCAAAAGCGGGAACGGTACATGGTTGGCTGAATGCCTCGCGTATAAGGAAATTCCCCTGGGAACCCTAGTTTTTCCAAGTAATGCTCATCCGTAGATACGCCGTCATGATGCGTGTATAAACGTTTCACATCGATATCGCTCGAGGTTGTAAAAACTTTTTTTCGTTCGGGAAATTTTGCCGTCGCTTTCTCCGCTTTTTTCTCCCATTCATCATTTTTTGATAGAAAATTGGACATCTTTGTGCCCCCTCTCCCTGAATCTGACTGTCCAAAAATGAATGGTCACTCAGTATGTTTCAATTATAGCACAAATTCTTTATATTTAAGATATCGCTCAAGTTTAATTACTTATAGATATGACAAGGGGGCTTCATTCGCATGAAGCCCCCTTGAGCGGTTGTCAAAAAATATACGTACGCTTGTCATTTGACGTTACAATCAAGCCTGTGTTCCCGCTTTCTCGACTTGTTCATGCGCATGATAAGAAGAACGAACCAACGGCCCGGACTCGACGTGTTTGAATCCGCGTTTCATTCCTTCTTCTTTCAAAGCTGCAAATTCTTCAGGTGTCCAATATCGGGAGACAGGCAAATGTTTTCTTGTCGGTTGCAGGTATTGTCCGATCGTCATGATGTCGCAATCAACCGCTCGCAAATCGTCCATCGTTTGCAAAATTTCTTCCCACGTCTCACCTACACCGATCATAATACTCGATTTGGTGGGAATGTGAGGTTTCATCTCCTTCGCACGGCGAAGCAACTCAAGTGAGCGGTCATACTTAGCCTTGGAGCGGACTTTATCGGATAGGCGGCGGACGGTTTCGATGTTATGATTCAGGATATCCGGCTCTGCATCCATGACCACTTGCAAAGCATCCCAGTTGCCCATGAAATCGGGAATCAAGACTTCTACCGAACATAATGGTACCCGTTCGCGAATCGCACGGATCGTAGCAGCGAAGATGGAAGCTCCTCCGTCGGCCAAATCATCGCGGGCTACCGATGTGACTACTACGTGCCTCAACCCCATGTGTTCCACAGACTCGGCCACACGTCCTGGCTCTTCAAGATCCAATTCGGTCGGCAAACCGGATGTTACTGCACAAAAGCGACAAGCTCTCGTACAAATATTTCCAAGAATCATGAAGGTAGCCGTCCGATTGGCCCAACATTCGTAAATATTGGGACAACGCGCTTCTTCGCATACCGTGTGCAACGTATTGCCACGCATTAATTTTTTCAATTCCCGAAAATTATCTCCGGTATTGAGGTGAATCTTAAGCCACTCAGGCCGTCGACCTGGTCTTGGATTCTCATCAGTCGTTGATACCACTTGCAATTCTTCCAACAGATGCACCTCACAATCTATTAATGGTTCAGATACACGTTCTAATAGAGGCGAATGGAATCGGCGCTCATGTTCTCCAACCGCTTTTTAACCGCGGCGAGGAATTTCCCACATACCAACCCGTCCAACACGCGATGGTCAAGCGATAAGCACATATTCATCATGTGTCGGATAGCAATGGAATCATCCGGCATGATGACGGGTTTTTTCACGATCGCTTCCATCGTCAATATCGCGGCCTGCGGAGAATTGATGATCGGTTGAGAGAGAATTGAACCGAAAGCACCCGTATTATTCACCGTGAACGTTCCGCCTGACATATCGGCGGGTGTCAGTTTACCGGCCCGCGCCCGTGTCGCTAAATCATGGATGGCATGTGCGAGTCCCAATACTGATAGACGATCCGCATGGTGAATGACGGGAACAAACAATGCATCGTCACTGGCGACAGCGATTGAAATATGGATTTGCTTCTTGAGAATAATCTTATCCTCTGCCCACTCGGAATTCAAGATTGGATATTCTTTTAATGATTCGACGACCGCTTTAATGAAAAGAGGCAAATACGTAAGTGAAAATCCTTCTTTCTTCTTGAACTCGTCTTTGACTCGTTCGCGGAATCGAACCATATTTGTGACATCCACTTCCACCATCGTCCATGCATGGGGCGCCTGATGTTTGGATTCCAACATACGTTTCGCGATCGTGCGGCGAATCGGTGTGACCGGGATCGCTGTTTCATCTTCTCTTAAAGAACGGCCTGTTAACGTTTGCGCCAGTTGATTCTGGGGCTGTGCGGAAACTGTTTCCGACGGCTGAACAGTTTCATTGAACGTTATAGGTCCTGTTGCCGGTTTTGTGGGTGCCGCGACACTGGAAAGGTCTTCTTCTGTCTTGGTCAACTGCACGCGACCTGTTATTTGTCTATTTTCAAGGTAAGCGAGTACATCTTTACGCGTAATCCGCCCCCCAAGTCCCGTACCCGAAATTTCAGAAGGATCGATTCCATGTTCTTGCAACAAATGCATCACTGCTGGTGAAAAGCGCGGTCGCGCCACATCCACGCGTGAAGTTTGTTCCTTCACTCTCGAAAGTCCTTCCGTTGTAACACGCGCTTCTGCCGACTCCCCATTTTCCGCCTGAACTTCTATACTCTCATCCGCATGAACAGGCTGTTGACCCGCCTCTTCAATCTGCGCGATTGGAGTACCCACCGCTACAGTCGTTCCCTCTTCGACAAGAATTTTTGTGAGCACGCCTTCAAAATCTGAAGGTACCTCTGCATTCACTTTGTCGGTGATCACTTCGGCGATCGGCTCATATTTTTGTACAGAATCACCCACTTGTTTTAACCATTTTGCGATCGTTCCTTCGGTTACGGATTCCCCTAATTGAGGCATGAGAATCTGGGCCATGTAAATTACCTCCTGTACAGCGATTAGAAGAGGTTGTTCAATACGTTCTCTTTATGATTTGAACACACTCTAGAATTCAGCCAGTTTGCGCATAGCATCGGCAATTTTGTTGGGATTTAACATATAAAATTTCTCCAGAGGGGGCATGTAAGGCATCGCCGGAATCTCTGGACCGCAAAGCCGCGCGATCGGTGCGTCCAATTCAAACAGGGCTTCTTCGGCAATCATGGCAGAAACCTCTGCACCGATCCCCCCCACTTTATTGTCCTCGTGAACAATCAAGACTTTTCCCGTTCTGGCTGTACCTTCAAGAATCGCGTCTTTATCCAAAGGCTTGAGTGTGACCAGGTCAACGATGTGAGCGGAGATTCCTTCTTTCGCTACGATATCGGCCGCTTCCAGGCAGTAATGCACCATGAGACCATAGGTAAATACAGTGATGTCCGTCCCTTCCCGTTTCACGTTCGCCTTGCCGATCGGTAGCGTATAATCCCCTTCGGGAACATCGCCCTTAATTAAACGATAACAACGTTTATGTTCAAAAAAGAGAACCGGATCCTCATCGCGAATGGCCGCTTTTAAAAGGCCCTTCACTTCATACGGGGTGGAGGGGGCAACGATCTTCAAGCCTGGGACATGATGAAATAACGCCTCCACGCTTTGCGAATGATAAAGCGCACCATGTACGCCTCCACCGTAAGGTGCGCGTATCACTAGCGGACAATCCCAATCATTGTTTGAACGATAACGGATTCTTGCCGCTTCGGAAACGATTTGATTAAACGCGGGCATAATGAAATCGGCAAACTGAATTTCGGCCACCGGACGCATCCCCGCCATTGCGGCTCCGATCGCCACACCGACGATCGCAGATTCGGCAAGAGGTGTATCCATCACTCGATCTTCACCAAATCTTTCGATCAATCCTGCTGTCGCCCGGAAAACGCCTCCTCGAACGCCCACGTCTTCCCCGAGAACAAAGACGCGAGGATCAGCCTCCATCTCTTCGGCGAGGGCTTCCGTCACTGCTTCGATATAGGACTTGATGGCCATGCTTTTCTCCCCTTTCCTCTATTCCTCTTTGTACACGTGCAGAAGCGCTGTTTCCGGTTCTGCAAAAGGCGCTTTTTCCGCCGCTTCTGTAGCCTCATTGACTTCTTTCATGATCGCGTCCTGGATTTCACGGTCAAGTTCGTCTGTCAGGATTCCTGTCTCACGCAGATATGCGGAGAAGAGAATGATCGGATCTCGTTTCTTCGCCGTCTCGACTTCCTCCCGCGAACGATAGCTGCGATCATCATCATCGGAAGAGTGGGGAACTAGGCGATAAGTCTTCGCTTCGATGAGCGTTGGCCCTTCGCCTGCTCGTGCACGTGCAACCGCTTCTTTAAACACGCGATAGACTTCAAGTACATCATTGCCGTCGACGACCACGCCTGGAAATCCGTAAGCAATTGCACGGTCAGCCACATTCTCGCAAGCAAGCTGCTTGGCTTCGGGTATCGATATCGCATATTTGTTATTCTCACAATAGAAGATGACAGGAAGCTTATGAACGCCGGCGAAATTGCAGGCCTCATGAAAATCTCCCTGGTTCGTCGAACCTTCACCGAGGGACGTGAAAGCCACCGACTTTTCTCCGCGAAGCTTTCCGGCAAGCGCAAACCCTACTGCATGGGGAACCTGGGTCGCCACTGGTGAAGAGCCTGTGACGATATGGAATCTCTTGCCGCCATAGTGTCCGGGCATCTGCCGTCCGCCCGAATTGGGATCCCCCGGTTTGGCGAAAGCGGAATACATGATATCAGTAGCCGTTTGTCCGAAGACCAAAACGATACCCAGATCACGATAATACGGACACATCCAGTCCAAATTCCTGTCAAATGCGAAAGCCGCTCCCACCTGTGCAGCCTCTTGTCCCTGACACGAAATGACGAACGGAATTTTGCCCGCGCGGTTCAAGATCCACATCCGTTCATCGAGCCGACGTGCTAGCAGCATATATCTGTACATCTCAAGCACTTGCTCTCGCGTTAACCCCAGTTCTTCATGCTTATAAGTCATTCCACTTCCTCCTTTACGCATAATGGATCGCAATCCCATCGACAGCGAGTGCCGCTTCCCCGATCGCTTCCGAAAGTGTCGGATGCGGATGAATGGCGATACCGACTTCCCAGGGGGTCGCATCGAGCAATTTTGCAAGACCGGCTTCCGAAATGAGATCCGTCACATGGGATCCGATCATATGCACTCCGATCAGATCATTCGTTTGCGCATTGGCCACCATTTTGACGAAACCGTCAACTTCCCCGTTGACCAGCGCTTTTCCAATCGCCCGGAAAGGGAATTTACCTACTTTAACATCGATTCCTTTTTCCCTTGCCTCTTTTTCCGTCAATCCTACCGAAGCCACTTCAGGCCGTGAATAGGTACATTTCGGAACTTGCGTGTAATCGAGAGGATGAGGATTTTTTCCCGCGATCGTTTCGACAGCAATGATTCCCTCATGGGAAGCGACATGTGCCAATTGCAAACCTCCGATCACATCCCCGATCGCAAAAATATTCGCCTCTTTCGTACGGTAATATGGATCCACTTTGATAAACCCGCGCTCCACTTCAACTTCTGTCGCTTCCAATCCGATGTCATCTACGATTGCTTCTCGTCCGACCGCCACCAAGATTTTTTCAGCCGCAAGAGCTTCCGTCTGACCATTTCGTTCCACGGAAATCGCCACATGGCCGTCACGATGTTCCAATGTTTCCGGCAGCACTTTCGTTCCCGTCATGAGTTTGATCTTGCGTTTTTTGAAATTCCTTTCAAGCTCAGCAGCCACGTCCTCGTCTTCTAAAGGTAAAATCTGAGGCATATACTCAACGAGCGTTACTTCCGTTCCAAAATCAGCCAACATAGAAGCCCACTCCACACCGATCGCACCTGCGCCGATGATGATGACCGACTTCGGAATCTCACTGAGTTCCAGCGCTTCATCTGAAGTGATCACCGCCCGCCCGTCGATGTGTAAACCTGGAAGCGTTTTTGGCCGTGATCCTGTCGCGATGATCACATGGCCCGGATTGAGAATTTCCGTTTCCCCGTTCTCTTTTTCCACACGAACGGCCCCTGCGCGAGGCGAAAAGATGGATGGCCCCATCACCCTTCCTGTACCTTGAATCACATCAACCTTGTTTTGTTTCAGAAGGTGTTGCACGCCTTTATGAAGTTGTCCGACGATTTTTGATTTTCGCTCCATCACTTTTGAAAAGTCGAGCTTCACATCCGGAGCCATAATACCAAATTCTTCTGACTTTTTCATGGTGTTGTAGAGTTCCGCACTTTTAAGTAACGCTTTTGAGGGTATGCACCCCCTATGCAAACAGGTTCCGCCCACTTTATCCCTTTCTACCAGCGCGACTTTAAGCCCTAACTGCGCGGCACGGATGGCTGCTACATAGCCACCCGTGCCTCCGCCGATCACAACGATGTCATACTGTTCCGCCATGTATGAACTCCCCTTTGTGCCGCAGATATGATCACTTCAGAAGATTCTTTTCCGTGCGAATAAACGAAGAACGAACACGTCTCATTTGTTCAATGCGCTCTTCCGCCATGCGGTCGGCTGCCTTGTATGTCGGAATGCCGTCGCGTTTAGCGATCTCATATACGTTCAACATGATGTTGTAGATATTTTCCACTTTCTTTTGCGCTCTTTCTGCGTTGTACCCTTCCAGTTCATCGGCGACATTGATGACTCCGCCTGCGTTGATCACGTAATCTGGAGCGTAGAGTATCCCTTTCTCATGCAAGATATCCCCATGCCGTTCTTCCTTTAACTGATTGTTGGCCGAACCGGCAACGATCTGACATTTTAATTGCGGGATCGTTTCATCATTAATGATCGCTCCCAATGCGCAAGGAGCGAAAATATCACACTCCACGCCGAAAATATCGTTCGGAGCGACCGCTTCCGCATGGAATTCCTCAACCACTCGCTTCACGTTTTCGTCATTAATATCGGTCACAATGAGTTTAGCACCTGCATCATGCAAATGTTTGCAAAGATAGTACCCTACGTTCCCTACCCCTTGAACCGCTACCTTTTTATTTTCGAGCAAATCGGTTCCGAACACTTCCTTCGCGGACGCCTGGATCCCGCGGAATACGCCCAGTGCTGTCATCGGAGACGGATTGCCGGAAGAACCGTACGTTTGTGATACACCTGTCACATAATTGGTTTCCTGATGGATAATGTCCATATCCGTAACAGTTGTACCGACATCTTCCGCAGTGATATACCGTCCGTTGAGACTTTCCACATAGCGGCCTAACGCACGGAACAACGCTTCCGACTTGTCGGTGCGCGGATTACCGATGACAACCGTCTTGCCGCCTCCGAGATTCAAACCTGCAGCCGCATTCTTATAAGTCATTCCGCGTGCGAGACGCAGAGCATCTACAATCGCATCCTCTTCTGAAGCGTATGTCCACATGCGGCAACCGCCAAGTGCAGGTCCGAGCGTGGTATCATGTATGGCTATAATCGCTTTCAAGCCTGAAGCTTCATCATGGCAAAACACCAATTGTTCATAATCGTATGTTTGCATGTACTCGAAAATTTTCATGTGTAGAGTCCTCCTTGCAAATCGATACTCTTTTTTGATGACCAGGTACTAGGACTTCCTCTCACCATTTTTCAGCATACCACGTTTTCACTCCAAAAGAAAGCAAAGCCATCCAAGAAGTGTCAACGTGATCATGCCTTTCTTTCACGCAGAATATTTATTTGCAAACGGCATGCCAAAAACAGCCGGTTCATCCAACGGGGATTTTTCGACAAATGTAATGTTCCCCCGTTTTTATATATGCATTTTTTTGCATGGTGCCTGCAGTTTTTTGCAGGCAAATTCATTCATATATTCTGTATGCCATATTTCTCGAGTTTGTAATACAGACTGCGGATCGCGATCCCAAGAATTTTAGCAGCTTCCGTTTTATTCCCTTTCGTACGTTTCAGAACACGTCTGATATGAGCTTGCTCCACTTCCTCGAGTATTTCCGCTAATGTTCGCGAGCACACATGTTCTTCGTTCGCAATTTGTTCTTTCTGTACACTCGGAGAATCGTCTTCTTTTTTTCTCTCTGGCGGAAGATCCGGCAAGTGATGAGGTTCGATCACAGTTTCCGTAAACTGCATATTGATGATCGCCCGTCCCAACACATTCTCCAATTCTCGAACATTCCCCGGCCAATGATAGGCCATCATGCGTGCGATCGCGCCTTCCGATAGTTTCTCCACATTCCGCCCATATTCTTGGTTAAATTTCTGAATCAGTTTGTGAGCGATCGGCACGATATCTTCTTTGCGATAACGCAAAGAAGGGATGATGATCGGCAACACGTTCAGACGATAATAAAGATCTTCACGGAACGTTCCTCGCTGAATCGCCCTTTCCAGATTGACATTGGTCGCAGCGATGACGCGGACGTTTACGGGAATCGCTTGCGATGATCCCACGCGTACGATTTCCTTTTCTTGCAGGACGCGCAAGATCTTGGCTTGTGTACTCATCGTAAGTTCACCGATTTCGTCCAGAAAAATCGTTCCGCCAGACGCTTCTTCAAACAATCCTTTCTTTCCGCCGCGTCTCGCTCCTGTGAAAGCGCCTTCAACATATCCGAACAATTCGCTCTCGAGCAGGGTCTCGGATATTGCGGCACAATTCACGCGGACGAATTGTTTATATTTGCGCGCTGAAGCGTTGTGAATCGCGTGCGCGAACAACTCTTTTCCCGTTCCCGATTCGCCGCGCAATAGAACAGTGGCCGACGTGTTTGCCGCGATGCGCGCCTGTTCCAATGCCATCACCATTTCGGCGGATGAGCCAATGATGTCGTCAAACGTGTATTTCGCCTGTAGTGTGCGGATCAATTGCTTTGCCTTATCCAGTTCATCCGACAGCATCTTGATTTCCGACATATCATGAATGACACCCACGGAGCCTTTTAAAACCCCATCGACGATGATCGGTGCCACATTCACTATGACATCTCGCCGTTTGGGGCCCACTTTCATATGAACACCCCTTACAGGCTGCTGGGTTTTCAAGACACGCAGGTGCATGGATTCACCTTCCGCGATATCCACCGTAGCCGGTTTGCCGATCACATCCTGTTCTTTCAGGCCTGTCAGGCGCGTATAAGCAGGATTGATCAAGATCCCATGCCCTTTTTCATCGACAACGGAAATCGCGTCATGGGTCGAACTGATGATCGCTTCCAGCATCGAGCGCATCTCTTTTAAATTGGTGACTTCTTCAGCCAGGGCTAGTACTTCCGTTACATCGCGAAAAACAGCAACCGCCCCGACGATCGTACCGTTTTCATCACGAACGGGAACGCGATTGGTGATGATCCGGTTGTCGTGCAAAACTTGCAATTGATTGATTTCGGGAACACCCGTTTCCAAAACGATATGCAAGCGGGAATTCGGTATTTTGTCTCTGACTAAATAACCGATGACTTCGTGCGCTTTCAAGCCGGTTAATCGTTCCGCGGCCGCGTTGAAGAGAGTGATGACTCCGTCCGCATTCACAGCGATCATCGCATCATGCGTAGAGTTTAAAATGACATCCAGCTCTTTGCGCTGCAAAGATAAACGGTGAATCAACGCCTCTTTTTCATCGATCAACGACATGATTAAGGAAGCTACCGTCCCAGGGATCAAAATCGCACGGGGTGGTTTTTTCTCTAAGATTTCCTCATACACGTCCATCTTTCCGGTAGCTTCGATAATCATATCCACATCGTTCGTTAAGAAGTCGGTAAAATCCCTTCCTGTCATGATTCCCATTTTTCTCGCTAGGCGCAATCCGGGTGCCTCTTCATTCACATCCACGATCGCGATCACTTGTACTTTGGCGAGATTGCGAAAGGCGCGAAGCACGGCAGAACCGCCTTTGCCTGCACCGACGATCAAGATACGTATCGCTTTCATCTTCGTAGTCTCCTCGCGTTTTTTCAATTCAAATGGTTCGCTCATGCTTTTGCAAATCCTTTTTTGAATGATCAGGAATGTGTATGCAACAATCATACGTATCAATAATAACAGCAATTGTAGAAGAAAGGGGGAAACCCCGGTTTCACATGATAACCGGGGGACTGTATGGCGCGTATCATGTCCTGGAGCATCCTGACCGCGATCTTCCTCATCGCCGGTTACGGTTTGAATCTTCTGCGAGATGCATTGATGGATAAATTAAGCGATCCCCAAACGGTCATCTGGTGGCGTGTACTGCTCGGTTTTCTGCTCATGTCTAGCGGAATTTCTTACCTTGGCGGTTTTATCTATTATCGTGACAAAAAACGGGGAAATGTCAAAAAACCGGCTTGGGTGTTACGGAAGAATACAGAGATTGATAAAAGGGGATATTTTGATCATTCGGAAGAAAAAAGAGTGCGATGACAAAAGAATTCGCACTCTTCCATGGATTACCGCGAGTGGATGATTCCTGGAGTCTTCTGACGGATGAGCGAAAGGATCTTTTCTTTCAATTCAGATACTGTATCCGCAGTCACCAGCTCGTCGTCCACAAAAGCGTAAGGTTTTTGGCTGCATTCCCCGCAATTGGCCAGACAGCCATAGCGGTTGACCCGGACTTGGGGTTCCAACGCCCGCAATTCTTCAAATAGCTCACTTGTAAACGCGTCCACGTTACTTCTGCAGAAATCGATACGTACCACGCGATCCCTCTCCCGATTTATTTATTGCCGTACTGTTTTTGTTTCACATAACGGTCCCGTTCCGACTTTTTCAAGTATTTCTTGCGCAGACGAATCGATAAAGGGGTCACTTCGCAATACTCGTCTTCATTCAAATATTCGAGCGCTTGCTCCAACGTTAATATGCGTGCAGCTTTCAAGCGTGTCGTCTCTTCCTTCGTCGCCGAGCGGATATTCGTGATGTGTTTTTCCTTGCATGGGTTTACAGTCAAATCATGGTCACGCGTATGCTCCCCGACGATCATCCCTTCGTATACTTCCGTACCCGGAGTGATGAACATCACACCGCGATCTTCTAACGCTTCAATTCCGTACGTCGTGGCAGTGCCTGTTTCGCTTGCGATCAACACGCCTTGATGGCGCCCCTGAATGTCCCCTTTGGTCGGACGATAGGAATCAAAACTGTGATTCATGATTCCATATCCGCGCGTCTCTGTCAAAAATTCGGTACGGAATCCGATTAAGCCACGTGCCGGAATGAGAAATTCAAGTCTCACATGACCGGATCCCGAATTCACCATATTGATCATGTCTGCTTTCCTCGTCCCCAGGCGTTCCATCACAGGTCCCATATACTCTTCGGGCACATCCACCACGAGGTGTTCATAAGGCTCCAGCTTCACGCCGTTTTCTTCTTTGATGATCACTTCCGGTTTCGATACTTGCAATTCGTAACCTTCACGTCTCATCGTTTCAATCAATATCGCAAGATGTAATTCTCCGCGTCCCGAAACGATAAAAGCGTCGGGCGAATCGGTCTCCTCCACACGCAGAGATACATCCGTCTCCAATTCTTTCAGCAGGCGTTCCCGCAGTTTGCGCGAAGTTACGTATTTCCCTTCACGCCCGGCAAAAGGAGAATCATTCACCAGGAATGTCATCTGTAAAGTCGGTTCGTCGATATGCAAGAGCGGCAATGCTTGAGGATGTTCGACATCCGCAACCGTCTCTCCTACATTGATTTCCCCCAGTCCTGCGAGCGCGACGATATCCCCTGCCTCCGCTTGTTCAATTTCCACCCGATTCAAGCCGCGAAATCCGAACAGCTTGCTGATGCGTACCCGTTCGATCATGCCGTCTCGTTTGATCACTGCAACCTGTTGTCCCGCTTTGACATGTCCGCGATGGATTCGCCCGATCGCGATACGCCCTATATACTCATTGTAGTCCAATAAGGTAACCTGATACTGCAAGGGAGCGTCCTTTTCCCCCTGAGGGGCGGGAATATGACTGATGATCGTTTCAAACAAAGGTTTCATGTCGGGGCCTTGCTGATGCGGATCCGTACTTGACGTTCCCTGAATGGCGGACGTATAGACAACAGGAAACTCAATTTGATCGTCATTCGCTCCCAATTCGATAAATAAATCAAGGACTTCATCCACAACTTCTTCCGGCCGCGCGTTAGGGCGGTCAACTTTGTTGACAACAATGATCGGAACCAAGTTTTGTTCCAGTGCTTTACGCAAGACAAACTTGGTTTGCGGCATAACGCCTTCAAATGCATCCACCACGAGCAACACGCCATCGACCATTTTCATGATGCGTTCCACTTCACCGCCAAAATCGGCGTGTCCAGGTGTATCGACAATATTGATACGATACCCGCCATACTCAATCGCCGTATTTTTGGCGAGAATCGTGATTCCCCGCTCACGTTCCAAGTCGTTGCTGTCCATGACCCGTTCTTCCACATGTTCGTTTTCTCGGAAAATCCCCGATTGCACGAGCAGTTGGTCGACCAATGTGGTTTTCCCGTGGTCGACGTGTGCGATGATCGCGATATTCCGTAGATTTCGTGTATCACTCATGAGATGTAAGACCTCCTGATTTGCCAGTACGTAACCTTTTAATTATATCATTGATGGATAATGGCAGGAAGCTGTAGTAGCAAAAAACGGCTCCCTCGGGAAGCCGGTTCTCATAGCATCTGAATCGTCAGGAAAAATCCTCTGCTCTCAATTTCGATCGCTTGCTCAAGGATGTTGACCTCTACGTCGTCTGGGTCGACCGGGATCGCGATTGACTGGCTTTCTTGCATACCGTCGTTTGACGTCATAGAATCGAAAAGAAACTCTAATGCGATTTCCTCTCCATGTTCACCGATGACCACATCGCACAAATCGTATGTACCCGCAAACTGCGCAAGCACGTATTCTCTTTCATGCGTTTCTTCCTGTTCAAACATCTCCAAACGCACGAAAAGATCCCGGTCGCGCAGGAGATCATCCAACAATTGCACAAGCTCGTCCAATTGTGTTATCTGTTCTTGTTCCATCCGAAAAGAATCTCCTTCTGTCTGATTTCATTACTTACTATATCCAGAAAAAAATCAAATGAAAAGGGTACTTCTTGCAGATTTCCTCGATCTTTTGTAGACTGATGCAAACAGGAGGGGATATACGAAGATGCTCGCTAAGGAAAAACTCGAACGGATTAACGCATTGGCGCGTAAAGCGAAAACGAGCGGTTTGACAGAGGCAGAAGCCCGCGAGCAACAAGCTTTACGCCAAGAGTACCTTGAAGTGTTCCGCCGTGAATTCCGCAAACAACTGGAATCCATCCAGTTTGTTGATGACGTTCCGGTTCAATGAAAATTCTAAAAATCCGCAGGCTGCCGTAGAACGCCCCAGCTTCTCGGCAGCTTCTTCCTAAGCGGCCATTTGCGTATTCCTTCGCGCGGATACTAGAAAAAAGCCACCCCGTTGGGTGGCTTGAAGAAGTTGTTACTTTATGTTTCTGGCGATGATTTTTCTTGCGAAATCAATCATCCTGCGCCTTCTTCTTATAAAATCGTTGAATGCGAGTACCCCAGCCACCACGTTGAGAATACCGGACGCGATCTTGAAATAACGCCAAAGCGTCATGGCCATGCCTCCTAGGCTACATCCGTTTCTCTCCTAGTGTGACCAGCGAAAACAGAAACATGTGTTAGAATGATTCCGTTTCCCGCTGGAACACGACCGTTTCGGTTTTCTCCACCGCTTCCTTGACAAGGGATTCGATGTCTAGATTCTGCTCCGCCTCAATCGCTTCATCGACACGAGGACGCGTTTTCGGTGACTTCGGCAGGAATATCGTGCAACAATCTTCATACGGGAGGATCGATGTTTCATATGTCCCTATTTCCTTAGCAATGCGCATGATTTCCGTTTTGTCGAGGGCGACCAGCGGTCTAAGCACAGGCATCGTGGTGACATGATTGATGGTGTACATACTTTCCAATGTCTGAGAAGCCACTTGTCCCAAACTTTCCCCTGTGACTAATGCCAACGCCTTTCTCTGATGGGCAATTCGGTCAGCTATACGGAACATGAATCGTCGCATGATCGTTATCGATAGTTCTTCCGGGCAATGTTGCCGAATCGCTTTTTGAACTTCCGTAAAGTGAACGACGTGCAAACGAACCTTTCCCGCGTACCGTGCCAAGATCTTTGCCAAATCCTCCACCTTTTGTCTCGCCCGCTCGCTCGTGAAAGGAAAAGAGTGAAAATGGATTGCTTCCAGTTCAGCTCCACGTTTGAGAGCCATCCAACCGGCTACCGGTGAATCGATCCCGCCGGACAATAGAAGAAGCACCCGACCTGAAGCCCCCACAGGTAATCCTCCCGGACCAGGAATCACTTCTGAGTAAATGTACGCTTCGTTTGCACGTACCTCACACCAAAGAACCAAGTCCGGCTCGTGCACGTCCACTTTGATGTCTGGAATATGCCGCAGCAAATGTCCTCCTAATGTTCGCGCGATTTCAGGAGAGCTCAAAGGAAACTGTTTGTTCGCGCGTCTCGATTCCACCTTAAAAGTAACTGGCTTTCGCGAAGTATGGATCAGTCGCTGCATGATCTCAACTGCAGACTTCTTGATCTCTTCCAAATCAAGAGGAACTTCCCGGACGGGCGATACGGAAACAATGCCGGGGACAAAGCGCAATCGTTCAATGACTTCTGCGTAGTTATCGCGCTCGCCCACTCGTACCCATATTCTGCCATCCGCCCTCATCACCCGAACATCCATACCTTTGAGCATCTGTACAATATTTTCCACGAGCTTTCTCTCGAAATCGGAACGGTTCTTTCCTTTGATCCCGATTTCCCCAAAACGAACCAAAATAAGACTGTACATCATCCATTACCTCCGTGATAACACACGTAAATCGTTAACGATTTTTTTCAGTAATTGCACTGTGGTCTCCACTTCTTCCGGTGTATTTTCTTTTGCGAACGACAAGCGGATCGAACCGATCAGTTCCGGCTCTGACAAGCCCATGGCTGCCAGGACATGGCTGTATTTATCTTCTTTCGACGTACAAGCCGAACCCGTCGATACATAGATTCCTTCCGTTTCCAAAGCATGTACCAAAACTTCACCGCGAACACCGGGAAACGAAACATTGACGATATGCGGTGCCGCATGTTCTCCTAATGGCGTATTGATGCGAGCATCCGGAATCTCCCTCCGAATCCCTGCAATCAAAGCATCACGCAGTTTACACATGTGTTTCCGCGTTTCTTCAAGGTTTTGGAATGTCATCTGCACAGCTTTTGCGAACCCGGCAATACCCGCAACGTTCTCCGTCCCGGAACGCACGCCGTGTTCTTGCCCGCCGCCGAAAACGAGCGGTTGCAAGTGAACGCCGGAACGGACATACAAAGCACCGACACCTTTGGGTCCGTGAATCTTATGAGCGGACATCGTTAACAGATCGATTCTGTTTTCTTTCAACCGAAGCGGAACTTTCCCGTATGCCTGTACAGCGTCGACATGAAAAAGAACTTTGCGATGACGGGTCAAAATTTCCCCAATTTCGTCAATCGGCTGTATAGCCCCCGTTTCGTTGTTCGTGTACATAATGGAAACCAGAATCGTGTCATCCTGCAGTGCATTCGCCAAATCGCTTGGCCGCACTCGCCCTTCTTCATCCACAGGCAGGTATGTCACGCGATAACCTTCTTCTTCCAGATGTGACAATACATCGAGCACCGATTTGTGTTCGATTTGCGAACTGATGATATGTTTTCCTCTCATCCGGTAGGCTTTGGCTATCCCCTGAACGGCCAGATTGTTCGCTTCGGTGCCGCCTGAAGTAAAAAAGATTTCCTGTTTCTTAACACCTATTGTTTTGGCGATGATCTCTCTCGCCTGTTCAATCTTCCTTTCACTTTCCAGCCCTTTTCTATGTAATGAAGACGGATTGCCGTATGTATCCGTCAGCGTTTTGCACATCTCCTCAACCACTTCCCTATAAGGTTGGGTCGTGGCACTATTATCCAGATAGATCTCCGAGGCCATCTTGTTCACCCTCTCACTTGAAAAATTCGTCCACATAGTATCCCCGTTGTTCGAACCTCATTATAGCTTTCCCTTCTACCGTCAGCAAGGTGAACAAAAAAAATCCCGCAAACATGCGGGAGAGGCATATCAGTGCATGAGCACCGGTTCTTTTTGATACATTTTTTGTCCGACCATCCGGGCAAGGTCAACGACCCGGCAGGAGTATCCCCATTCGTTGTCATACCATGCCAGTACTTTAACTGTGCGTTCACCCACGACCATCGTAGAAAGACCGTCAACAATCGAAGAAGCGGAATGGCCGACAAAATCAACAGACACCAGCGGTTCATCCGTAAAGGCGAGAATATCTTTCAATTCACCTTCTGCCGCTTCGCGAAGCGCCTGGTTCACTTCTTCGGCTGTAATCTCTTTCTCCAGTGTAGCCACCAAGTCAACGATCGATACATTGGTGGTGGGGACACGCAATGCAAGCCCGTTCAATTTTCCTTTCAATTCGGGGATCACGAGTGCCACCGCTTTGGCCGCACCTGTTGTCGTAGGAATGATCGACGTGGCGCATGCGCGTGCTCGGCGCAAATCTTTGTGCGGGTTATCAAGATTCTTTTGATCGTTCGTATATGCGTGAACGGTCGTCATAAGTCCTTGTTGAATACCGAAACGTTTGTGCAGAACTTTTGCGACCGGCGCCAGACAATTGGTCGTACAGGAAGCGTTGGAAATGATATGATGATTTTCCGGATCATACGCTTCTTCGTTGACCCCCATCACGATCGTAATATCTTCATCTTTCCCCGGTGCCGTGATAATCACCTTCTTGGCACCTTTTTGCAGATGTTTTCCGGCGGTTTCCTTCGAACGAAATTTACCAGTCGCTTCGATGACGATATCGATTCCCAAATCTCCCCAAGGAAGATTCAATGGTTCGCGATCGGAAAGGATTTGTATTCTCTTATCATTTACAATCAGTGCATTTTCTTCTGCTTCGAGTTTGGCATCCAGTCGTCCATGTATCGAATCATATTTCAGTAAATGTGCAAGCGTATGTGCATCAGCCGTACCATTGATCGCAACGATATCCAAGTCGGGGTCGTTCATCGCTCTACGGAAGACCATTCTGCCGATTCGACCAAAACCATTAATTGCTATCTTGATTGCCATACTTCAACCCCTCCCAACATACTTCACAAGTATGTTTTACCACTGTTTGTTTTCACGTATATTTTACATCATTTCACCGATTTATTCTATACTAATTTATGCTCTTTTCGAGAAAAAGTATGTCACATTTTCAGGCAATGGTCACTAAATGTGCGCATTCCTTATTGATATTGTGCGAAAAAAAAGAGCCACAAATACTGTGGCTGTTAATGAAAATATATGAACTTCAAACCAAGGGCAAAAAATATCGCTCCGATGACCATCAGCGTAACGGAAAGCCTTTTTAACATGCCATTCCTCCTATCTCCGCTTCCCCTTCTGCGTTCGAGTCAATCGTTTTCTCTTCGCTCTCCCGCCTGACCTGTTCTTGTCCGCGTATGAGGAAACTGCAGGCTTTTCTTTCGTCTTCTTTTTGTACTCTTTTTTTGTTTCTTTTATTCCTGAAGATTGCAGAGATTTCTCTGTTCCTTCCAAAATTGCTTCCGCTATCAATTGATGGCCTTTATCATTCGGATGAATCGGATTAGCCCCCAAGAGGCGCATATCCGACAGGAGTCCTTTTTTATACCCGTCGATTAATGCTGATTGACGACCTTCAAATTTTGGAAACAGGTCAATATATAGTGCTTTATAAGAAGCGGCAGTCTGGCGGATCGCATCATTCATCCGCAATACCGCTCGTCTGGCGAAATCGGAGTTCGGCAAAGGATTGTAGAGACCGACTAGAATGAGCTTACCGCGGATCAAGGGGGTGATGATCGAACAGATGGAGTGGAGGTTCTTTTCGTACTCCTTGATAATTTTCTGAAGGGCTTTTTCTCTCGTTTTGACGGTTAGAAAGTAAGGCAGACTCCAAACCAGATCATTCCCGCCAATGAGTATCAATACATCTTCCGCAGCTTTCCACATTCGCTCCGGCTGCTTCCTCACTTCTTTGAGCAACCGCTTTGAAGTCCATCCGTCTTTCGCAATGACTTTGGCCGGTCCAAGCCTTGCGGTATAGCTAGCGAGCGGATGCGATGCCCCTACCCCTACTGAAATCGAGTCCCCAAGAACAACCAAGATCCCCAAGATCCTCCCCCCTTCATACAGTGCTCTTTTAATGTATGTCGGGCGGGCATGGTAAGGCTCTACACATTTATTCTTTGTTGCACGAGAACTTGAAACGCGGTTCCCATCACGCCTGGCAGAATCAAATGTTTAATCGCCATATTCCGTTTCAAAACTTCATCGCGAAAAGGATCATTCCCTTCATTCACGCTCAGTCTCTCAAGGATTCCCGCTTGGATCAAAAATTCGGCCTGGCTGCCGAAAAATGTGGTCTCTAAACCAATCGATTCCCCGTAATTCATCAGTGCCGTAAAATTCACATCATGTGTAAGATCCGTCTCTCCGGGAGATTCAAAGGGATTCTCAATCAGCCGGTGTTGACGAAACCCTCTTAACGTACCTTTGATGCGCGACGGGTGGTAGAGCATTTCCGCTGTATAACCGTAATCGATCGTGACAACATGACCACATCTCATCGATTGGCCCACTTCGGCAAGCCACGCAAGTGCATCCAGGTTGATTTCAATCTTTTGTCCGTTGATGAGATGGGGGACATAAGCGGAAATGTATTCCTCGATCTCCGGTTTCGAGAGATCTCCTCGTTTTTCGAAGAAACGGTTTCCATCCACATCGACGTATAACTCTTGGAGTCCGTTTTTCGTTTTCTCCACGAGATGTACGGGAAATGCATCGATCAACTCATTTGACACAACACAACCGTCAAAAGGAGCGATCTCCGAAGGAGAATGGATCCAACTGACTGGGTAACCTTGCAGCTTTTCTTGCTGTATCGAACGAAGTCTTGGGGATCGTTCGATGATACAATAACGAAATACGGTGCGAATTGGTGAATCACAGCGTGCAACTTCACTGAGAATTGCATGCGCCATATTTCCGGTACCCGCACCATATTCGACGACTGTATAGACGGAAGGCTTTCCGATCTCCTCCCACTTTTGCAGTAGAAAACGGGCGATCGTTTCCCCGAACACCGGATGAACAGAGGGAGACGTATAAAAATCGCCCTGCTTACCGATCTTATGACGCGAACTGTTATAATAACCGTGTAGCGGGTGATATAAACAATACTCCTGAAAACGATAAAATGTGATCGGTCCTTGCTCTTTGATCTCTTGACTGATGATCTGTTCCAAATCGTTCATCTTTTCATCCCTCAAGAAAAAAGCGGCAAGTTCTCCTCGCCGCCTGTTTCGTTGATTATTTACCGATTTTTTCAATGACCTGGTCGATTAACCCGTATTCTTTCGCCTCTTCAGCACTCATGAAATAATCACGGTCGGTATCCCGTTCGATTCGCTCGAGCGGTTGTCCGGTCCGTTCCGCGTAGATTCGGTTTAACTTGTCGCGCATCTTGATAATCCGTTCCGCATGGATTTTGATATCGGAAGCTTGACCGCGTGTACCGCCAAGCGGCTGGTGAATCATTACTTCAGAGTTAGGCAGCGCATAGCGTTTCCCTTTCGCGCCTGCCATCAAGAGAAAAGAGCCCATGGAAGCGGCCAATCCTACACAGATGGTTGAAACGTCGGGCTTGATATACTGCATCGTATCATAGATAGCCATTCCTGCCGTAATCGACCCCCCCGGAGAATTGATATACAAGCTGATGTCTTTCTCCGGATCTTCTGCCGCAAGGAACAGCATTTGTGCAATGATCGAATTTGCTACTGTATCATCTATGGGACTGCCTAAAAAGATAATTCGGTCTTTCAACAGCCGGGAGTAAATATCGTACGATCTTTCTCCACGGCTGGTTTGTTCCACCACGATCGGCACTAAATTCATTGATTTTACCTCCCATCTTCAAGGTGATCCCGCGCAACTATATTTTTACACAACAAAATTAGGATGTGCAAGTAAAATTCGGTTCATTCAACCTCTTTGCATTTTGATCAAGCTATGGTAGAATCCTATTTCAAAGTAAGATAGGCTGCTCGTATTGAATGTATTGGGGGATGATTCACGTGAAAAACTTATTAAAACGTTTGAAAGCATCGACACAGAAGAAAGCCCAAAACTGCCTCGCCTGTGGCAAACCCATACAAGAATATAAAGAAGAATTTTATCTCGGAGAAAACTTGCTTGGAGAAAGGGCGTATGTTTGTTCGGAAACATGTTATGAACCATTAAAGCAAAAATAAAGTACCACCTGCGAGGGTGGTACTTATCTGACAAAACGGTTAATCGGAGCGAAAACGAACCCCGAATTTTCCCCGTCTGGTTCGATACAATTCCACTTCCCGCGGTGGCCGATTCCCATAAATACGTTTATCCCCTTCTACCCACATGACCGCACAGTATGCCTCAAACTTGCTGTCATAAAGACCAGCCCAATAGACCCAGGACATCTCGCCCACCCCCGCAGCCGTTGTTGTTGGTAGTGTTGCCGGAGTGGACGCTCTGCAACCGATACAAAAAAACCCTGTTTTAACCTAAATCGGGAGCGTGCCCAGTGCCCGTTCAAAGCCAAACGCGATCCCCACCAATACTGAGTACATTCTCGTCGCCGAGAATATGGCGCATGATTGTCGTCGCTTCCCATCCGCGCGTGAAGTAAGAAGCAAGAAGTCGTTCCAAAATCTGTACTTCGTACCCCAAATCCAACAGGTGAAACATAGTCGCCATGATCGTCGCTTCCGCATCCATTCCCGCCAGATGAACTCGATGAATCTCATGGTTTTCAAGCAATCCGCGCACTTCTTCATTAATCGCCGAATAGGTGGTTTTCTCTATGATTTTCGCATGAGGATGTGATAGCATGAGAGTGTTTGTATTTTTATTCTCTTGATGTTTCCAGTGCGTCAAAATGACGAGATCATATGCTTCTGCAAACGTATTTAAGTATTTTTGACAGAGCGGAACGATATAATCGCTATTGCCCAAAAAATCTTCTTGCACATCGGTGATAATCAATGCTTGTTTCATGACCCCTTCCACACTCCTGATCAAGATTCACGAGGTATATGGTATAATTAAGTGGAGTGAGACCAATTTAGAACCATTTCGGAGGATGACCCATGGCTCTGCACCAGATACTTTTCGACGAAACGGAAGCGACGACCACCCGGTACATCGGCTTCTTTGGGGAAACCACCCGGTTTGACTTAATGATTACAACCACTGAACATTTTTATGGAAAAAAAGTCGTTACCAATCTGCAAACTGGACGCACCGCCATTTTAAATGAAAAAGACGCCGCCAACGTTCCCTACTTGTTGGAAACGTTCCAGTTACATACGGAAGAGGAAGCCAATGAATTATCGGAATTCCTTCTCTCGATCCTTTGAACGATTCGCGTGAGGAAACAACCTCTTTAAGAAGGAAAGAAGGTATGAATCGAACTTCATACCTTCTCTCGCTTACTCCAGCTCACCTCGGTTGCTGAAACTGAAAAAATCGGCGTACTGATTCATGAATGTTTCAGTTACTTCGCGATGTTCCTCTTCATCTTCAACCACTTGAAGCCCATATCCGTTTCCGTCATCAATCACGCGGAAAAAGATCAACTCGGGTGGTTGGTCGCTCTCATTTTTTTCATAATAGACCCCATACGGCTGTTCACCGATCACAAAATAGACACCGAGTGCGTATTTCCCTTCACGTTCCCCTTCTTTTACCGTCACGAAGAATATATTTTCGATCACATGCAAAACCTGTTCAACAAACAAGTCCCCCGGATAATCGAGAACAAGTGTATCTTCCTCTTGTCTCTCGATGCGGTAGATCTCCTTTTTCAAATCTCGATTCCAGGTGATGAGCAACAAATGAACATCTTCAAAGAAAAACGCGTAATAGTTGGCTTTCGCGAATGTAATTTTCGGCTGCATCAGCGATCTCCCATCCAAAAATTTGATGCACGGGCCAAGTCTGCCCGTTCCTTTATCCATGATTCATCCTCTGTTATCGCTTAATCGTGATGCCAAGCCTTATATTGTTTTCTCACAGCCGCTTCCACTTTCTCCCGCGAAAGTGATGCACACATAAACAACAGGAAGAAAAAACCCGCAACAGCAGCCAACATTCCAATCATCAAGAAAGCCCCCTTTCTATATTTTTCAGAAAATTTTGATTTAATAAATTGTGCCCTCGAATGAAGCTTTTTTATTTGCATCTAGGATAAATTCATGCCAAACATGCGTCAAGTATTCCCAATTTGTATTGCAAGTCCTTTTCATCATGCAAGATCTTCTATATGGATATGTACTTCAATTTGCGGCAGACCAGATATATTGCGCACTTCCTTCTGAATCTGTTTCGCGAGGGAAGTCATCATATCGTATACGCGTTTGTCGTATCGAACAATCAAATGGATCATGACGTGAAGCCCCATTTTCGCGTCTACTTCCGTAGAAACATGTTTCACTACATAAGGATGAGCCCGTACGATGCGAGCAACGATCGCTTTAAAAACGCGATCGTGAATAAAGATACCTCCCTGCGCAAATCGCGGATGAACGATTGTCATTTCGAACGGTTTCTGTTTTCGTTTACGGCTTCCCTCTGTCAAAATCGCCCGGACATCCCGAATCCATTTCCCCAATCCGGCTTCCTCCACCTGGATTCTTGGCAGGGGTATCGCATGATTTCCCGCACTTCTAAACTTACGCGCGATTTCGATATCGTTCTCAGACGCAATGTCCTCGATATAGATGCGTTCGCTCACGGAAGGCAATGAAAGGGCAGCGGCGATGCGGTCGACCATCTTGTCCGAGATACCGAGTACCAGGATTTTGTCAATGTGATGATTCTCTATCGCCGCACGTACTTCCTTCGCGTGTTCATCGTTCAAGAAAATCGCCCTTTTTACCGACGCCATCTTTGTAAGCTCGTATTTTCCCGAATATCCCGCCGCGTATTGGCCGTCAACAATGAATAATCCGTCGTCAATAATCGCTCGGATCCCTCGTTCCCTGGCGATTTGTAATGCATGATGACTTTTTCCCGTACCGCTTTCCCCGATCAATGCGTATACCTTCATGATTTCATACCTCCAGTTCCTCGGGAATGATCGATTCCCGCCACGAAAACGTCTATGGAACGAACGTTTAATCGTGTAACCTGCTTCATCTCTTCTCCAATTTTTTTACGGATTGTTTTAACGATTTCAGGAATTGATGAACCATAACAGATTGCCACAGACAACTCAATTTCTATCTCTTGATTATTCCGCCTGACAGACACCGTTCTCTTAATTTTGGCTTCCTTAATTTCCGTGAAGACACGTTGAATGACGCTTCGGATCGCTTTGTTCGAGAAAGTGACACACGTTTTCGCATTCATCTGTGAATCTCCCGTCCCTTATATTTTTTCGAACGAATGGTCGAATCGTATGTTTTACGTTATACTAAAATTAACTTCCAAAGACCGTTTCAAAGGAGGAAAAGCATGAGACGCGAAACCCGTTATTTCTTTTTTACACTGATCTTTGTTCTTATTATTGCAGGTCTTGTTTCACAAAACTATACATTTCTAGGTATAACTTTTCTCCTCGGAATTTTGATCGGTGGGATCGTCGATACGTACGATAACCGTCGTGATGAGAAACATAAACATGTGAACCGGAATTTTAATTACCATCATTAAGCGCATATGTAAGCCCCCGTCTCTTCTATAACGGGGGCTTTGTGTTATACTTTCGGTAGAAAGTAACAGGAAGGAGAATGTCATCGTGTTAGATCGCAATGAAATTTGGGCACAAGCGGCTGAACTCGGTCAATTGATTTCCGAATCTCCAGTCGTTCTCGCATATAAGGAAGCGAAAGAGACGATGGAAAGTCATCCGGAGATCAAACATCTTCTTTCCAAATTGCGTGACATGCAGGAGCAATATGAGCGACTCTCCACATACAGTACGGGTCCTCATTTGAAATCCCTTGAAGAAAGTATGAAAGAAACGATCGCTAAACTGGATGAATATCCGGAAGTGCAAAATTTCCGCAAGAGAACGCATGAAGTGGATCAGCTGCTAAAAGCGGTCACTGATGTACTTTCCACCAGTGTAACTGAACGTGTGAGCCAGGAGTGAAGCATTCACATTTGACAGTCTCTTTTTCCTGTTGTATAATTTAGCACATTGACTTTACTAAGAGATGAGGGTTGCTGGCAATGACAGATCATAATCACATCCATGATGAAAATTGCAATCACGACCATGAACACGATGTGGTCATACTTACAGACGATGAGGGAAATGACCATGAGTTTATAATCGTTGAAGTCATGGAAATGGAAGATAAACATTATGCAGTTCTCGTTCCTCACGATGACGAAGATGGCGAAGGAATTATCATGCGCGTCGAGGAAGACGGGAATGGTGAGGAATATCTTGTTGACATCGAAGACGACGAAGAATGGCAACGCGTCGTTTCCGCATACGAGAAGTTTCTTGATGAACATAGCGAGTAATAAAAAAACCGAGGCTGAATGCCTCGGTTTTTTTATTGGCGGAGTGAGAGGGATTCGAACCCTCGATACGGGTTATCCCCGTATACTCGCTTAGCAGGCGAGCGCCTTCGACCTACTCGGCCATCACTCCTAAACGAGTGGAGCCACCTGCCGGGCTCGAACCGGCGACCTGCTCATTACGAGTGAGCCGCTCTGCCAACTGAGCTAAGGTGGCAGATGGATAACATGGCGGAGAGAGAGGGATTCGAACCCTCGAGGCGCGTTATCCACGCCTACACGATTTCCAATCGTGCTCCTTCGACCACTCGGACATCTCTCCAAACATGGTGCGCCTACCAGGAATCGAACCTGGGCACCCGGTTCCGGAGACCGGCGCTCTATCCTCTGAGCTATAGGCGCCTGACGAAGACATGTTTTAATATAGCATGTTCGTCTGTACCTTTCAAAGAGGATATGATCCCATTTTAAAACAAAAATCTCGTTCATTTATTTATGTCTAATTCTCGCTTCATCTATCATGCAAAAAAAGCCTCTCGTGCAAAAATACGCACGGGAGGCTATCCTATCATCATACTCGTACCGTTTGGCTGTATTTTTCAATGATCTGCTGATGTGCACGCATTTCCCAAGTATCATCAAGCGGAATGAGTACCGGATCTTCCGTATGACGATACAGGGCTAAGCGCAGGAGAAAATCTGCAAAATGGGGATTTTTCGATAAGAGCGGGCCGTGCATATACGTACCGAAAACCGTCCCTTGTGCCACGCCCTCGAACCGATCTTCTCCGTTATTCCCGAAACCGTTTGTCATCACCGCTAGCGGTTTAACCCCTTCACCCAGGTACGTCCTTCCCGAATGATTCTCATAGCCGACGATCGTGTTCCCTGCAAGCCCTTCGATTTGCAAGTTCCCGATCGTATTCCCGACCAATCGCTTCGTTCCACCGACCGTAAAGAAGTCGACGAGACCGAGACCTTCGATCCTTTTTCCCCCGATCGTTTCAAAATAGCGTCCTAACAACTGATAGCTGCCACAAATCGTGAGAATCACCGTTCCCTCGGCGATCGCTTTTTCAAAAGCGGAACGTCTTCTCAATAAATCATCAGCGACTATCGATTGCTCTCTGTCCTCTCCCCCGCCGGAGAATAGAATATCATATTCGCTTAAGTCGGCCGTATCGCCGATCGAGATCGCTTTGACCTCGACGTCAAATCCCCGCCACTCGGCTCTCCTCTTTAGTACGGTTACATTTCCACGATCGCTGTACACCTCAAGCAGATCCGGGTACAGATGCGCGATTTTTAGCTTCAACTTCAATCCTTCCCTTCGCAAGCAAATGATCTCTGATCGCATAGAGTGATGTATACGTTGAAAGGATGTATAATAAATGTCCCTCAGGAAGTTCAGCGAGCGCATGATCGACTGTGCGGATATCGCCTTCCATCACTTCCGTTATATCACCGAATCCGGCGTATTTTAAACGCACGCCCATATCGAATGCGCGCGTCCCCGTCGCCCAAATCCGTTGCAAACGGCTCATCTTGCGGAGTTTCTCGATATTCGTGTCCCAAATCCACGATACATCCGTACCGTCAGCATAATGGTCATTCAGAACGACGACGAGGTGAGCGGGACGCGTTTCCTGTTGGACTACCGACAAAACCTGATTAAAACCGGTTGGATTCTTAACAAGCGTCAACATAACATGTTTCCCTGCAATATTCATTCTCTCCATACGTCCCAAGCCGGTCGCCATAGACGACATTTCTTCCCGCAGAACCTCTCGCTTCACGCCCATGAGATTCGCTGCCGTAATCGCCGCCAAGGCGTTGTAAACGTTATACAGCGCAGGAGAATTGATGCGGCCAACATCCCCTTTTAATTCAAAGAGAATGCCCTCTTCATGCAGACGCACGCGTTCCGCCGCATAATCCGGATTCGCACGCTGAAAACCGCATGTCAAGCATCTATAAAACCCCAATTGCCCATAATGATATTGCGTATAGTGGAGGGGAGAACTGCATGTCCGACAAAACTTTCCGTCTTTCACCTCGTTATGATCCTCCGCAGAGAAATCACTTGAATTAATTCCGTACCAGATCACACGTTTTCCTTCCGGAGCGATGGAAGAAACGAGAGGGTCATCCGCGTTCAGGATGAGCATCGTATGATCGGGTGCTTTTTTCAAAGCGTTTCCTACCAATTCTACAACCGTGTCCACTTCCCCATAGCGATCCATTTGATCGCGGAAAAAGTTTGTCACGACCACAGCATTCGGATGGAGCGGTTGTATGACTTTTCCGATCGTTGCTTCATCGACTTCCAGCACGACGGCTTGTCCATCTGCCGCTTTGCCTTTGTAGCCATCGAGGAATGTTGTTACAATCCCTTGAATCAAATTGGCGCCAAGGCTGTTGGAAATGATCGCACGTCCATCTTTGCGTAAAAAATGGGTTAACAGGTTACTCGTCGTGGTTTTCCCGTTCGTTCCTGTGATTAAGACGACATTACCGTTCAGTTTGCTGCCAAAATGCGAGAGGATATCCGGACAAATGCGCAGGGCAATCGCTCCCGGCAGTGTCGTTCCCTTCCGTCCAGTCAAACGTAAAATCTGTTTGACAAACTTGGAAACGTTGATGGCCAGAAAAAAACGTAAACGATTCAACAATAAGTCCCTCCAGTATTTCAGTTCATAAGCTTTATCATAACGCTTATCTCAAGCGATATCTACCATTACATATATCCCTTTCATTTCACCTGAATCTGACTCCAAAATCCCTGCCCGCTACATTATATCGCATCATCAAAAGGATTTCACCGGCCATTCCCACAGTTGAGCTCCGGATCACCCTTCCTCTTCAGAAAAAACAAGAAAGACGCCAACCGACGGCGCCGTCAATTTTACTCATGAATGTACTCTCTCTTGAATCCATCGTCAATGTATCTATTTCCAAAGAACACTGTTAAGGATCATCAATATCAACCGTTATTGTTTTTGGCGAAGCGTTTTTTTGTATTCTCTGAGAGAACCTAGCAATTCGTGAAAGAATGGCCCTCCAAAGGAAACGAGCACGCCCGTGACAAAATAATCAAACCCGTTGGCGAGCCATGCAGGAAAAGCTGTCCATACCGGCTTCATCTGTAACATCTGTAAGGGATGGACTTGCCCAAGCCAGGCAAGTACTCCGCCGACCACCCCGGCAACCAGGTGAATATTCACTTGATAGACATCCTTTCTTTTCTTAAGGGACATCTCATCTTCATTTTCGTTCTCGACAAATTGTAGAAGCTTGAATCGTTTCCGTATCTGCAATGTAATCGTCTGTGTAGAAGCGGATAGTGCTGTCATTACTCCGAGAAAATGGATCATCTCATCCATGCAGCCATCCCCCTTCGCCTCTCTCATTCCTACTATATCTGGGGGACAAGATTGCTAGAACTACACAAAAAAGACCTCCTTGCAAAAAGCAAAGAGGTCGCGATACGATCATTGATTGTGTTGTGTACTGTTTGGCGGTGTACCGTTTGGTATCGCACCGTTTTGTTGATTTCCTCCATGTGATGTTCCATTCTGATTGGTGCCGTTTTCCGGTGTCTGAGAAGTGTTGTTTTGTGTCCCGCCAGTCGGTTTCGTTCCGTTCGACGTCGTGTTTTGCGATGTTCCTTCTTGTGTAGTTACATCATTCGTATTTGTTTGTGGAACAGGGTTTTTCTCAACCTTTCCTCCCGTATTGGATTCGGAGAGAGTTGAGGAACCACTGTCTACCTTCGACGGGCTCACAGGTTTGGGTTGCGGTGGCGGATCATCTCTCTTCGGTTCCGGTAGGGACTCCGTAGACTGTTGTGTCTGCTCAAGAGGATACTGATCATCGCCAGGTTTTTCCACGACATCCGTCATTCCAAGTGCATCATGAACGGCTATGCGGCATTTATAGACGTCTGGAATCAGCACGCTCATCCCGTTCATATTATCGTTGATCACGAATGCATCTGTCGGAGGAATCTGCATCGATTTCATGTCTTTCATATTCACATCGGACACCAGTGAGCCCAGCTTGATCATGTCGTCAATTTGCATATTCGTATCGACATATGGACGAATGGTTTCCAGAATCGAAGGCAGTTTGACGAGCGAACCGGGTGTTTTCAATTTCTCAGCCAAAGCGGTCAAAAACTTTCGCTGTCTTTCTGTACGGGCAAAATCACCGAGCGCGTCATGACGAAAACGCACATACATCAATGCGTGTTTTCCGTCGAGAACCTGTTCCCCCTTGTGCAGCAAAATATCGTAAACCCCGTCGTCAGGATAGTCCATATCTTTCTCCACATCGATCTTGACACCGCCTACAGCATCAACCAATTTCTCAAAGCCCTGAAAATCGGTTTTTACATAATAATGTATCGGAATCTGTAAAAAATTCGAAACGGTTTGCATCGCCAAATCCGGGCCGCCCAAAGAAAATGCAGCATTGATCTTTTCGAAACCGTAACCGGGGATTTTGTACCACGTATCTCTCATCACAGAAAACATACGAGCCGTTTTGGTGACCGGATCGATACTTACTACAATCATACTATCCGATCTTGGATGAGGATCGTTGTTACGATTGTCAACCCCCAAAAGGAGGATATTCACTCTGTCGGTTCCCGTCCAAGTCGGAGCCGCCTGAGCGACAGAACCGTTCTGCGGCGTATGAATTCCTTGTAAAAAACGAAATACAGAAAATCCGTAGTATCCCACAATCGAAATCAGAAGAATTCCGATCGTAATCAGTGTCCAAAGAAAGCCTTTCCGTTTATAAAATTTCATCTTGTTTGCAGCTCTTTGCTGCTGAATTCGTTCCATCCTTGTTTGCATAGAATCCATCCTTTATTTAGGATCAAAGTCACATTGAATTCTATTATATCATAGAAAAATTAGCAGTTCCTTTACAATTTCGTAGCAAATCGAGAGTCAAACGACAAAAAAAGACTGCCCTTGTCCACTTATAGGAGGAAAGGGCAGTTCACATTCACCTCATGCTTCCAGTTGAAAGACAGTCTGTCGTAATGCACGCAACTTGTGGTTACATTCGTTCCATTCATGTTCCGGAACGGAATCTGCCACGATTCCTGCTCCCGCTTGAAAATAGGAGACACCGTTTTGATGGATGATCGTCCGGATCACGATTGCCGTATTCATATTGCCCAAAAAATCAAAGCAACCGATGACCCCGCCGTATGGACCTCGATTCACCATTTCCAGTTCATCGATGATCTCCATAGCCCGTACTTTCGGTGCACCCGAGAGCGTTCCTGCCGGAAACGTGGAGAGGAACACATCGAATTTGGAAATGCCGTTTTCCACGCGTCCTTGAACAGTTGATACAATATGGTATACATGGGAATATTCTTCAATGACCATGAAATCTTTGACACGAATGCTGGCCGCTTCACACACGCGTCCGAGATCGTTACGGCATAAATCGACGAGCATCAAATGTTCTGCTCGTTCCTTTTCATCTTGTAACAATGCATCAAGCAAGACGCGATTTTCCTCTGGAGTCTTCCCCTTCCCTTTCGTAGTGCCCGCGATCGGTCTCATTTCGACAATCCCATTCTCCAAACGGACTTGCAATTCGGGACTCGTGCCAAATATACGATAGGAACCGTAATCGGCATAGAACATATATGGGGATGGATTCACTTGTTTCAGACGGTAATACACTTGAAGAGGATCGATATTCCCGATCACGCGATCCCTCTTCGAGAGGACAACCTGAAAGATATCCCCTTCACGGATATAATCCTTAGCGCGAAGAACCCTGTTGATAAATTCTTCACGTGTCACATCTTCTTCGACTATAAGATCCCTCGGGTTAAATCCTGTGAACGAAGGCTCATCATACTCATGGAGAAATGCGGCGATCTCTTCAAGTGAAGGTGTGGAGACCCCCTCAATCTCGTTAATAATGACGTAAATCATATCTCCTTCAAACTGCAGAACCACTTGGTGAACCTGCAAATGGATATCATCGATGTTTCGATCATCTTGAGTGGTGTTCGGGATTTTTTCAAAATAACGAATGGCGTCATATGAGAAGAAACCGAGAAAGCCGAACGAATAAGGACGCATCCGTTCAGGTTCGTACAATGAAAAACATTCATTGACATGATCAAGGATTGCAGAAACAGGAACACCCGTAATATCGTCGAGTGGAATTTCGTATTGACTTAGAACATCAGAGACATAACGAGTGAGAAGGGCATGCCCTTCCAAGCGTAGAGCAGACCCTTTAAACCTGCACGACAATACCGGAAAAAGACCGATGATAGAAGTACAATACCGGCTCTTGGGGTCTCTTACGGAATCGAGCAGAAATACTTGTTCTGCCCCGAATGTTTCAGACATCGATTTAAAAACCTCAAACGCTTCACACACGCGAGGATATGAGTAAACATGTGAACGGACGCAAAGCCCTTTTGCTTTCGTTTTCATACTTCCACCGCCTCTTTCAGAGCGAGGAAGTTGCGAATCATCTGCTTGCCGCCTTGGGTCAGTATGGATTCGGGATGAAACTGAACGCCAATGATCTCAAACTGACGGTGGCGGATCCCCATGATCTCCCCTTCTGATGTCTCGGCTATGATCTCAAAACAGGGAGGCAAACTTTCACGCTCGACAATCAGGGAATGGTAACGGGTGGCTGTCAACGGACTTTCGAGACCGGCAAATAACCCTTCCCCTTGATGAAAGACCAATGACGTTTTCCCATGCATCATTCTCTCCGCTTTAACCACTTTCCCCCCGAACGCTTGCGCGATCGATTGGTGTCCTAAACACACTCCAAGGATCGGAATGTAGCCCGCGAAATGTTTGATCGCAGCCAGCGAAATCCCCGCTTCATTCGGCGTGCACGGACCGGGTGATATCAAGAGATGCGACGGCTTGAGGCGTTCCATTTCTTCCAGGGTTACCTGATCATTTCGAAAAACGGCGACTTCTTGTTCCGCTTCACGTAAATACTGCACGAGATTGTAAGTAAATGAATCATAATTGTCAATCACGACGATCATCTCGACTCCACTCTCCTCATCTCATCTCAGCTTGACCTTATTGTTGCCAGCGAAAAGAGAAACTCTTTTCACTTATCAAATATTAGATTCATCGTATCAGGGTGGTCATAGATTGTCAATCTTTCATATGATATTCATTTTCCTGTCGCCAAGATGATTCTCTAAAACATTGAGTACCCTTTCGTGCATGATAGGCCTCCGCTTTTTCCAAGATTACCGTCGTGTTATATTCCGGCATCCCTGCATCTGGATCGTATATACCTTTTTGAAAGAGGATATTTCCTTCCGGCCAATACACTTCGAGATTTCCTGATTTTACGTTCGCAAATTTTGCGCGCCCTTGGAAGCATCCAAACTCATTATGAAGGACGATCGCTTCACCTTCAATGATATCTAGTGTTTCCGCATCTTGAGGATGGATTAACACATCGAAACGTTCCGCATGGTTAAACGGATCGATTTCACTGTATATCATCGAGTTGAACTGCTTTCCCCGACGGGTTGTAACATAGAAGTGGCTCTTCGCCTTTCTGAGTTCAGGCAATTCAATGGGGATCAAATGGCCGCGCCCATTTTCTGTCGGGCAAATCCCACCTTCACAAAGCCATGCCCCTCCCCATTGAAAAACATCGCCTTTCTTTTTCAAATGCTGAATGCCATCGTAATTGGGAGCAGCTTTTGCGATTTCGTCACGAATTTCTTGTGTGTCATTGAACCAGATCAGATGTTTCTGTTCCGGCTTCACACGAGCAGCCAAATCGATATAGATTTGCCATTCAGGGCGAGCCTCACCAATTCTGGGACCTTCAATTTCCGGAGAATAGTAGACCATTCTTTCCGTGGAAGTCGATGTAACGCCACCGGGTATCTCGTACCTGGTCATTGCAGGTAACACGATGACAGCTTCTTTGGCATCGACCAAGGTTGACGTATTCAATATAATATCTTGGTGAACGCGAATATCAATACTCTCCAAACACAATTTTATGAAATCAGGATGCGGCATCGTTTCCAGTAAATTACCCCCGGAGGTATAGAAAAGTTTCAACTTTCTTTCGTGTCCTTCGGGGAGAAGTGCATTTTCAAGAGAGACACCGACGATATCTCCTTGCCACTTTGGCAATGTGAAACCCCATACCCGTTCGATACGTTCGATATCTTTTTCTTTAAAATCACCTCCCGGTAGACTGTACGGATCAACGCCCATTTCCCCTGCTCCTTGAACCCCGGAGTGGCCGCGAATCGGCATGAGGCCACAATGCTCACGTCCCAAAAAACCGCGAAGTAAAGCCAAATTTACCACCTGGGAAACATTATCTGTACCGAAACGATGTTGCGTTAATCCCATCGACCATACAAAGACAGCCGAATTCGCTTTAGCGAGTAATTCAGCGAATTCGCACATGCGTTCTCTCGATATCCCCGAGTGCGTCTCCAATGTTTCCCAATCATATTTCATCACATGTGATCTTAATTCTTCTAAACCGTCTGTGTGTTCTCGCACAAATGAATGATTAATGGCTGAACCGGGTACTTGTTGCTCCATCTCAAACCAGCGTTTCATCACTCCGTTCATGAACGCGATATCGCCACCGATATTCACTTGATAGAAATCATCCGCTATCTTGGTTCCGAAAAGGGCGGACTCCGGAATCGAAGGTATCCAATATTTTTCCATAGCAGGTTCATGATACGGATTAATCACAATAATTTTTGTTCCCTTGCGTTTAGCTGCGTACATGTACTTGGTGGAGACCGGCTGATTATTCGCGGCAACGCTTCCCCAGAATACGAGCACATCTGTACCGATCCAGTCTTTATAGTTACAACTCGAGGCTCCAATTCCCAGAGAGCGTTTCAACGCTATTTTCGATGAAGAATGACAAATCCGTGACGCGTTATCGATATTGTTAGTCCCAAGGAATCGCGCCACTTTTGCTGCCACATAATACGTTTCGTTCGGGATCCCGCGAGAAGTCAAATAAAAAGCAAGTTGTTTCGGGTCGATGTTCTTGATTTTCTCGGCAATGAAGTCTAACGCTTCATCCCAGGAGATTCGACTGAATGTCCGCTCTCCCCTTCTCCGTATCAATGGATACGGGATCCTCCCCAATTTCCTGAGAGAAGTACTGTCCATTTGACGCAGATCTTCAATATCTGCATGGATGACTTCCTCTCTCATCGCCGGCATCGTATTAAGACGTAGCACTTGTAAACGTGTCGTGCAAAGATGAGGACCCGTTAATGTTTGATCATAGAGCCCGGAAACGCCAAGTGCACATCCATCGCATACGCCCTGTGTCAAAATGCGAAAAGCGTATGGGAGATTATCGCGATTCTCCCAAATGACCTTCAGCGTATCGCGTACATGATGTGGCTTGACTTTTCCCAGGCCAAATGGAACAGGGGTGACCCAGAGTGTAGGATCGGGAATTTTCGGAAGCGAAATCGGTCCAGTATGTTTCGTTTTTCCCATGTGTACTCCTCCATTCTCAATATGCAATAAAAAACAATCGGACGAATAAGAACATTCCCTGTTTATATTGGAAGAATCGTTGTATAATTGATACAAAAAATATTCTAAATATTATATATAAATAATAACACAATTCATCTTGTATTTGTTAGTCCGAAAGGTGTTGAATTGGTTATGGAGGTTACTAAAAAGAGGAAAATTTTAATGTATCGCGGAGATTCTCCTTGTATTGAAAAAGAAGATGAAATTGCAACCGAGTATCCCCTTACCATCGTCTTAAACGGCGAGGAATTTGCCACATTGGTCTGCACACCCACCGACTTAAAGGATCTAGCCGTCGGGTTTCTCGCATCAGAAGGGGTCATTCGGCTACCTGATGAAATCATCTCTGTTTCAATCAATGAGAAACGTGGATTCGCATATGTGGAAACCATCAATAAACAACCGGTCAGTCTTGAATTCTACGCGAAAAGGTTTATCGGTTCCTGTTGCGGAAAAAGCAGGCAATCGTTTTATTTTCATAATGATGTAAAGACAGCTAAAACGATTACCACTCGCTCGCAAATCACTGTCGATCAATGTTTTCGCTTGATCGAATTACTGCAACAACAGTCTTTCTATTTTCAGACGACAGGTGGCGTACATAATGCAGCCTTATGCAGTCAAGACGATATCATCGTGTCAAGAACAGATATCGGCAGGCATAATACGTTAGATAAAATTTACGGATATTGGATGTTTCATCGGATTCCTCTAAAGGATAAAGTGATTGTCTTCAGCGGCCGAATCTCCTCTGAAGTCCTATTAAAGGTGGCAAAAATCGGAGTCGGAATGATCGTATCAAAATCAGCGCCAACAGATCTTGCGTTAGATATGGCTGATGAATTGGGCATTACGATTGTCGGCTTTGTACGCGGTGAAAAAATGAACGTCTATACACATCCGGAACGAATGATACGTTAAAATAAGCCGGCTTCTTTTATGAAGGCCGGCTTGTACCTTACGCGATCAAGATTCCTTTTCTCGTTTCCACAAGGTTTATATCTCCATGGTCGTTATCTCATCGGAGATGATCAATTGCGGTTCTGTTACTGCTTGTATGTCTTCAGGTGTGTACCCCGGGGCGACTTCTACGAGCAACAGCCCGTTTTCTGTTACATCGATGACAGCAAGGTCTGTTATGATGCGATTCACTACGCGTTTTCCTGTCAAAGGGAGGGAACATTCTTTTAGAATTTTCGGTTGCCCCTGTTTATTCACATGTTCCATTGTGACGATCAGTCGTTTGGCTCCATGGACGAGATCCATCGCGCCGCCCATCCCCTTGACCATCTTGCCAGGAATCATCCAGTTCGCCAAATCCCCTTTTTCCGAAACTTCCATCGCCCCCAAGATAGCCAGATCGATATGTCCACCGCGGATCATGGCGAACGATTCCGCGCTGTCGAAATAGGCGGCTCCGGGAATAGCGGTGACTGTTTCTTTGCCTGCATTGATCAAGTCAGGGTCTTCTTCCCCTTCAATAGGATAGGGACCGATGCCAAGAAGTCCGTTTTCGGAATGAAGGACAACTTGAAGGTCTTTCGGGATATAATTCGCTACCAGTGTCGGCATCCCGATACCCAAGTTCACATAGAAACCGTCTTGAATTTCTTTCGCTGCACGCTGCACCACTTGTTCACGCGTTAATACCATGGGAAACCCTCTCCTTCCATCATCCGGTATCCTCTCTTCTCATGTGCGCGGGCGAACCGTCCGCCTTTCAATCCTCTTCTCCGGTTTCTCATTCAACACGATGCGTTGAACGTAAATGCTCGGGGTATGAATTTGATCCGGATCCAATTCACCCACTTCAACAATTTCTTCCACTTCGACGATTGTAATTTTCCCTGCGGCCGCCATGATCGGATTGAAATTGCGGGCGGTTTTCCGATACTGCAAATTCCCCATTTTATCTGCCCGCCACGCTTTGATCAAAGCAAAATCAGCCGTAAGTGGATATTCTAGCAAGTATTCCTTCCCATTGATCACGCGTGTTTCCCGACCTTCAGCGATCGGAGTTCCTACACCTGCAGGTGTATAGAACGCTCCAATACCGGCACCGCCGGCACGAATTCTTTCCGCCAACGTTCCTTGCGGATTCAGTTCCACTTGCAGTTCCTCGTTTAAAAACTGTCTTTCAAATTCCTTATTCTCACCGACATAGGATGAAATCATTTTGCTGATTTGGCGTGTTTGCAAGAGCAATCCCAATCCCCAATCATCAACGCCACAATTGTTGGATATACAAGTGAGCCCTTTGACTCCTTTATCACGAAGTGCAAGAATCAAGCTTTCCGGAATTCCCACGAGCCCGAACCCGCCAACCATCAATGTAGCCCCGTCGTGAATATCCGCCACCGCTTCCGCAGCAGATGGGAACACTTTGTTCATAGGTTCACCCTCCCATAGTGTAATATGTAGCGAACATATATTAATAGTACCAAATGGAAGCGCATTCATAAAGGTAATAGATTTGATTTCAAGCAATTTTTAATAAATTATAGCAAAACCCTCCCCATCTTCATAATAGATGGAAAGGGCTTTTCATACAAACGTAATCACCAAATAAATCCTGCTCCGAAACCGAACCCGGGATATAGTCCATAAATACCGCCAAACGGAACAAAAAATCCACCAAAGAATACATGGGCAATCTTATTTTCGGCGTTATTGGATTTATAGATCCCATGTACATTCTCGGACTTCCGTCCATTTGACTCACTTGCCAGTTGTGTGACATTCGTAAGAACGATTCCGTCCGGCAGTACGCGGGAAACAACCCCTCGATGAACACCGTAAACCGAATGACAACGCACCCACTGCCCAAGATACTGATGCGCTATTGTCGGATGAAATCCCATAACAATCCCCCTGTATGCGCTTTTCTACATCTTACGGTCCATGCATTTTTTTCTCTTGTGGAACTGCCATCGTTAGGGAGAAAGGTGCGCATATCCTATAGCAAAAAACATACTGCACATTTTAGGCTTATGTCACATAAACTGTCTGAAGCAAAAGACGGTTATTTGCACGAATACCCTTCCCATAGTAAAATAGACAAGAAACTTTTCTCTTGAAAGCGGGGATTTCAAATGCTTACACCCAGCATGGAGGATTATCTGGAAAAAATCTATGAACTAATGAAAGAAAAGGGATATGCCCGTGTTTCTGATATAGCCTCCTTGCTGTCTGTGCAACCTTCTTCTGTTACGAAGATGATTCAAAAATTGGATGAAATGAATTATGTCACATATGAAAAATACCGTGGCATTATCTTGACACCTAACGGCGAGAAAATGGGCAGACTGATGAAACAGCGGCACAAGATGTTGGAGGAATTTCTACGCATGCTGGGCATCTCGGAAGAAACGATTCAAAAAGATGTCGAAGGGATTGAACATCACGTATCCCCCAATACGATGAATCGCTTACAAAGCTTGGTATTCTTCTTCGAAGACAATCCGAATTGTTTGCGTGAGTTTAATGAATTCCGTAAAAAGTTCGAGGAACTGGATAACGAAGGAGATAAAAAGTAGCCTCACCTTTTCCAGGTGGGGTTTTATTTCGAGCGTACGAGGAGGAATGGGAACATGTCTCGAAAATTACGCGTTGGCGTCATCTTCGGCGGAAAATCGGGAGAACATGAAGTTTCGATTCTTTCCGCGAAGTCTGTGATCGAAAACTTGAATCCTCTTCTTTATGAAATTTTGCCCATTGGCATTACGAAAGAAGGCATGTGGCATACAGGTATAGGAGCATATACAGCACTAGGGACGGAACCGCCAAAACAACTTCTTCAACAAACGAACCATTCTGGATCGGAAAGTATGATCACATTTGGACCTGCTCCTACACTAACAAGCGCAACGGCTGAGGCGATCGATGTCGTCATTCCCGTTCTTCATGGTCCGTATGGGGAAGACGGAACTGTGCAAGGACTGTTTGAACTATTGAATATCCCGTATGTCGGCGCCGGTGTATTGGCCTCGGCAGTTGGCATGGATAAAGCGATGATGAAAGCCGTCTTCGCTCAGGCAGGCCTTCCGCAATGCAAGTATGTGACATTTTTACGCAGCCGTTTTGACAAATCTCCTGAGATCCTTTTAGATGAGATCGAAGAAACACTCGGTTATCCTTGCTTTGTCAAACCTGCGAACATGGGTTCTTCAGTCGGTATCTCGAAAGCGAAAGACAGAACATCCCTGAAGGCTGCCATCCAAAATGCGGCAAAATACGATCGCAAATTGATCGTGGAAGAGGCTGTTGACGCCCGTGAAATCGAAGTCGCCGTACTTGGCAACGATGAACCGCGCACATCCGTACCCGGAGAAATCATCTCTTCTTCCGAGTTTTACGATTACAACGCCAAATATAACGACGGGAAATCCACACTGATGATTCCCGCCGATCTCACGCAAGAGCAGACAGAGACAGTCCGTCATATGGCAAAAATCGCTTTTCAGGCGATCGACGGTTCCGGCTTATCCCGTGTGGATTTCTTTCTTGAACGTAAGAGCGGCAAATTTCTAATCAATGAGATCAATACATTCCCAGGGTTTACGATCTATTCGATGTATCCGAAACTGTGGGAAGCAACGGGAATCCCTTACGATAAGCTGTTAGATGAACTGATTCGGCTTGCGCTCGAACGTCACCAGGAAAAAAATCAAATGGGCGAGTGAAATCATACTGATAAAGGAACCCCAGAGGCATACAAGCCTGCTGGGGTTCTTTTTGTTCCGACGTGAAATACGTCTTTCTATACACAATCTTAACTGACCACGAGGTTGACCAATTTATCAGGGACAACGATCCATTTTCTGATCGTTTTTCCTTCCAATTGTTCTTTCACTTTCTCGCGGTTAAGAACGAGCTCTTCTAATTCTTCGCGTTTAAGTCCTCTTGGGACGACAACCTTGTCACGCAATTTCCCGTTGATCTGAATTACATACTCGATTTCTTCCTGCACCAACGCCGCCGGATCGTACTCAGGCCATTTTTGTTGATGCACGCTCGTTTCATGACCGATCTTATGCCACAATTCTTCGGTGATATGTGGTGCAACGGGCGCCAACAAAAGGATCACAGTCTCAATCGCATCCAGCTTTGTTCCCACATCCGCATCTTCGGGATAGGAATAGATCGCGTTAACGAGCTCCATGATCGCGGAAATCGCCGTATTGAACTGATAGCGTGTGCCTATATCCTCCGTTACTTTCTTGATCGTCGCATGTGTCACTTGAAGCAATTTCTTCTCTGCAGGAGAGGTCGCCGAAGCGGGTTGACGTACGGCGAACATCTCGCGGTGTTGCTCCACCATCCGCCAAACGCGGCCGAGGAAACGATGTGCCCCCTCTACCCCTTGATCGCTCCAATCGAGATCACGATCGGGCGGCGCGGCAAACAGAATGAATGTTCTGGCTGTATCTGCCCCGTACTTCGCGATTATTTCTTCCGGAGAGACAACGTTCCCCTTCGATTTCGACATCTTCGCTCCATCTTTGGTGACCATCCCCTGTGTCAAGAGGGATTCGAACGGCTCGTCAAATGAAACCAGACCTGCATCGTACAACACTTTTGTGAAGAAGCGCGAATACAAGAGATGCAGGACAGCATGTTCGATACCGCCTATATATTTGTCGACTGGCAACCAGCGGTTCACAGCTTGAGAATCGAATGGTTTCGTATCATCCTTCGGTGAAATATAGCGTAAATAATACCATGATGAATCGATAAACGTATCCATCGTGTCCGTCTCGCGCGTTGCCGGTCCCTGGCATGTCGGACAGGTCGTATGCAGGAATTCCTCATTCGTTTTGAGAGGGGACAGATTTCCTGCAGCGAATGAAACCTCTTTCGGCAAAATCACCGGAAGCTGTTCTTTGGGTACAGGGACGGTTCCGCAACGGTCGCAATAGATGATCGGGATCGGCGCTCCCCAGTAACGTTGGCGCGAAACTAACCAGTCGCGAATGCGGAAGGAAACCGCCGCTTTTCCGACACCTCGTTCCTCAAGATGGGCCACGATTTTCGTCAACGCTTCTTGATTCGACAGTCCGTTAAACTTGTCCGAATGGACGAGAACACCTTCACCTGTGTATGGAGTTTCTAACGGTTTGTTCAATTCCTCACCCTGCGGTTCGATCACCACGCGAATCTCCAAACCGTATTTGGAAGCAAAAGAGAAGTCGCGCTCATCGTGAGCGGGAACCCCCATGACTGCCCCCGTACCATAGTCGGGAAGTACATAATTCGCGATCCAAATGGGCAGTTTTTCCCCCGTTAAAGGATGAATTGCGTAACGTCCGATAAACATGCCCACTTTTTCCGCATCGGCTGCCGTTCGCTCGATATCGGAGGTCTTGCGAATCTCTTCCACGAAACGGGTGACTTCTTCCTCTTCCTCCGTTCCCTCTACCAACAGTTTCACCAGTTGATGCTCAGGCGCCAAGACGAGGTATGTAACGCCATATAACGTATCAGGACGTGTAGTGAAGACCGTGATCGAATCGTCGGATCCTTCGATTGCAAACTGTACTTCGGCACCTTCGGATTTGCCGATCCAGTTGCGTTGCATCGTAATGACTTTCTCCGGCCAGCCGGTCAACTTGTCGAGATCCTTTAACAAACGATCCGCATAATCGGTAATGCGCAAGAACCATTGTTCTAAATCACGCTTGACGACTTCTGTGCCGCAACGCCAGCAAGCGCCGTCTTCCACTTGTTCATTGGCAAGAACGGTCTGGCAGTCAGGACACCAATTCACCGCTCCTCTCTTTCGATAAGCCAATCCTCTTTCATAGAAAAGAAGAAACAGCCATTGCGTCCATTTGTAATAATCGGGCGAACAGGTGGTCACCTCGCGTTCCCAATCATAGGAGGATCCCAATTCTTTTACTTGTTTGCGCATGAAATCGATATTGTCATACGTCCAAACAGCAGGATGCACTCCATTTTTGATCGCAGCATTCTCTGCAGGCATACCGAACGCGTCCCAGCCCATCGGATGCAAAACATTGTAGCCCTGCATCCGCTTGAAGCGAGCGACGACATCCCCTATGGAATAGACGCGGACGTGCCCCATGTGCAAACGTCCGGATGGGTATGGGAATTGTTCTAAACAGTAAAAATACGGTTTATCGTCTTCATCCGAAGTTTTAAATGCGCCTGTTTCTTGCCAGATTTTCTGCCACTTTTTCTCTATATGAGCAGGTGAATATGTATGTTCGTTCATTCTAGCCCTCCTTCACGTTCCATTAAAATAATAAAACCTCCCACCCCCAGTAATCAATGACTAGGGACGAGAGGTTAGGATCATCGTAACCTTTCCCGCGGTACCACCCTTTTTAGCACAAGAATTCTTGTGCTCACTCAAGCATCCAATAACGCGGATGAAACGGTGCCAAGTACTACGGTTCTTCCCAGACACAGCTCCGAGGCGAGTTCACCTTCGTGACATGACCGACTCGCACCAACCGTCGGCTCTCTTGACATGCACATCAGGCTACTGATCCTCTTCATCACATCATTCGACAAAGATGTCGTATTCGATTTTTTGTTAGTATACTCACATTGTTTCCACTTTGTCAATAAACGAAACATCAAATGCAGAATTTTACATGAAGATGCATTTTCATTTTTATAAAAGAACTAAAAATTCTGAGACCAATTTGCAAAAATGGTTGTCTGACTGTTGATATTTTTAGTTATAATTCATATAATTGTCTCAAAGGAGGGGATGCCATGGAACACATTTTGTTCGATGAAATGGAAACGACCCGTACACGTCACATCGGTTTCATCAGTGGGGGAAAACGTTTTGACTTCATGTTGACTTTTTCTGAACACTTTCTCGGTAAGACCGTTGTGCTGTGTCTGCAGTCGAAACGGGGAGATCTTCTCGACAGTCACGATGTTCACGATGTCGATCTTCTCTGCCGAAAATTCGCCATGACTCCCGAAGATGCCTCACACTTATCCAACGCATTGCAAACGATGATCTCCGATGAATTCATTCGCCCACAATATATGGATTGACATACAGAAAACGAGAAAGCGATTCCACTTTCTCGTTTTTCTTTTAATTACGAATATTGACTCTCTCATCAACCGCCCGAGACGTTTTAATAATATGGGAATCGGTGGTATGCGCGCGCATGTGACAGCGGGATGATCATGAGAATTGACCGACCTTTTGACGTACAGTGAATGTTTTCTCAAGAAGCGCCCAATTCTGCGGAAAGGGACAACCGAGAACCCAATAACTGATCCCCCGCACTCCCATTTCTTGAACAAGATGAAATTTCGCCATGACAGAACGCGCATCTTCAAACCAAACCTGACGAAATTCTCCTCGCTCTCCGCGATACGTATAGGTAGGGGATGCGGACGCATGATGCCATTGAATCACAGCCCCCTGATGAATCGCCATGTTCACAGCCGCCTTTGGAGCGATTCCTCTGGCACGTATGCCGGGAACGAACGGGGTTGACCAATCATACCCGTAGAGCGCCATTCCCATGAAAATCTTGTTGGCGGGAATCAAAGAAATTGCATACTGTAATACCTTTTTCACAAGATGAAGCGGTGCAATCGGTAAAGGAGGACCTCCTACAGATCCCCAATCATATGTCGTAATCATTACGCTATCAGCGAGCGTACCTAATGTATTATAGTCGAAGGCTCCCATCCAACGGCTCTGGAAATCATCATTCATCTTAGGTCCCAGTGTAAGCGACACAGAAATTCCTTTCGGTTTCATGAAAGCGGCAAGTCCGCGAATGAAATCATTATACAATTCTCGATCTTCCGGATACATATGCTCAAAATCGACATGTACGCCCTGATATCCCTTTCTGCGAATGACGTGAAAGATGTTTTCATAAAGGGTTTGTTTGATACCCTCTCTATTCATGATCGCACGGGCGAGTTCAGGGTTGAAACGGTTCCCGTCAAAATTGCTGACGGTCATATGCGGCATCACAGCCTGACGTTTCACTTCAGACAACAAATGTGTATCGGATACATCCACGAGACGGCCGTCCTGAGTAACACGATAACTATATGTGGACAAATAGGTGATATGCGGAGCGACATCACGAATGACTTCTGCGTCTGCTTGTGTACCTGTTGGTATGATGTACGCGTTCACTTCAATCTCTCGTTTTTCACGAATCGGAACAGGTAACCAAACCGTTTGTCCTTGTTTGAATCCAGTCCGTTGTATGCTTTCGTTCGATCCTACAATGATTCGCGGTGGAACGCGAAATTCCCGTGCAAGAGTATCGATCGTGTCTCCTTCCTGTATGATATAAGGAACGAGAGTGGCCGCTGGTCCGGCCGGAATCAAAAGATGTAAACCAGGCACGATTCTGTCGCTTGGGAGTTCATTCAGCTCCCGAATCTTTTCCGGCGTTCCCCCATAATCTTTCGCAATGGAAATAAGGGATTCCCCCGGTTTGACAACATGTACAAACAAGCATATCCCCCTCCTGAAAAACTGTTCACGGAGCGGGGTGTACCCGCCCTTACAGCGCATTTTCGATTACATATGGATCTACCATAGGCTATTCGGGGGCTTTCGTCTATGTGCAAAAAAAAAACCACACAGGTGTGTGGCAGAATATGTTACACTTACTTGAAAACTTCTTCCCCGCCTTTATATTCGGTATCAGTTACACCTGTACGTACATTGCTCGCGCGAGCCATCGCAAAAAAGAGATCGGAAAGGCGGTTTAAGTAGCGGCGAATCTCCTCATTGATGGGTTCCATTTCGGCAAGTGTGACCACGCGTCTTTCCGCTCTTCGTGCGACGACTCGGCAGATATGTAAAGCGGCCGACGGCCCGGATCCCCCAGGAAGAATAAATCGTTTGATCGGTGGGCATTCGCCATCATACTTATCAATCAACTTTTCAAGCTTTGTCACATGATCGCCATTGATTTTGTACGATAGGTCGTACCCTTCCGGTGCTTTCACAAGTGCCAGATCAGCGCCGGAATCGAATAACTCGTGTTGAATTTCTGTCAAATCTTGTACCATGTCATGGAACTTTGCTTCTTCCGTTTTCAGAAGAACGAGCGCCTGTCCGACGAATGCATTCAATTCGTCGACCGTTCCGTAAGCTTCTACACGGACAGAATCTTTCTTGACTCGCCCCCCGATAACACCAGTCATTCCTTGATCTCCTGTACGCGTATAGAGTTTCATATGTGCCCTCCCGTTTTAAATAGAAAAGTCTGCATGAAAAATGGTATGGCGGGCGTTTCCTTTGCACTCGCGCTTGATGGCGATCCCCTCGCTCTAAATATGTCGCGAGATGAACTTCCATCTCGTTTGACGCAAAAGCGTACGCCCGACCTGAAAACAGTTTTAGTCTGTCTGGTGTCAAACTGCGGCATGGAGTTATTATGAAAAGGCTCCCGAAAAAGCCTTAAATGGCACCAAACGTAGCGGCATCACGATAACGATTGTAAGTAAGTCACGTTGACCAGGCGTATATGTCACTTACGTGCAACAAAGAACCAGCGTTCCGATGTGTCTGTAGGCTTTTCAAAGCTGAAATCAGCAAATACTTCGACCGTTTGAAATCCCGCATCGTACAACCATTCCACAACCCGTTCACACGGGTACGCCCTTTGAAGGTGTTGTTCTTGAAAACGACGATACAAACCGTCACCAACTTCGGCAAAGAATGTGATGTCATATTCAACGAGACAACGGGTACCATCAAAAGAGCTTTGCCAAATATAAGCGATTTCCGGCCGCACTTCATAAAACACCTGATCACCTAAAAGATGCTCCAATTTGTACGGCGTATGCATGTCAAAAAAGAATAACCCGCCATGATGAAGCTGACGGTATACCGCATGGAACGTTTGCTGCACGTGTTCTTCTTCCAATAAATAATTGAGTGTATCACAAAAACTGATCGCCACATCCACGCATGTTGGAAGATGCAATTCACGAATATCTTGCTGCAAAAACGTGGGAAAAAGGTGTTTCCCCTCTCTTTTTCCCTCTGCCATGGCAAGCATATCTTCCGATGCGTCAACTGCAAATACGCGATATCCTTGCTCCGCCACTCTGATGCTGATCGTTCCGGTACCACACCCAAGATCGGCAACGATTCGGGGCTTTATTTCGTAACGATCAAGTATTTCCGCAAACATCTGTAACCAAAGATCATACGGGGCATCTTGCATTAATAGATCGTAATATTCCGCAAAATCCCCATACACAAGATTCTGACTCACAACATATGCTCCTAACGTGGCGTTTTTTAAGAGATACTGAGTTGTGTGGCATCTCCCCACACGCGTTCAAGATTGTAGAACTCGCGTTCCTCTTGGCGGAATACATGCACGACCACATCGCCGAAATCCAGCAAGACCCACCGTGCTTCGTCGAAACCTTCCATGCCCTTCATCATCAAGCCGCGTTTCTCCAGTTTCTCGCGTATTTCCTTGACGATCGCTTGCACTTGTGTGCTCGAATTCCCGCTGCAGATCACGAAATAATCGGCGATCACAGACAATCCCCGGATATCGAGAATCACGATATCTCTCGCTTTCTTGTCTGCGGCTGCATTCGCTGCCAATTGCGCCAATTCCACCATCTTGTCACTCATTTACATGCCTCCTAGGAAAAATTAAGAACTCCATACTACTTACTACATATTTTATGTAGAAAATGATGAAACGCTCCCGCCTGTCCGAATTTTCTTCGTTTGTACTTGCTCCCAAAGCTCATTTCTCGCGAGAACGGTCAATGGAAAGATCGGTTGATTGCATTTGATGAGAAATTGAATGGTACCGTCCATCTGCCGAGCTAGCGCTTCTTCCAGATCATGCTCTGCGATTTGACGCAGCTGTTCAACTCCCGGGTAACTGCGTCCCGGTTCGATCGCATCCGCGAGACACACGATCTTTTCAAGCAATGACATCCCCGGACGGCCAGAAGTATGATAACGTACCGCGTTTCTTACGTCTTCATCCTCAATACCAAACCATTCAGGTGCATTTGCTGCCGCGATAGGCCCGTGCAAAAGCTCCTTTACTTCAAAAAACGACGGGTCAACTCCGGACTCCTTAGCCGTTTGCGTTAAACGCTCGACCGGCCATTCGCGAGCAAAATCATGAATCCATGCGGCGAGACGCGCCTTTTCCACATCGGAACCGAATCGTTTCGCCAGTTCTTCAGCCATCTGCACCACGCCACAAACATGTTGAAAGCGGCGGGGACTCAATTCCTTTTGCACTTTCAAACGGATGCTGCTTTCATCCATACAAACGATTCTCCTTTATGTAGCATATCACGCGATCAGGAACCAGATGGGCAACAGACAATCCCTGATCCAAACGTTCGCGTAGCCACGTTGAAGAAATCTCAAGGCCCGGCATGTCAACGAAATGAATATGTTTCCGCCACGATGCGGGCAACAATCGTAAATATTGTTCAGACATCGCTTGATTGAAACCCGGCCGTGTCACCGCGATGATGTCGGTCAGTTCGATCACGCGATCCGCTTTCTGCCAATTGGGAAGATCCAGCAACATATCGGCACCCATGATGAAGAAAGGATCATGGGAAGGATGCGTGCGGCAATACCAAGATAAAGTATCTACCGTATAAGACGGTTGATTTTGTTTCAGTTCCCAATCGAGCACCTCATATTCATCATATCCTTGTATAGCCAATTGTACCATACGGTACCTGTGGATACCCTCCGTAATTCGTTTGTCACGTTTATGCGGAGGAACACCTGCAGGAATGAAATAGACTTTATCCAGGTTGAGCGCTTCTTTGGCTAACATGGCCACAACGAGATGGCCTGTATGAATCGGGTCAAAGGTTCCGCCGAAAAGTCCGACTCTCATCCGTCTTCCCCCCATCAGCGAGGAAGTTCGATCTGTTTCTTTTCCACAGACTCCCTATAAAGCACGATCGTCTTGCCTATCACTTGCACCAATTCGGATTCGGTACCTTCCGCAAGTTGATGAGCGACTTCATCTTTATCTTCCTCACAATTATTTAAAACGGCTACTTTAATCAATTCGTGTGCTTCAAGAGCAAGGGAAACCTGTTCCAGCAAATTTTCCGAAACACCGCCTTTTCCCACTTGCAGAATGGGATCAAGATGATGTGCCAAAGAACGCAAGTAACGCTTTTGTTTTCCTGTAAGCATGCGCTTCTCCTTCCTGTAATCTGTTTATTCTTCCGATGACACCCGCATGAACCCGAACCCCGTTTGCCAGTATAGCATTCCTAAAAACAGGATTCCACTGTCTGTCTCATTACATCCACCGGAGCAGGTAAACCGGTCCACAGCGTGAATGCTTCTGCCCCTTGATAAACGAACATCCCGATTCCGTTATGTATGATCGCACCTTTTTGTTTGGCTTCTTTCAACAGTCGGGTTTCCCGAGGATTGTAGATCAGATCCGAAACCACCATGCCTTGACGGATACCTTTCGTATGAATGGGAACTTGATCCAAATTCGGATACATGCCGAGGGAAGTCGTATTTACCAAGAGATCGATCTCCGGTACCACATCTGGAACTTCATCAAGATGAATGGCTCGAACTTCCATTAGGTGTCTCAGATGTTCGGCAATTTTTTTTGCATGTTCCCAAGTCCGATTGGCGATCAGCAACTTTTTCACGGGTACCAATGCCATTTGCGCGGAAATGGCCCTCGCGGCACCACCTGCCCCCAGAATCAGAACCGTTGTATCTTCCAGCTTAAGCCCCACCTCCTCCCGTAAGGACCGAAGATAACCGATTCCATCCGTGTTATATCCGGTAAGAACTCCATTCTCATTGACAATTGTATTGACAGCACCGATCAATTTGGCCTCCGGTGAAATTCTGTCAAGGAAACGCATGACTTCCACCTTGTGCGGGATCGTCACATTCACACCACGCAAGCCCATCGCACGAATTCCTTGGACAGCGTCAGCCAACCTCTCCGGAGAAACATCGAACGCCAGATAAGCAAAATCCAACCCCATATGGTGAAAAGCAGCATTGTGCATCTGCGGGGACTTGGAATGTATCACAGGGTGTCCAAATAAACCGGTTAAACGAGTCGTACTTGTGATCACGAGATAACGACCTTCCTTTCCTCTTTGCAATAATATACCATAGAAAAAAGCTCTCAGGTTAACACCCGAGAGCTTTTTCACGAATCATTTATAAGCGGAAATCCATATGTAAGATGATCGCCCGATCCCGAAATTGGAAGCTCAGATCATGCAAATGATACGATTCCAAAGACGGATCCGCTTCCCTTGCCAATTCCACTTCTCTGCGCAGCCTGTCCATGAATTCTTCGATACGTAAATTTTGACCGGAAAACGGATTCTCAATCCTTCTTTCAACCTGACGTTTACGCGCATATTCGGGTATCACATTCATGAGATTCCACCCTCCGTTCTATGAGTTTGTGTACTCCAACTTATGCGAACGGAAGGTTGGAATATACCACTTTATAAAACACGTTGAAATTGTCAGATGATCGCTTTCCGCACGGAAACATGAATTCCTCGGGGCACATGCACGCGTAAGTCGGCTTCTTCTTTCCCGCGCACAGAGATCCATCCGAGACCAGCGATCACGATATCGACAGCAGGCCCCTTGCGAATCTTGAACTTGTGAGTGACAAGATCGCGCAAGGTTGCAGGGTCATCAGGCCCCGGCGGTTTGAGCAGTTCTCCCAGATGTTTCTCATATAAGGCGTCTGCATTTTCAAGTTTCGTGCGATGCATCGATAGCTGATTCGCGAAATACCCGACGAATGATTGGGAGCCACCGGCGACAAAATCAAACCGGACGAGTCCGCCCACAAATAACGTCTGTCCGCTGTTTAACTGATAGATCTTCGGATTGATCACTTTTTCCGGCGTGATCAATTTTAAAGATTCAGGGGACACGAGATCGGTCAGGCGAGATGTAGTCAAAACGCCTGGAGTATCGACGATGACATGATGAAATTGTGGGATCTTCATCTTAACGGTCGACAATGTGGTGCCAGGGTAGCGGGACGTTGTCAAGCCAACATCCTGCGATTCGCCAAACAGGTGTAAGAGTTTGTTTACGAGAGTCGATTTGCCGACATTGGCTGTTCCAACCACATAGATGTCCCTTTCATTTGCATACGATTCGATCAGTGTCTTCACTTGTTCGACACCAATCCCCCTGCGCGCGGAAACGAGAATGACTTTGTGCGTTTCCAACCGTTTTTTCTTCACTTCATCCATTAGCCATGTTTCTACTTTGGCTAAATTGGTTTGTCGCGGTAATAGATCGATCTTATTGGCCACCAGGACGAGAGGGTTCTCCCCTACAAATCGTTCAAGTCCCTGAATCCATGAACCTTCGAAATCGAACAAATCCACCACATTGAGGATCAGTGCTCGCTTTCCGCCAAGTTCCTTGAGAATCCGTTCAAACTCTTCTTTTTGTATCGAAACGGGCGAAACTTCATTATAATGACGGATACGAAAACACCGTCGGCACAAAATCTGTTCTCGCTCTTTCGTCGATTGAGGAATATAACCGGGAAGTGCAGGGTCTACCGTTTGCAAGGGAGCCCCACAGCCCATACAAGTCGTAATCATTCAGCGTACATCCTCCCACGTAATCAGACCGCGGCGGCGCAACATGTTCAATACCAATCGTTCGGCCATACGGAGAATTTTTGTTCCGATCCATTCTTTCGTCGCGACGGGGACGACAAGGATCGTGTACATCCCCATACGTTTTCCGCCTAACACATCGGTAAAAATTTGATCACCGAGGACGACCGTCTCTTCCGGTCGGGTACCGAGGATGGAGAGCGCGCGGATGAAAGGTGCATTGCGCGGTTTACGCGCGTTGTAAATGGCGGGAATGCCGAGCGGCCGGGCAAAGTCTTCCACGCGGGCCGCCCGATTATTGGACACGATTACCACTCGAATGCCGTATTTCTCTCTTACCTCTTCCAGCCATTTCGTGACCTTAGGAGTCGCTTGCATAGCATTCCATGCAACGAGCGTGTTGTCAAGATCGGTGATCAGTCCCTTAATCCCCGCTTTCTTTAGGGCCGCCAGGTCGATATGATAAATCGATTTGACATACAGATCCGGGACGAACCTTTTTAGCATGCCCCCTCACCTCGAACTTTTGATCGTATTATTTTCCCCACACGAGCGCCATAGCTGCCCAAGTCATCCCTCCGCCGAAAGCTACAAGAACCACACGGTCTCCGGTTTTCAGTCGTCCTTCATCCAACGCTTCCCTCAGCGCGATCGGTATGGTTGCAGAAGAAGTATTCCCGTATTTATGGATATTCACATACACCTGTTCTTCTTTCAAACCGGTACGACGTCGAGCTTCCTCTATAATTCGTACGTTCGCCTGATGGGGCACTAACAGATTCACGTCCTGAGATTCCCATCCGGCCTTATTCATCACGCGCTTTGCTGCTTCTCCCATCGTCCGGGTAGCGAACTTAAACACTTCGCGCCCGTTCATCTCGATGGCAGCCGTATGTTCTCGTTTCAGCAGTTCTGCTCCCGAACCGTCTGCCCCCAGTTCGAAAGAGAGAATGCCAAACTCTTCGGGTACTCGTTCAATGACTGCTGCGCCCGCACCGTCACCAAAAAGAACGCACGTGTTGCGATCCGTATAGTCAGTGATGGTTGAAAGGGTTTCCGCACCGATGACTAAGACTTTTTGATAAGCGCCTGTCATAATGAATTGTGCGGCTACACTAACCCCATAAACAAAACCGGAACATGTAGCTTCCAGGTCAAAACATGCGGCCTTGCTCGCACCGATCCGTTCTTGCACTAAACAAGCGGTAGGCGGAAATGTCAGATCGGGAGTTACAGACGCTACTATAATCATATCCAATTGTTCCGCAGCCACACCCGCGTCCAACAACGCACGTTCAGCCGCACGCGTAGCCAAGTCAGATGTGCGCTCTCCATCGGTGACGATTCTTCTTTCTCGAATCCCCGTCCGTGTCACAATCCATTCGTCGCTGGTATCCACCATCTTTTCCAAGTCGTGGTTCGTTAAACGTTTCTCCGGCAATGCCACTCCTATCCCTGTAATCCCTGCACGATACAGATTCACGTTACCTATCCCCCTTGATTCATTCGTTGCTTGATTTCAGTATACTACATTTTAGTATCAGATACTAATACTTATTAATAAAAAATGTCGCGCTTACATCTGGACTCTACCGTTAAGAAAAAGAAAGCCCGATGTGATCACGGGCTTTCGGTCTCCATTGACAACAAGCTCTTAACATCTTCATAACGAGGCAAGTCTTTAAAATGATGAACCTGTATCGTTCCGCCTTTTCCCTGAAAGGAAGGGATCGTCCAGATCTTCTCTTTTGCAACATATTCATATTTCTGTAGAAGTGAACGCTTATATGTGCCCGATTCCTTTTTTTCATGAAAATCCTGCAGGTTCAGGTTCAAACCTGTCAGAATTTCGTCGATCACTTTGGGATCGGCTAGATCTTTGCCTTCTCCAAAACGTGCACGAAACGCCGCTTCATGATAAGCCCACTGTTTTTCGGGAGAGAGTTCCGCCACATAAAAGCCCGCTTCATGCGCTAATGTGGTATCTGTTTTTCTCATTGGGCGGTACGGAAGTTCGAGTTCGGCCATCATCGTAGCCAAAGCCTCTTTCGCCGTTTCCTTGTAACCTTCGGGTTTGGCGGGAGGATCAGCATCTTCCGGCATGGTCCACGGGATATATTCGATCGTAACGCCTTCACTCAAAAATCGTTTAATCATCGGGATTTCACTATAACAAAAAGGACAATTATAGTCATAAATGAATTTGAGCACGATTTCACCTCCAAGAACCAGCATAACATTCCAGTCGTAAAAAGGACAACAAGTGAATAATGTAGAATGAAAGAGGGGGCCACATAATGCACGATTTGCTTCAATTGCTTTCCGTTATCCTTGTGGATATGATCCTATCCGGAGACAATGCCATCTTGATTGCCATGGCTACCTTCTCATTGCCACCGCATATGAGAAAGAGCGCCATATGGGTCGGTTTGGGACTGGCCATCATCATTCGAATCAGTTTGACAATCACCACTACATTTCTGTTACGAATTCCTTTTTTGCAAGCGATTGCAGGTTTTATACTATATACCTTATCTCTTCGCCTCCTCATGGTTTCGAACGACAACACACAGTATGCAAAGGATCAATCCACATGGTTAGGTGCGGTTTGCACCATCGTATTTGCGGATATCACCATGAGTCTTGACAATATATTGGCGGTCGCCGGGGTTTCAGAAGGCCATATGTTTTTTATTATCTTGGGCTTAATGTTCTCCATGCTATTTCTCGTCATATCGAGCCGCATCATCAGTTACATCATGGATCGTTTTCACAGTATCTTATGGATCGGAGCGGGGATCATAGCTTGGGCGTCTGGGAAAATGATTGCACATGACAGGGCGTTTCACCAGATCACCCATCCACACTCGATTCTTCTGCCATCTGTTGCCGTCATGATTCTACTTATCATGAACCTCAGAAATAATAGAAGGCCAATCAAACGGTTCCGTTAGAACTCAAGATGAAAAGCAAACTCCCTTGGCGGTGTAAGCAGCAAGGGAGTTTGCTTTTCATCCGAAACCTGGGGAGTATTTTTCTCAGAGTTTGGTCATCATCATTTGGGCATTTGTCCAATATAGAGAGATTCTGGACGAATGATACGATTGTTGGCCGCTTGTTCCAAGATGTGAGCGCACCATCCGACCGTACGGCTGACTGCAAATGTAGGCGTGAATAACGTATCCGGCAAACCGACCGCCCTCATGACCGCAGCCGCATAAAATTCGACGTTTGTATTTAATTTACGGCCCGGCTTATATTCTTCGAGCAGCTTGAGCGCTACCTTTTCCACATGTGTTGCGAGAGCAAACCATGGATCATCCGCGGACAATTGGGAGGCAACGACTTGCAACGCTTCCGAACGGGGATCCCTCGTTTTATAGACACGATGGCCGAATCCCATAATGCGCTCGCCGTTTTCTAATGCTTTGCGCAACCAGGGTTCCGCGTTTTCAGGCGTACCGATCTGCTCCATCATTTCGATGACTCCGGACGGTGCACCGCCATGCAATGGTCCCTTGAGAGCACCGATCGCTGCCGTGACGGCTGAAATCAAATCGGAACGAGTGGAAGAAACAACGCGTCCGCTAAAAGTTGAAGCGTTCATCCCATGCTCTTGCGTAAGGATGAGATAAGCGTCCAAAGCACGTACATGTGCCTGGTTAGGTTCCGTACCTTTTAACATATATAAGTAGTTTGCCGTATGATCCAGGTCGGAACGAGGCTCCACCGGTTCACGTCCTTCCAGTCGAGCTTGGCGGTAAGCGACAATTGTCGGAACCTTTGCCGTTAAGGAAATGACTTGATCCATGGTTGGCGGCCAATCATGTCCTGCGTTACCGAGCAAAGATACGCCTGTCCGCAATACGCTCATCATGTCCACATCGGACGGAATCAAGTCGATTGCTGCTTTCACATATGAAGGCAATGTCCGATTCGCGACCAGTTGAGACTTTAACCTGTTCAGCTCTTCCCGATCCGGGAGATGACCATACCATAAAAGGTGAGCAACTTCTTCAAATGTTTTCTCGATGGCCAGGTCTCGTGCCCAGTGATTTCGATAGACGAGAAGACCATTGATACCATCCACTAAACTCAATTCCGTTTCTGCAACAACAATTCCTTCTAATCCTATGGAAATCACTTGTTGACTCATTAAAACTACCCCCTTTTTCTAATTTTCAGTATATCGTAACATTTATTAAAAGGATAATTGAGATTAGTAGAGTATTTGATTATAAAATATAATCGATCACGAGGTTGAATATGGATACGAAACTTTTGCGTACATTTGTCGTCATGGCAAAAGAACTGAATTTTCACCGAACAGCCGAACGATTGTTTCTGGCACAACCCACTGTCAGCGTCCACATTCGACAACTTGAAGAATACGTAGGTTATCCCCTGTTCGAACGCACAGGACGGAAAGTTCGCTTAACTGCTGCTGGAGAACGGTTTCTTATTCATGCCAACCGTATCCTGGAAGCGCACGATGATGCTCTTTCTGACATGACGCGTTGGAAAATGGGGTTTGATGACCGGCTAGATCTGCTGATTTCTCCTCTTTGCGCGGAGATTTTACTCCCGGCTATTTGGAAGCAATTTACTTCGATGTATCCGAATGTAGAAGTGAGAATTTATACGACATTGTCACAATCCGTCGGCCCTGGAATCGCTGCAGGACGCTCACACCTCGGTATTTCTCTTGTACCTTCCAAACATCCTGAAACGGTCACTTGCAAATTATATAATGATCCTGTCGTTTTCATCGCTCCCGGAACGGTGAATCCTGATCGTGCGAATTTCCGTGAACTTCTGTTGGAGCATCCGTTACTGACAAAAAACCATCCCGATTACTGGGAAGATATCTTGTATCAATTGCATGATCTTCAAATTCCAATCCGTCCTATGACCGTAAGTCAGGTACACATCACACGCAAGCTGATCATAAATGGTCTCGGCGTTTCTTTTTTACCTTTGTCGGCGGTGGAGGAAGAATTGATGAACGGAAAACTGGTCAGGATCGCGACGCCGGACCTGCATCTACCGAGAGCAGCCACGTATGTAATTACTCCGAGAAACAAAGAGCTGCCGCGCTCCGCGAAAAATTTCCTCGTCCTGCTTAATGAGTTGCTGGACCGTCGATGACGGATATTCTCCCAGTCTGCCGCACATAATGAATCTTGTGTTCAACATCATGCGGGATTTTACAATGAAACGGAGGATCGTTGACAGATGTCCAGAATCGTTCGCTGTGAAGCAATCACTCCGACGCATACGCCTGTACAGGGCAGTCATGAACTTTTCCGTTACGCTCTCTTCGCTAACAAATCGCGAATCGCTTTTTCCAATGAATCATGTTGAAATGTATAACCCAATGCTCTTAATTTTTCAGGCAAAACTTTTTGCCCTTTTAGAACGATCTCCGACATTTCACCCAATAGCAGACGAAGGAGCGATTCAGGAACGGGGAGCCAATGGGGGCGACGCATGGTTTTTGCGATCATTCGGCCAAACTCATCCATCCTTACAGGTTGAGGAGCAGTCAGATTCATCGGTCCGTCAATCCTTTCATCCGCTATACACCGTTCCAAGACGCACGCCACATCATCGATATGAATCCAGGAAATCCATTGTGTTCCATCCCCAACACGTCCACCCAAGAAAAAGTGATACGGCGCGATCATCCGCGGAAAAGCTCCTCCATCTCTCCCCAGCACAACCCCTAGTCGTGCTAATACCACACGGGTCACATCACTTGCTCGTTTAGCCGCGTTTTCCCATTCTCTCGTCACCGTTGCCAAGAATCCTTCCCCTGCTTCCGCTTCTTCCGTATAAGTAGCCGACCGTGAAGATCCGTAATAGCCGATGGCAGATGCATTGACAAAAACACTGGGTTTCATGGGTACCTTTATAATGGCGGAAAATCGCTTGTGTCAGATCCACCCTTGAATGCAGGATCTTTTTCTTTCGGGCATCGGTCCATCTCCCGGACTGAATCGATTCACCTGCCAGGTTAACTATCGCATATGGGCTGTTTATGTCGGCCAAGATCTGGGCGATCTCTGATGGACGATAGACAAAACAGCGACCGTAATCGACATGCTGATCTTTGCGAGATGCGATCCATACGTCGTACCCGGATTCATGCAAATGACGGGATACATGGCTTCCTATAAATCCAGTTCCGCCGAACAAAATCACTTTCATGTGCGACACCTGCCTTTTAAATCCTCTTACCTCCAGCCTAACACTCGTTTTACCGAGGAGCAAGCGGCGCCCTCCATTCAGCCAACAAGTTTGCCCTCTGAGACTACGACTTTTCCCTTCTTAATCACCGTATCGACGTGATTGATGCCAAAGTGATACGGAAGATAAGCTAGATTGGAAGCGTTATAGATGACGAGATCTGCCTGTTTTCCTGTCTCCAAACTGCCAACAACGTCCCCCCTCCCGATCGCATATGCGGCATTAATCGTCATCGCTGTGATCACTTCTTCCGGCGTCATTCCTAAATTCAAACATCCGAGAGTCATCACGAACTGTAATGACTCCGTGGGCGAACTCCCTGGATTGTAATCGGTCGATAACGCGACGGGCAAACCCATTTCGATCATCTTGCGGGCGCGGGCGTGGTTGTTCGCTCGCAAATTGAAAGAAGTTGCGGGAAGACACACGGCGATTACACCTGCACGTTTCATCGCATCCAACCCTTCATCGGTCGCCGCCAGCAAGTGTTCGGCGGAAATACACCCTAATTCGCCCGCAAGTTGTGCGCCTCCCAATGGCTCAATTTCATCCGCATGAATCTTGATCCCAAACCCCATTTCTTTGGCCGCCGACAAAATCTTTCTCGCTTCCTGTACCGTAAATTCGCCCTGTTCACAAAACACGTCACAAAACTCGGCGAGACCCTGCCGCTTCACTTCCGGAAGCATCTCCTCTACGATCAAATCTACGTATTCTGAAGAACGTCCCTTATATTCCGGAGGAACCGCATGAGCTCCCATAAACGTTGACACGATTTCGACAGGATGATGTTCATTGAGACGTTTCGCGACACGAAGTTGCTTCAATTCGTTTTCCAGATTCAGTCCGTATCCGCTTTTCGCTTCGACCGTTGTAGCCCCAAACAACAACATCAGATCAAGGCTTTTCCGTGCTTTTTCATAAAGCTCGTCTTCCGTGGCATTGCGTGTAGCTCGAACCGTACTGAGGATTCCTCCTCCCATTGCAAGGATTTCGAGATAGGAAACTCCTTTCAATTTCAATTCCAGTTCATGTTCGCGGGAACCGGCATGAACCAGATGGGTATGCGGATCGATGAGACCGGGAGTCACAAGTCGCCCTTGTGCGTTCAATTCTTCACGAACTGATAGACCTGAGATTTTTCTGCGTACGTCTTTTTCCTCACCAGCGGCGATTATTCGTCCATTCGCAATAGCGACAGCACCATTTTCAACCATTGAAATTTCCGACATTTCATGGCCTTTGCGTGGACCTTTTTTCCCCTGCATCGTGACCAGTTGACCGATATGATAAACCAGCAAATCAATCTGATTCGCTTGCATATGAACCTCCCCGTAACGTCTGGCGGCCTGACACATCTAAGGCCGCTCAGATGGAATGAGTTACTATATGGACAGAATTAGATATCGAGCATCGGTACGCGTACACCTTTTTCTTTCGCCGTTTGTATCGCAAGATCATACCCTGCATCCACGTGTCGAATGACTCCCATACCCGGATCTGTAGTAAGCACGCGGGAAAGACGTTCTTCCGCTTCTTTTGTCCCGTCAGCAACGACTACCATACCGGCATGCAGAGAGTATCCCATGCCGACACCACCCCCGTGGTGAACTGAAATCCATGTAGCCCCTGCCGCTGTGTTGATGAGAGCATTAAGGATCGCCCAGTCGGCCACCACATCGCTTCCATCCTTCATCGCTTCCGTCTCGCGGTTGGGAGATGCCACGGAACCGCAATCCAAATGGTCGCGTCCAATGACGATCGGCGCGGAAATTTCACCTCTTCGCACAAGCTCATTGATGGCTAAGCCCATTTTCACGCGCTCACCGTACCCAAGCCAGCAAATGCGTGCAGGCAATCCCTGAAACGCAACTTTTTCTCTCGCCATCGTTATCCAGCGGCGGAGATGTTCATTCTCGGGGAATAGTTCCAAAACCAGTTCATCCGTTCTATAAATATCCTTCGGATCACCAGATAATGCCGCCCAGCGGAACGGCCCTTTTCCTTCACAGAAGAGGGGGCGAATATAAGCAGGAACAAACCCCGGAAATTTGAAAGCATCTTTCACGCCTTCGTCAAAAGCGACCTGACGTATATTGTTTCCATAATCGAATACGACCGCACCCATTTTCTGCAGATCCAGCATCGCCTGAACATGAACGGCCATCGAATGTTTGGCCAAACGCACGTATTCTTGTGGGTTTGATTCACGCAACTTAGCTGCTTCTTCAAGAGAATAGCCCGAGGGAATATAACCGTTCAACGGATCATGTGCTGACGTTTGATCTGTGACGAAATGGGGAACGACTCCTCGTTTAACAAATTCCGGGTAAATCTCTGCCGCATTGCCGACGAGCCCAATGGAAAGCGGTTTGCCTTGTTTTTGGGCTTCCCTTGCCAACTGGAGCGCTTCGTCAAGATCATTGACCATCACATCGAGATAACGCGTATCGATGCGTCGTTGAATCCGCTTCGGATCCACCTCAACGCAAATGACTACGCCCTCGTTCATCGTCACAGCAAGCGGTTGAGCCCCACCCATTCCGCCAAGCCCCGCCGTCAATGTCAACGTCCCTTTTAATGTGCCCCCCGCGTGTTGACGGGCAGCCTCAGCGAACGTCTCATACGTACCTTGCAAAATCCCTTGGGTACCGATGTAAATCCAACTGCCAGCCGTCATTTGACCGAACATCATCAAGCCGTTCTTTTCTAATTCACGGAAGGTTTCCCAGTTCGCATATGCGGGTACAATCACGGAGTTAGAGAGTAAGACGCGCGGTGCAAACGCATGCGTTTTAAAAATTCCGACCGGTTTTCCCGATTGAATCAACAACGTTTCATCCGCTTCCAAATGTGTTAAACATTCGACAATCTTATCAAAACATTGCCAGTTCCTTGCGGCTTTTCCTATCCCCCCGTAGACCACGAGATCTTCGGGACGTTCCGCTACTTCCGGATCCAGGTTATTCATTAACATGCGAAGTGCAGCTTCTTGTTGCCATCCTTTTGCTGTCAATTTCGTACCGCGCGGAGCACGGATCGTACGCTTGGCTTGAACGGTCATTGTTCTACTCTCCTTTTGCTGTCTTTATGATGAAGATAAAATTGTGAAACCAGCCGACCGGCCGTATTCAACTTAACCCTGTTGCTTTTTGATTCATTAGCAACATGCATACGGATTACTGTTTGCCGCGTTTCATAATTCCCGTAAGGAAGGTTAAAATCACATGGAGCCCCATACGGACAGTTGCCTTGCGAGGATCCTGCAAAGGATCGATACAGACGATATCGAATCCCTTTACTTTCGGGTGTTGCCCCAATCTGAATACGGCTTCTAACAGTTGCCAGGAAGTCATTCCGGACGGCACCATTGCAGGTACGCCAGGAGCGTATGCTTGATCGAGAACATCCATATCGACCGTCACATAGATCGCTTCCGTCCCCTTATCAGCAACTTCCAGCGCCTGATCGATAATCGAATGGATCCCCTCCAGCGCCACCTGTCTTGCTGTGAATTGAGTGATTCCCTGGGCGGCTGCATACTCCCGATACGGCTTGGAATTTGCGAAACTGTGAATCCCGACTTGTGCGATTTGGCACCCTTCCACAGTTCCCGATTCGATCAAGCCGCGGATGGGCGTACCATTCGTCGGCCCTCCGTCTTCCAAATTTCTGACATCCATATGCGAATCAATTTGTACGATTCCGACTTTTCCACCAAAACGTTTCTTAAACGCTTTTACAGAAGGGCAGGTAATCGAATGATCTCCTCCTACGATCAACGGAAAAATTTCAGGTAACGTTTGATATAGATGGGTTAATCCCTGTTCGATATTGATGTGACACTTGTACAAATCCGTTACATGCATCTGAATATCTCCCATATCCCGAGCATGCAACTCTTGCAGATCCACATCATGATCGATGTTATATGTGGTAACCGTTGTGAACAATTCACGCATTGCATTTGGCGTCATGGACGCGGCTGACACGCTAATCGATGTTTTCGAAAGGGGGATACCGATAAATCCGATACCAACCGCTTCTTCTCCATCCCACGGAAGCAGCCATTGAGCGACTTTGGTTTCGAACCGATCACGCCAATTGGAGCGGCGTATGATTTCCGGTGGATTGAGAAACTCGATTTTTTTCAAGTGAAAACACTCCTTCAGGTATGAGACTCACTCAAACTCAAAAGTCGATGATTAAACATTCACTTACATTGCTGGCGGATGGTGCCGCATGTTCTCTTCTGAAAGCCTTCTCTTCATCGGATAATAATACAGGGCAGCCGGTATGATCATCCCGACAATCCAAGCGATATCCGCACCGTTCAGATATTTTGCGACAGGGCCAACAAATAGCTCTGTATTCATGAACGGGAACTGTATGAGAATTCCTAAAATATATGAGCTTATTGCGATCCAGTTCACTCTCCCATATTCTCCGTTCGGATCAAAAATAGCCTGAATGTTGTAATCTCCTTTACGCAAGAGATAATAATCCACTAAGTTGATCGCAGTCCAAGGAACCATAAAGTACAAGAGAAGCAGCAGAAACTTCGAGTAATTTTCCAAAAAGTTCCCCTGACCCCAAATGCCCACGATCGTACCGACCATCGAAACGATCAGGATAAAAATCACGCGTGTTCCCGAAAAGACCTTCCAATTCGCAAACGCACTGATCGTTGTTACAACAGACATGAAGCCACCATATAGATTCAAAGTGTTGATGGCAAGAACCCCAAGCACGATCAGAATATATGTCAGGAATGAAACTCCAGAGCCGGACAAATTCCCGAAATATCCAATCATATTTTCGGATTCCTTGGGTGCAACCAACGCCGCGAGAGAACCGAGGATCATCATCCAACTCGAGCTGATCACCGAACCGCAATAGGTGTACCAAAACGTCTCTTTTAATGATGTATCAGATGGTAAATAACGGGAGTAATCTGCTACATACGGAGCGTACGCAATCTGCCAAGTCGCCATTATGGAGAGGACAAGCAGGAATGGCCCCCATGCAAACGCCGGCAGATTGGTATTCGCTTGAATCGGTTGTGATAACAAACGGATGGACAAATACAGAAACAAAACGAAAAACAGATAAGACACAACCTTTTCAAATTTGTGAATAAAATCATACCCGTAAATGACGAGCAAAACCGCCAACATGTTCACGATGATAACGCTTACATTTTGCGGTACGTGAAACGCGGCGGAAAATGCCTGAGCGCCAAGAACCCCGCTCGTTGCGAAAAATCCTACATACATAATGACGACCAGAATGAGAGGAAGTACGGCACCGACGACCCCAAACTGGGCCCGGCTTTGGATCATCTGAGGGATGCCGAGCTTAGGCCCTTGGGCGGAATGATAAGCCATGAAAATACCCCCGACCGCATTTCCGAGAATGATGGCCACAATCGCAGACCACAGATTGAGTCCGAGAGTAATCGCAAGTGCACCTGTAACGACCGTAGTAATCTGAGCGTTCGCAGAGAACCAGATGGCAAACAGATTGCGTGCGCTCCCATGCCTCTCAGATTCCGGTATGTAGTCGATACTACGCCTTTCGATCTGCATGTGAATCCCTCCTTAACCTGAGAAAAGAACGGTTATTGATTATTTAAAACATTCCGCCTGCTTATCTTTATCATACGGGGATCCGGTTGTTTTTTCTTGCGCAGAACTTGCGGAAAACTAGCACAATCTTGCTGAGCGGTAGGCGGTCGGGCTGTAACGCGTATATTTCTTAAACATGCGACTGAAATAGTTGGCATCTTCAAATCCAACCCGATATGCGACCTGCTGTATAGTTAAATCTGTCGTTTCCAGAAAGTGAATCGCCTTTTCGATTCTTGTCTTATTCAAAAAATCCAGGAAACTCATTCCGGTTTCTTTTTTAAACAGGTGGCTAAAATGGTATTTACTCAGACAACAATATTGTGCGATTTCATGTAAAGAAATTCTTTTTTGATGGTTCTCTTTGATATATCGGATCGCCTGGCGAATCACGGGAGAAACTGCAAACATATGGGTACTCGCCACCTGTTCCGTCAACTGTCTCCCGTATTCGCATACTTTTTTCACAAAAGTATCGTAACGAACCGTATGATATAAATCTTGGATAAATCGGGCATTCTCAGACAAAATGGTCGCAGCACTGACGCCATACTCCAGAACCAGGCGGGACATCATCATTACCAAGTCAATCACTTCCGATTTAAACATATCTACGTTATGTTTATACGCTTGCGCCATTCTTTCCAAGAGAATTTTTAAATAAGCGACGGTTCCCTCTTCATCCCCGATACGAACACGGGCCAGTAATTCCGCCTTCTCTTCTTGAGAGAGAGGATCTTTCCAATGATCTCTTACGTTTTTCTTTTCATACTGGAATATCAATCTGTTTCCCTGAAAAAATCGATCAATCATCGAGTTTTTTGCTTCCGCAAACGAGTAATGAAGCATAAGAGGATCTTCATAATAGGTTCCAATTCCAATGGATACGGAAATCTGTTTTCGATCGGCTGATTTTTGAATACGTCTAGCCATTTGAAAGATTCGTTCCCTGATGTTTTTTCTAAATCTTTCTTCGTTAGGAAGTTCCAATAGGACAGAGAGCACTCCTTCTTCGATCCAGACCCATACGAAGGGGACATGCAAAGCTTCATGTACCGCATCGACCAAACTTCTACCAATCTCTATTTTCCACGTTAAAGGTTTGCCAAACGCCAATTCTGGATATCTGTCAATCGAGACGAGCATGACAAGCTGCGGACGTACATCAATCCTATACTTCCGCTGCATATCAGAGAAGGTTCCTTCATGAACGAGTGTTCCGGACAATAACAAATAACAAAAAGCGGCTTGCGCAGGATCAAGTTTCACGATGTACACCCCCATATGTTTGCAAGTGTTTACTTATATGGATCATTCCTTTAATCAACATCGATTCTCTGAAAACAGGTTAACAAACAGAAACATAGATACTTACTCGCACTTGTACGTACACATATGAAAACATATAATCGTTCCAGGATGTAGTCATTCATTGCAAAAAGAAGGAGGATTTTTCCGTGAAAAACAAAGTAATCCTGGTCGCTTCCGACAAATTCGGAAAGGGAGATGAAGGCTTAGGGGAAACAGTAATGGAGACTTTTTTCGTGCTTTTGAAACAGAAGGAAGAAAAACCTGCGGCTATTTTTTGCATGAACCGAGGAGTATTTACATTAACGAACGATTCCCTCGTCGCCCCCCATTTAAAAGAATTGTCTGATGCAGGGGTTCCTGTTCTCGCTTGCAAAACATGTGTCGATTATTACCAATTGGAAGGTCGGCTTTACACAGGTGAAATTTCCGGAATGAATCACTTTATCGATTTGGCGAGTAAATATGAAGTTTTCACCATTTCCTGACCATTAGGTCTTCCCGGTCTCGGAATTTTTTCTCTGATTCAATAAATAGAACCGTCATCGCTTGCGGCAATGACGGTTCACCTGAATATTGAAAGATTGCTTGACAGTAGCTTAGCCCAAGATTATCATCAGATCTCCCGTTTCTAGACGATCTCCCTCTTGAACCAGGATTTCCTTCACAACCCCGTCAATCGGCGCTTGTACTTGCGTTTCCATTTTCATCGCCTCGGTGATGATCAGGTGCTCACCTTTCTTCACCTTATCTCCCTTCTCCACAAGTACTTTGACGACGTTGCCTGACATCAGCGCCCCGATTTGTTTGATATCTCCCTGATCGGCTTTTCGGCGGACAACTGTTGTTACATTCGCGGATTCATCGCGAACGACCACCTCGCGGGGCTGACCGTTAAGTTCGAAGTAAACGGTACGTGTTCCGTCCGGATCAAGACCTCCTACACCGATCAGCTTGATCATCAATGTTTTTCCGTCTTCGATCTCAACCGTAATCTCTTCCCCCGGACGCATACCATAGAAGAACGTTGGCGTATCAAGGACAGAGACATCGTGATATTTCTCGAAGTGATTCATCATATCAAGGAAAACCTGCGGGTATAAGGCATATGACACCAAATCGCGCTCTTTAAGCGGGCGATTGATTTTCTCTGTAAGCGTTTTACGCGACTCATCGAAATCGACCGGCTCCAGCATTTCACCCGGGCGGCATGCGAGCGGTTCTCTCCCTTTAAGGACGATCCGCTGCAGCCATTCAGGAAATCCTCCCGGCGGCTGTCCCATATAGCCCATGAAGAAGTCAACGACCGACGCAGGAAAATCGAGCGTTTCGCCTCGTTTGCGAAGCTCTTCTTCCGTCAAGTTGTTCTGCACCATAAACAGTGCCAGATCGCCGACCATTTTGGAAGATGGCGTAACTTTAACGATATCTCCAAGCATGCGGTTCACTTCTGCATATGCTTTCTTCACTTCTTCCCAACGATCCCCGAGACCCAAGGATTCCGCTTGTTGTCTAAGGTTTGTATACTGTCCGCCCGGCATCTCATGCAGATATACATCCGCAGTGGTCGTCTTTAACCCTTTTTCGAAGGCTTGGTAATATTCGCGAACCACTTCCCAGTAATCGCTTAATTTCTGCAACTCTTCAAGATTCAATCCTGTCGCACGCTCAGACTGTTCAAGCGCGGCCACTAGGGCGTTCAGACTGGGTTGTGAAGTGAGACCTGACATCGAGCTGATCGCGCAATCTACAATATCGACTCCCGCTTCAGCCGCCATCAGCAGAGTCGCTACCCCGTTACCGCTCGTATCATGCGTATGCAAATGTATAGGTATGCCGATCTCTTCTTTTAACGCCTTGATTAAATGATAGGCGGCATACGGCTTCAACAGGCCCGCCATGTCTTTGATGCCGAGGATATGGGCTCCTGCCCTCTCTAATTCTTTCGCCATGTTGATATAATACTTCAGATTATATTTTTCACGCCGCGGATCCAGAATGTCTCCCGTGTAACAGATCGTCGCTTCCGCCACTTTGCCGATCGAACGAACCGTATCGATGGCAACGGTCATATTCGGCAACCAGTTCAAGCTATCGAAAATGCGGAAAACGTCGATTCCGTATTTTCCTGCTTCTTCGATAAACTTCTTGACGACATTGTCAGGGTAATTACTATACCCGACCGCATTCGCACCACGGAGCAACATTTGAAATAAAATATTCGGGATTTTTTCGCGCAGTTGCTCCAGCCTTTCCCACGGATCCTCCTTGAGGAAACGCATGGACACGTCGAATGTCGCTCCTCCCCACATCTCGAGGGAAAAGAATTTGGAACCGATTTTGGCGGTCGCTTCCGCGATTTGCAGCAAGTCATAGGTTCGAGCACGCGTCGCGAACAGTGATTGATGCCCATCACGAAATGTCGTATCCGTGATTAACACGCGTTTCTGATCTTGAATCCATTGGGACAGCCCGTCCGCGCCAAGGCGATCCAAAAGTTGTTTTGTTCCTTCCGGGGTAACGGAATCAAAAGGAAACTCCGGAACAACGGCTTTCTTAAAGAACGGTTTCTTTTCTTTCTTCGACATCCCCGGGCCCACATTGACTGTTGAATTGGCAATGAACTGTAATAATTTTGTCCCCCGATTCAATCGTTTCTTAAAATTGAATAGTTCCTGACGCTTCTCAATAAATGAAGTATCATATTCCCCTTTAAGAAAATCAGGATGACTTACAACATTTTCGAGAAACTGAAGATTCGTTTTCACGCCACGAATTCGGAACTCCTGAAGGGATCGCTTCATTTTTGCCGCCGCGTCGTTAAAATCGATCGCCCAGCTAGAGATCTTTACGAGCAGAGAGTCATAATAAGGCGTAATCCGTGCTCCGGTGAACCCGTTTCCTCCATCAAGACGAATTCCGAAACCGGATGCCGAACGATACGCCAGAACTCGTCCCGTATCAGGCATGAAGTTATTTTCCGGGTCTTCCGTCGTTACACGGCATTGAATCGCATATCCGCGCTTTGTCACCGCTTCTTGTGAAGGAATTCCAATTTCTGCAGATGAAAGCAATTGTCCTTCCGCTATGCGAATCTGTGCGTGTACGATATCCACTCCGGTAATCAGTTCGGTGATCGTATGCTCCACTTGAATCCGCGGGTTCACTTCGATAAAATAATAACTCCCGTCTCTGGTCAGCAAAAATTCCACCGTTCCCGCGTTTTTATATCCAACTTTACGCATCAACTGAACAGCTGAATCACAGATTCGGTATCTCAAATCTTCATCGATGAAGGATGGGGCTACCTCGACCACCTTTTGATGACGCCTTTGAATCGAACAATCTCTCTCGAACAAATGAACGACATTTCCGGACTGGTCAGCAAGGATCTGGACTTCGATGTGTTTCGGGTTTTCCAAAAATTTTTCCATATAAACGCTCGCGTTGCCAAATGACGCCTTCGCTTCCGATGAAGCACGCGCAAAAGCTTCCTCCAGATCGGCTTCATTGCGGACGACGCGCATGCCTCTTCCGCCACCGCCCGATACTGCCTTGATAATCAAGGGAAAACCGTGTTGCTTCGCAAATTCTCGCGCCTCTTCCAGTGATTCGACCGGCTCTTCTGTACCCGGAATGACGGGAACCCCTGCCTCGATCGCCACGCGTCTCGCAGACACTTTATCGCCAAACATCTCCAGATGTTCAGGAGTGGGTCCGATGAAGACGATTCCATTTCGCTCACACGCTCGGGCGAAATCTGCGTTCTCGGAAAGAAATCCGTATCCGGGGTGAATCGCGTCACATTCATTCTTCTTCGCGATCTCGATAATCCCGTCGATATCCAGATAGGCTTCGACTGGCCCTTTATCTTCCCCGACCAAATAGGCCTCATCCGCTTTATAACGATGAAGAGACAAGCTGTCTTCTTTTGAGTAGATGGCTACCGTACGGATCCCCAGTTCTGTACAAGCGCGGAAAATCCGAATGGCGATCTCCCCCCGGTTTGCCACCAAAATTTTTCTAAACCTTCTTTCTTTTATCATCGGTTTCTCTCCCCCTCTTTCACGACAACGATTCATGTCTGATTCATGAGTCGTTTTATTCAAGACTCATTATAGTCAAAAAAAATTTATTTTTCATCTATTCATCTTAGAAAATTCAAGAATTCGCATAAATATTCTTTGTTATGATCAGTCAATCTTTGTCCCTTGCTGTAATTCTCAAATGTAATGTGTATAGGCAACTATATATGTTTTTATTATGAGAACGGGTGCAAAGCTTTATGTAGCGAAAGAACGATCAACTTTTATCCGACAGTTGCAACACTCCCAAGACGCGTAACCGTGTATTCTTCCAACACACGATACCCGAAACAAAAGCTTAGAAAAACCGTTTTTTATACAAAATCACCTCTTCTCAACACCATTCACTAATATGTGATATAATTTCTTCTATGATTTATGAAGTCGGTGAGGTGTATCATGAAAACGCCTTTTAAGGTGCGTAAAACTTACGAAGAAGTAGCCGATTATCTGCGCAACCAGATTGTGTCCGGTGTTTACAAACCTGGGGAACGTCTTCCTTCCTTGCGAGAATTGGGGGAAATGTTGGGGGTGGGACAATCCACCATACGGGAAGCGATCGGCTCCTTGATAACGATGGGTCTCGTATCGATCCGGCAAGGAGAGGGAACCTTTGTCACGCAATTTGAACCGGAGGAATTGCTGGCAATGCTTGAATCGATACGCCCCGTGACGAAACAGGATATTATTTCACTACTGGAAGTGCGTAAAATCATTGAATCAGGGATCGTTCGTTTGGCTGCGGAACGGCGGACAGAAGAGGATTTGCAATTCATCAAAAAAGCGGTTGAAGAATTAGAAGAAGCTCACCGTTCCGACATACGCAACAAGGGGGATCAGGCAGACTGGGAATTTCATTTTGCGATCGCCAATGCGTCACACAATGAGATTCTCGTATCGATGATGCATTCGATTTCGGAAATCATGAAACGCACAATGAAGCTTGCTCGTCAAAAGATCTATGAGATGCCTGGCGTACCGGAAAGGTTACTGCAGGAACATCTGGATATATATAAAGCTATAGAATCTGGAAACGGAGAGCAAGCAGAAAAGATGCTCTTAGATCACCTTCGCAGAGTAGAAACGATTATGGTGGAACAATCGAACGCAGAATCCGCCGAATCGTGATCTTCCAAATTTGTATGCCAGATCAAAAGAAAACCACTCCATGTTAGAGAGTGGTTTTTGTTTACCATCAAGCCTTTTCCCTTTCATGGCTTGATTCTTCTTCATTATTATTTATCTTCCACAACGATGTAAGCGGTTCGAACAGGACCATGTACACCAACGATCAAGTTCATTTCGATATCCGCACTGTTGCTCGGCCCCGAAATAAAATTTATACAAGACGGAAGTGCTTCTCCGCGCTCCACTCGTTTGTGGATTTCGTGCGTAGCTTGTGTCATCCTCGGGACGATGGTGCTTTTAGGTACGATCGCAATATAAGATTTTGGGAGCAAGCTGACGGAACGTCCTTTCCCACTTCCGCTAAATAGGACTACCGTACCGGACTCCGCCAATGTGATATCGCTAAACGTGATACCGATGTCTGCTTTCTCAGCTATTTCGATGTTTCGAACGCCGATTTCGGGGTCCCACACATGAGTGCAGAAACGTTCCCCATTTCTGAAATACTGAATGTAATTCGTATTCGTCAAATCGCGGATCGTCCCAAATGACGACAGATTGTCCCTCTAATTCCTCGATCGTTTCAAATAGAACTTGCGGCAATGTCTCGGTTGTCGCCATTTTGAAAAGTGTATGAATCCGCGCGCATTGTTCTTTCAACTCATTGACCAGTTCATCCTGTGTATACCCATTGTATACCTGCCACTGAGGGGTGAAACTGTAGTGAGGCCTTATCACTCCTTTCGTTCTCCGGTTCCTTCCCAGTTTTTCGGCGATACGATTTAAAAATCTTTCTTGATTGTAGATGGCCATGATTTTCCCTCTCTTTTTCGACGTTTTTTAAACCAATCCCGAAATGACTCTCTACTCGGAGCTGGAAAGTCACGTATATCTGTCCATGGTTTCATCGGTCCCGGGCCTTTTGTTATCATTTCGTCTTTCGTAAACGGCCCCAGAACACCGGGTACTACTTTTTCTCCGAGAGCAAACATCCTGGGAGACCGTGCAGCCAAAGCAAATCCTTTCATGGCAAGCTTTTCCCCAAAAGATGATTTTCCTTCATCCTCGACAATTCTCCTTCGATGTCGTATCAGCAATTCGTGCAACGGAATTTTAACAGGACACACTTCCGTGCATGCGGCACAGAGGCTTGACGCATAGGGGAGCTCTTTGTATTCTTCGTAGCCGCCAAGAAGGGGAGTTAAAACCGCTCCGATTGGTCCCGGATAAATGGAACCGTACGAATGTCCGCCAATATGACGATATACAGGACAAACATTAATACACGCCGCACAACGGATACATTGAAGAATACTTTGAAATTCTGTTCCTAAAATATCGGATCGACCGTTATCTACAATGACAAGATGAAATTCTTCGGGACCATCGACATCCCTCTCTCCTTTTGGACCCGTTAATCCGGTCACATAACTTGTCAACTTTTGTCCGACGGAGCTTCGACACAGCATACTCACGAGAATGTCGAGTTCTTCCCAAGTCGGTACAATCCGTTCCATTCCCATGACTGTAATTTGGGTTTTCGGGATTGTCGTACAAAGACGGGCGTTACCTTCATTTGTAACAAGGCTAATGGTCCCTGATTCTGCAATCGCGAAGTTGCAACCAGTGATACCGATATCCCCCGATAAAAAGATCGGGCGCAGTTTTTTCCGTACAAACGCTGCCATCTCTTCCGGTTTCGACGAACCCTTATATCCGACATGTTTTGCAAAAGCTTCACGGATCCTCTCCCGATCTTTATGCAAAGCCGGTACGACGATATGTGAAGGGGCATCATGGTCATCGACCTGAAGGATAAACTCCGCGAGATCGGTTTCTATCACTTCGCAACCCATTTCTTCTAATGCCATATTCAAACCGATTTCTTCAGTCACCATCGATTTTGATTTTATAATTCTTTTTCCATTTCTTTTTCTTACGACGCTTTTGATATAGTCATTCGCTTCTTCCGCCGTTTGTGCAAAGAAAACATGTCCGCCCGCCTTTTCAACATTCTCGCTGAGTTGCATCAAGTAGTAATCTAAGTTTTCCAGTGTATGTACACGGATTTGCTCAGCAAGTTTTCTCCATTCTTCCCAGTTACCCAGTTCGTCGATTGCTTGTAACCGTCGATTGCGCAGTCCGTCTTGCGCAGAACTTACAGCCGTTCGCATGAACGAATCTTTGATGCCTTTCTCTACTCTCTCGAAAAACGGTTCATCTCCAATTTGAATCGACATCGTAACACACCTCATCCTCATTATCTTTGATTCAACACTTCTGCTATGTGCATGACTTTGATGGGCTTTCTTTTCCGTTGAAGCCGACCTCCAATATTCATCAAGCATCCACAATCGGCCCCGATTAAAAGATCGGCTCCCGTCTCTTCGATATGACGAATTTTCTCATCCACTATCTGTTCAGAAATAGGAACCATTTTCACTGAAAAAGTACCTCCGAATCCACAGCAATCATAGGCATGTGGAAGTTCAGTCACATGGAGACCCCGCACGTGATGTAACAGTTTCATGGGTGCATCTTTGACTCCGAGAAGTCGTATCATATGGCATGATCGGTGGTACGTCGCGTTCGCCTTAAGGCTGGAGCCTACATCCTCGACCTTTAGTACATCGACCAAAAATTGAGAAAATTCATATGTTTTATCTGCAAGTACTCTCGCCTTCTCCTTCCATATGTGATCATCTGCAAATAGCTTCTCATATTCATGAAACATCATCGCACAAGAACCAGACGGTGCCACGACATATTCTGCATGTTCAAAAGTACGGATCATGTGTTTGGCAATCTCTTTTGTTTCATTCTGATAACCGCTGTTATATGCCGGTTGTCCACAGCATGTCTGTTCCGTTGGAAAATCGATTTCACATCCAAGTCTCTCAAGAACTTCCACTGTAGCTTTTCCAACTCCAGGAAAGAATACGTCATTTAGACATGTAATGAATAAGGAAACTCTCATCAGGAACTCTCCCTTCTTTCTTGTTCGGGTGATATAATCATCAGATGACCATATGATAACACAAAATCTCATCAATTTAAAAGCCAATCTTTCTTTTCTCACTTGGAAGAGGAGACGTTAACTTTGTTTCGTTTGGACATACGATTTTCTATGTTCATTTTTTAAAAAAATTACAAAAAACGAAGGCTTATTTGCCTCCGTTTGTAATGAAAAGTCGGATCAAAGGGGAACGAATTTCGTCTCCAACTATAAAACTTTTTGGAACGACCGGTACATGTGTACGTAAATCGTTATATATCACTCATTTTAAGGTTCGGTTATCAACCGTTAGGCTGTCATGCCAGCTTCAATAAGGGACTCGTTTTCATTTAAAAGGTAATATCCTCTTCCTCAATTTCGGCGAGATCATAAGTAATACCAGACTCTTCTTCATGAACAAGCTTGTAGAAGTAATTCAGATCTTCAAAACGAACCATCGCTTCATCCTCACCCGTTACGAGAATGAATCCTGATTCTCTGCCAAAGTTATAAACGGAAAGCACACTTTCCAAATGCTCCCCTTCCGGGGTAACAATGTCTCCAACAAAACGTCTATTTTGGCTATCAACGATTTTAAACATCGTATCATCTCCCTTCTGATTTAGTTTAGTGATGTTATCCCGGAGATGACACTGTTTCCTCAAGATTTTATTTTCAAACCCTTTGCTGTCAGTAAGAATGATGCAAAAACTTAACCCTAATGCTTAGAGCATCAGGGTTTTTCGTTCTTCTCCCTAAATGGATTACGAACGTCCTTCACCGCGTGGGCGAAGTTCATGAAGTAACTTCGTGAGTGCCCTTTTCTCAATGCGGGATACATAGGAACGGGAAATCCCAAGTTCTTCTGCAATTTCTCGTTGTGTTTTCTCATCCCCGTCGGGTAATCCGAAGCGTCCGCGAATGACTTCCTGTTCCCGTTCATCCAAGAGAGACAGACGTTCATGGATCTTGGTTTTCTCCAATTTTAACTCGACTTCGTCAACCACATCATCCGTATCGGAGCCCAGAATATCTATCAATGTGATTTCATTACCCTCTTTATCTGTACCAATCGGGTCATGTAAAGATACGTCTTTACGCGTTTTTTTTAGAGATCGCAAATGCATGAGGATTTCATTCTCTATACAGCGAGCAGCATATGTTGCAAGTTTTGTTCCTTTATTCGGTTGAAAACTTTCAATTGCTTTGATCAAACCAATCGTCCCGATCGAAATGAGGTCTTCGCTGTCTTCTCCCGTATTTTCAAATTTCTTAACGATATGAGCGACAAGTCTGAGATTATGCTCCACAAGAACGTTGCGTGCATCTTCGTTTCCTTCACTCATCAGTTGTAAGTATTTTGCCTCTTCTTGTTCAGGCAACGGCTGCGGAAACGCGTTGTTTTTAATATAGGAAACAAAGAGCGTCAGTTCCCGAATCAGCAAAGCCATCGCAGCCAGGAATCCGGGCATGTTGTTCTGCCACCTCCACCCGTCCACATTTGATAACGTTCCGTGGTTCAATATATGAGGATGGCATGGGCATTTGTGCCTGTCTGAATAAAAAGGGTTCGTCTTTCACATGGATTCCGTCATGCATGTGATCCGCCCGTTATCGATTCCTATTATAATAAATGGATTCTATTCCAATAGACTTTGTCCATACCTTTCTTATTCTCCTGACATAAAATAAATCACCTCAGTAAAGGAGGGATGGAAATGCCTCGTCGTAGAATGGTCATTACTCTCAGACCGGGTCAAAGTATAGTGGTTCGTTGCGATCCTATGCGTCGAGATCGTGAACGTGAAAGGGAACGAGAAAAAGAACGTGAAAGGGAACGTCGTCGCCGTCGCCGTCGTCGCCGTCGTATGCGCCGCCGTTGATGGTAAATAAGTGAGCACCTGTAGGTTACAGGTGCTCTTTTATTTGAACCCTTCGATTTGCGATGATTGCTACCGACAAAACTTCCGATCGTTTTGCCTTCATTTTTGCAGGAGTGTTAATGCCTGATGACTGAAAGGCAACAAGTTCCATGCTTCTTATAATGGAAGATTTGCGCAATAGAAAGAATGGGTAATCCTTTTTTTCTGATGTACCATCAGACAATCCAACGAAGTGATTTCAATATCCGCTTCACCGCTTCTTTCTTCGACATTATTTTTCTCCACACTCAACCCTTTAAGGTGTCTCATTTTCATTTTGATGGTTCTAATAAATGAGAGCATGTTATACATTAAGTAGTGGGTAGACCCAGACAAAAACCCTACTCCATAGAAGTGGTGTACCGGGTATGACTGAGATGGACAAGCCGTGAAAAACCCCGATAAATCAATGATATTCACCTATCGCTACCCGAGCTATTCTGAACGAATTGGGGACGTGGTGACGAGTTTAGTCCCCAATTCGTCCCCAACCGTCACCACAAAAACAAATACCAACTCCATCGTTCTGAGGAGTTGGTATGTACAAAATTTATTAATAAAAAATAGATCCCACCGAGAAGAAAGCCTTGAACTACGAGGATTCAAGGCTTTCTTAATTTTAACTTCAGCATATCCCTTGCATACTTAATTGCTCATGATCTTCCTCATACCAGTTGAGTCCGATATACTGTGTAAAAATGGTTCAGTGATCTAGAAAAAATTGAGCCATTTCGCTTCCTCTTTGGTAGAATAAGGTTGCCGACCAATCTACTTAGGAGGAATGGAAAATAGCTTTACCTCTAAATGCGACAAGAGCTCCATCAGAAGTATCTCCTATCTTAGTAGCCCCTACATCTACTGCACATACTGGACAGACATTATCTTGGAAAACAAAATCACGTATGTCATCGTCATAATAAAGTTGTTCATCAATAATTTCTCCATAATTAAGATCAGAGTTAGGATCAATTGGCTCCATCTCCTCTGGAGCAACAAAAGATCCTGTTAGATGATCAACATGTGGTTTCAAAAGCTCCCCCAATACATTTTCAAGTTCTTTGTCCAATAGTTCATTATCATTTGGACTATAAGACATAAAACTCCCCCTTTAATTACAATATACAATATATATTCATTTACCTTTTGGTATTTTCCTTTAAAAATTTTGAACTTTTTTAGCCTCAGACATTATTATTACCTAATTCTGTAACGCGTTTGTTAACACCGACCTATAATTGACCCAGAAACGCCGAAAAAGGAATGACCCACTCCCGTCGAATATATCCTCTTGAAAATGTTGCCAAATATTTCCATGGAAAATGCGGACAGTAAGCTACAGAACACCACGCACAAAGACAAAATAAAATCGCCGGGGTGGGTCATTTTTAAACCGGCGAAGGTGGGTCAATTATATCCCGGCCTTGACATCTGGGCGAGTTCTTGGTCTACCTTTACCAGGTCCTTTAGCCTTTCCACGTTTCTCCTCAAGCCCCTGAATTCCCTCAGTTTCAAAATGTTTAACCCATCGGCGAACCATTGAATGTTCAATGCCTAATTCTTTTGCTATCGTCTTATACCCCATACCCTCTTTCATGTACAAATCCACTGCTTTTTTCTTAAACGCTAAATCATAAGTTTTTCTCATTTTCCCCATATAAAAATCCCCTCCATAGTAGACAGATTAGTATGCTTTCTTTTTTCTGTCTACTATAAGGGGATCATATCAATCGTAGGGTCCCTTTTTTATTTCATCTTTTTTTCTGTGGTTTGAATGAAGGGATATTACTAGGAAGACCGACCCTCATAAAGAATTTCGCATAAGCTTGCGAAAGATGCTCTTTATAAGGTGAAACCAACCTTCTCCTTGGAGTCCCTCTACTTACAAAGTCAACCACATATTCAAACGGTAAAGTAAATACATTTCTGAAGTCCAAGATACCAATTTCTCGACGATGAGAAGGTTCGTCACACTCAGCAATCATGTGATATTTATGCTGAAATCCATTTCTTATGCTTTCTAAATTATTACAATCATTAAATTGTTGATAATGTTGCTGCATCACACTTAGAGGTGTCACTGGAGTAACCTGAATCCATGGAGTCTTTTTATTTTCCAAATCACATGATTGCGTAAGAATAACCACATCATATGCCTCAAGCGGTAGGCTTTCTGACCAAGGGAGAAGCTGATCTAAGGAATCTTTGTCTTTCATATCTAGGTTAGGTAGTTTCTCAAAGAGATAGGTAAGATAGAAATAGGGATGTAATCCATTTTCTTTCGCTGTCTCTATGATACTGTAAATGATCGCACTCGCCTTTGCACCACGCGGGGTATTGGAGAACAACCAGTTTTTGCGACCGATCACAAACGGTTTGATCGCGCGTTCACTTCGGTTGTTATCGATCTCCAATCGCCCATCTTGTAAAAACGCCTCTAATTTTTCCCACTGGTTCAGACAATACAAGATGGCCTGACCGAACGCACTTTTGGGCAGCACTTTCGGTTTCTGAGTACGAAGCCATGCCAAAAAAGCATCCAACACAGGGCGGCTGCGTTCTTGACGGATATGGTAACGTTCCTCAGGCGTGCACTCCTTTAAGTCACGTTCAATAGCAAAGAGTTGATTGCAGAAAGTAAGTCCCTCTTTGGCTGCTACCGGTGACGAGCGCTTCGATTCAGGCAGCGCCTTGAGTGCCTCATCGAATTTGCGCCGGGCGTGAGCCCAACAACCGACCAGGGTCACATCCGGTATCCCATGGTAACCCGCATAGCCATCGACGTGCAGGTATCCTTTGAAACCGGAAAGAAACTGACGCGGGTGTTTGCTCGCCCGTGTCGTCTGGTAGTCATAGAGGATGATGGGCGGATCTTCTCTCCCGGTACGGTACAGCCATAGATAAGAAGTTGTCTGTGCGGCCCGGCCCGGTTCACGGAGCACTTGTAAGGTCGTCTCGTCTGCGTGCAAGATGTCCCGCTTGAGTAAGTGCTCGCGCATGCGATCATAGAGCAGACTCAACCAGGTATTCGCTCCGTAGAGGATCCAGTTGGCCAGGGTCTGACGAGACAACTCAATCCCCAGGCGTGCAAACTGTTGCTCTTGCCGGTAGAGAGGCATGCTCTCCACATATTTTTGACTCATGATATAGGCCATACTGGAAGCAGAAGCCAAACTCCCCGGAAAGACAGGGGCAGGCATAGAGGCTGTGACAATCGGCGTGCTTGTCTCCACACGCTCACAACGGCGGCAGGAGTAGAGGTAACGGACATGCTTGACCACTTTGACTTCGGCCGGAATGATCTTCAGCTCTTGCCGTATCTCCGTGCTCATTTCATGCAAAGAACCACCGCAACACGAACAAACCTGCTCCTCAGATGGCAGGCGATACTCGATCGTCTCCACAGGCAGGTTTTCAAGCAGGGTTTCCCGGTGGCCGCGTTTTTTGGAGCGGCGGTACGTAATGGTTTCGAGGGTAGGCTCCTCTACAGTGGGATCTGCCTCCACCTCGGCTTCGTTAAAAAGCTCAAGCTGATCGGCATTCGTTCGTTCGCTCGAAGAGCCAAACCGGCGCTGTTGGCTAAGACGAAACTGCTCCTCATACCACTTCAGCTTGGCAGTGAGTTCAGCAATTTGATTTTTCAGCAAATCGAGTTCTTTTTGGAGATCTTCAATTGTAGTAGGTGTCGGGTTCGGCGTATGATTTTTCATAATACTATTGATTTCGACAACATACCGCGAATTCCTTTTTTTAATCCCAAAGTCTAATTGGGTGTACATATCATAGTATCGTACGCGCAGTGACGGCAGGGTGAGCTTGTCGCTGTTCGAGAGATAGACCATCGAGCAGCCAACGCAACTCTCGACGACTAATTTTTAATGGTACGGAGCTCGCTTCTTCCGGCCACTGAAACTTCCCTTTCTCTAACCGGCGGTAATAGAGCCAGAAACCGTTGTGTTCCCAATGGAGAATCTTCAGTTTATCTCGCTTTCGATTACAGAAAACGAAGAGACAGGGCGAGAAAGGATCGAGTTCAAACTCTTCCTTGACCAGTACGGCTAACCCGTCAATCGATTTCCGTAGATCAGTGCTTCCGCAGGCCAGATACACTCGCTCTACGCTGGCTTCACTTAGCATAACGTTTGAAGTGTTCGCACGACGTCGGCCAGCAGCGCAGGATCAAAGCCAGGCTGGATCTCTACGGTTGCTTGCCCTACTCTAACGGTAAGCGTAAAATAATCCCCACCTTTTGAAGAGATGGGGATTTTCGTATGATTTACGTATTCTTTTTTATAGCCCGGCAGGTAAGCGGTAGGCTTTCTGACCAAGGGAGAAGCTGATCTAAGGAATCTTTGTCTTTCATATCTAGGTTAGGTAGTTTCTCAAAGAGATAGGTAAGATAGAAATAGGGATGTAATCCATTTTCTTTCGCTGTCTCTATGATACTGTAAATGATCGCACTCGCCTTTGCACCACGCGGGGTATTGGAGAACAACCAGTTTTGCGACCGATCACAAACGGTTTGATCGCGCGTTCACTTCGGTTGTTATCGATCTCCAATCGCCCATCTTGTAAAAACGCCTCTAATTTTTCCCACTGGTTCAGACAATACAAGATTGCCTGACCGAACGCACTTTGGGCAACACTTTCGGTTTCTGGGTACGTAGCCATGCCAAAAAGCATCCAACACAGGGCGGCTGCGTTCTTGACGGATATGGTAACGTTCCTCAGGCGTGCACTCCTTTAAGTCCCGTTCAATCGCAAAGAGTTGATTGCAGAAATTGAGTCCCTCTTTGGCTGCTACCGGTGACGAGCGCTTCGATTCAGGCAGCGCCTTGAGTGCCTCATCGAATTTGCGCCGGGCGTGAGCCCAACAACCGACCAGGGTCACATCCGGTATCCCATGGTAACCCGCATAGCCATCGACGTGCAGGTACCCTTTGAAACCGGAAAGAAACTGACGCGGGTGTTTGCTCGCCCGTGTCGTCTGGTAGTCATAGAGGATGATGGCCGGACCTTCTCTCCCGGTGCGGTACAGCCATAGATAAGAAGTCGTCTGTGCGGCCCGACCCGGTTCGCGGAGCACTTGTAAGGTCGTCTCGTCTGCGTGCAAGATGTCCTGCTTGAGTAAGTGCTCGCGCATGCGATCATAGAGCAGACTCAACCAGGTATTCGCTCCGTAGAGGATCCAGTTGGCCAGGGTCTGACGAGACAACTCAATCCCCAGGCGTGCAAACTGTTGCTCTTGTCGGTAGAGAGGCATGCTCTCCACATATTTTTGACTCATGATATAGGCCATACTGGAAGGAGACGCCAAACTCCCCGGAAAGACGGGGGCAGGCATAGAGGCTGTGATAATCGGCGTACTTGTCTCCTCACGCTCACAACGGCGGCAGGAGTAGACGTAACGGACATGCTTGACCACTTTGACTTCGGCCGGAATGATTTTCAGCTCTTGCCGTATCTCCGTGCTCATTTCATGCAAAGAACCACCGCAACACGAACAAACCTGCTCCTCAGATGGCAGGCGATACTCGATCGTCTCCACTGGCAGGTTTTCAAGCAGGGTTTCCCGGTGGCCGCGTTTTTTGGAGCGGCGGTACGTAATGGTTTCGAGGGTAGGCTCCTCTACAGTGGGATCGGCCTCCACCTCGGCTTCGTTAAAAAGCTCAAGCTGATCGGCATTCGTTCGTTCGCTCGAAGAGCCAAACCGGCGCTGTTGGCTGAGGCGAAACTGCTCCTCATACCACTTCAGTTTGGCGGTCAGTTCCGCATTTTGCTTTTTCAGCCAATCGCATTCTTTTTGGAGATCTTCTATTGTAGTAGGGGTCGGGTTCAATGTATGATTTTTCATAATACTATTGATTTCGACAATGTACAGCCAATTCCTTTTCCATTCAAAAAAAATAGGTGGATGTGTGGAATCATACGATTGTGCGCGCGGTCACCGCAGGGTGAGCTTGTCGCTGTTCGAGAGATAAACCATCGAGTAGCCAACGCAACTCCCGACGACTGATTTTCAACGGTACGGAGCTCGCTTCCGCTGGCCACTGAAATTTTCCTTTCTCTAACCGGCGGTAATAGAGCCAGAAACCGTTGTGTTCCCAGCGAAGAATCTTCAGTTTATCTCGCTTTCGATTGCAGAAAACGAAGAGACAGGGCGAGAAAGGGTCGAGTTCAAACTCTTCCTTGACGAGTACGGCTAACCCGTCAATCGATTTCCGTAGATCGGTGCTTCCGCTGGCCAGATATACCCGCTCTACGCTAGCTTCGCTTAGCATAACGTTTGGAGTGTTCGCACGACGTTGGCCAACAGTGCAGGATCAAAGCCAGACTGGATTTCTACGGTTGCTTGCCCTACTCTAACGAGCAAGGTGTTTCTAGACTTGTCAGTCTGCCCGTCCACTTCTACCGATATCCATTTGGATGATGGGGTCACAGCGGCTTCTTTGTGTTCAATCTTCCGGAGCCAGTACCGGAACTGATGAAGCTTCAACTGATGAGCTCTACACCATGCTGATGCGCTCTGTCCGCTAGCCCGAAAAGCAGCGATCCGTACCTCCCACTCTTTTCTTAATTCTGCATGGGACATTGAAAGTTCTCCTCTCCGAATATCTTGAGGAGATTATCTCAAATACAATACGAGGTTAGTAGGTGGGAAGTATTTGACGCTTACTTAGAAGCGAAAATAGAAGGTCTTTTTCTCGCTGACTTAAAGAAAAATCCCATGAGAAGTGAGTAACTTCTTATGGGACACAAATTCATTATTCAGAATCATGGCTCGTCAAGAACCGTTAAAACGTTATGGTTCTCCGTTCTCTAAAGATATGATATTTACAACATAGTAACGGATCTTGCTACACCCGAAAAAAGAGAAGAATTATCCTTCCCACATTAGAAATGATAAAATATCATTCTTTTAAATTTATCTTTTCCAATAAATAATACAAAATTTTCTTAGTTTTTGTGATTACATGTGCTTCACAGGCCATTCCTACTTTTATGTTTGCTGGTATACCTTTATAACTATATAAGGGCTTGTTATCTAATGTTGCTTCAACTGTATAGAAACTATTTCCTTGCTGATCGGTTTTAGAATCTGTTCCAATTCTAGAAATTGTACCTGTTAACTCTCCATATTCTTGATACGGTAAAGCTAAAAAGTGATATTTTATTTGTTGACCTACCTTTATATTCGCGATATCTTTGTTTGATACATAAAGCTCTACTCTATATTGTGATGAGTTCTTGGGAATGATAGTTATTACTTCATCACCGCTTTGTAGAAGATCTCCTTTATTAATTTCTTTAATTACATTAACCACACCATCAATAGGAGAAGTTACTGTACAGTTTTGAAGGTTTATTTCATTGTCATCAAGATCTTTTTGAAGCTTATCAATATTAGTATCATCTTCTTTAATTTGATCGTCCAACTTTGTTAATGTATCAATTTTATATTGTTGCTGTGCAACCTCAACACTCATTTCCTTGCCGCTAGACACATTCAAAGTATCCCTTGCTTTATCTAGAGAATTTTGAAGTTCCGCTAATGTTTTTTTATTGTCAGTGATTTCAGTAGAGATGTCCAATAAAAATTTACTTTTGTATTCCTCTAGATCCAAGTTAGCACTATCCAGATTATTTTTAGCATCTTTTACATCTTTAGGAGCTATAGCTCCTGCGTTTTCTAATTGTTGATCTACATCATACTCTTTCTTCTTTTGATCAACTATACTTTTTAATTTTTGTATATTGATTTTATAATCTTCCCACCTATCAAAGAATTTCTTGTTGTTCATATCAAATGGATTTGTATTTTCATCAATAGATTGCTTTAAGCGATTCAAGTCTTCGATATTTTTGCTATACTGATTAATTTGTTGTTGGTAATATTGCTGATCTAGTGAAGCTTGTTTACTTGCTTGAACGATATCTAATTGAGAATTGGTAGTCTGTTCTATTAGTGCTTTTTTATCAATTTCATACTTAATATATTTATAAAAATATGGTTTTTCGTTTTCTGATGTTTCATCAAAATAATTTCTATCATCCAAAATGCTTTGTTTTAGCTTTTTTAAATTATCTAGTTCACTCTTTGTCTTTTCCAACTCTTTTGTCATGTTGGCTTTTTGGACATCTAAATCTTTGTGCTCAATTGTATAAAGAATATCACCTTTTTTTACCTCCTTTCCTTCTTCAAAAAAAATTTTTTCCACTTTTCCTGTAATTCTATTTTTTATCGTACTAATTTTGTTGTTAGGTCTAACGATTCCGTTCGCCTTTACATAATCATCAATCTCTCCGAAATATGACCAAATTATAGTCCCTATAAGAAATGCAACTAATATGTACAAAAATAAAGTTGTAATTGGGAGGGGGTTGGAATCTAACAGTTCTCGACTATCTGTCAACTCACTTATATCCTGAATGATCAATTTCATTCTAAAGTAACATCCCTTCCGTGACTGCTACTTCATTATTTAAGTGATAATCTGACTCTTGCTCCTTCCACAAGTTATAATACATACCTCTCATACTAATTAACTGTTCATGAGTTCCACTTTCTATGATCTCACCATTATCCATCACAAAAATTCTGTCACATCTCCTAACAGTACTTAGACGGTGAGCAATTATAATGGTTGTAATTCCATCGTTAAATTCATGTATTATTTTTTCGATTACCTTCTCTGTAATGATATCAAGATTACTTGTTGCTTCATCCATAATTAGTATGTCGGCTTTTTTAAGGAGTGCTCTAGTGATAGCCAGTCTTTGTTTTTGTCCTCCGGAAAGATTAGATCCATTTTCATCCAAAACAGTATTATATCTTAAAGGTAGTTCGTTAATAAAATCATGGGCACTAGTTACCTTTGCTGCCTCTATAATCTCTTCCTGCGTAACATAAGCTTTTCCGAGAGAAAGATTATCTCTAATCGTTTCACTAAAAAGAAAAATATTTTGCGGAATATAAGCTATTCCTTTTCTTAGACACTCAATATTAATATCTTCGATATTATAACCATTAATTAATATTTCCCCCTTTTCACATGAATAAAATTTCATGAGTAATTTTGCTAAAGTAGATTTACCCGATCCACTTTTACCAACAAAGGCAACTTTTTCCCCATGGTTAATTGTTAAATTAATATTTTTTAAAACAAGTTCTCTAGTTCCATAACGAAAATCAACGTTTTTAAACTCTATTTTTCCTTTCAAATTAGAAGGAATGATCTTTTGATCTTCATGTTCACTTTTTTCTGATTCAAGATCTAATATTTCTCCTAAACGATCAGAAGCAACCATCGCAGTTTGAATGACTGATTGTACATTAATTAAGTTTTTAATTGGATCTAAGAAGTACGCTAATAAGGAATTGAATACAATCAACTGACCTACTGACATTTTTCCTTGCATAACTTGATAAGCACCTGTCCATAGGATTACAGTTCCACCTACTGCTGCAACTAAATCCGTTAAGGAAGACTGAGTATTTTTTAGCCCTCCACTCTTAAAATTACTTTTAAGTAATCTAATAAATCTTTTCTCTGTTTCTTGACTCACCTCCCTTTCCGCTGTAAATGCTTTTATTGTTTCGATTCCGTGTATTGATTCGACAAGATAAGATGTTAAATGAGCACTATTTTCCATTTGTTTCATGTTTAAATTCTTAATGGGTTTCCTTAATGTATAAACAATACAGGCGTAAAAAAGAGCAATAATAAGTGTAATACCAAATAACAAACTATTTTGGGTATATAAGATAATACCCCCAGCAACAGCCATTAAAGAGTCAATCATTACCGTCAGTGTAGTGCTCGATATAGCCTCTCTTACTTTCGATGCATCAATAAACCGTGAAACGATTTCTCCAACTTTTCTTGTACTAAAAAAATTAAGCGGTAAATCAAGGACATGCTGATAGTAGCCTAAAACTATGGAAACATCGATTTTTTGACTTAGGTATAAAAGTAAATGACTGCGATATGCATTTAGTAGTACTTTAAAAACCCCTAAAAGAATAACCCCTATTGAGATAACATGTAGTGATTTTTCTAGATTGTATTGTAGGATATCATCTAATAGATATTTAAAATAAAACGAACCTAAAATTCCAAGGATAGTATAGATTAATGATGCTAAGAATATATTGAGTAAAAGCTTTTTTTGAGGTTTCAATAAAACGAAAAATCTAGAAAATATCCCCTTAGTTTCATCCCCCTTTTTAAAATCTTCGGTGGGTACAATCAAAATTAAAATCCCTGTCCAAAGTTTAAAAAACTCTTCAGGGGTATATTTAACAATACCTTTTGCAGGATCAGCAATAATTATTTCTTTCTTACTAATACTGTGTATGACTACAAAATGTTGTAATTTCTGTTCCACCACAACATGGGCAATGGAAGGAAGAGGAATTTCATCAAAGAAACTGTCTATATTTGCTCTTACACCCTTTGCTGAAAAACCAAGTTTCTCTGCAGCTTTAATAATTCCATAAACGGTTGTTCCTTGTTTATCCGTACCAGCCATTTCTCGAATTTTCGAGATAGGTAATCGCAGTCCATACTGCTTGGCAATAGTGGCTAAACATGCCGCTCCACAGTCTTTTATGTCTAACTGTTTTACGCAAATATACTTTTTAAATATATTCATTGAAGCACCACCACAAATATTAACTTTCCTTTAGTACAATTAGATATCATATCAGAGGGATATCATGTTCCCCTCTTTCTTGAACTAGTTCTATCTTCCGGTTAGAAATTTTCGCCTTTTTTCTAACCCACTCTATTCTTTGTTCTGTAGAAGGATGGGTTCGAAGGATTTCCTGAAAACGATTAAATCGAAAAAGTGAATGGTTTAATTTTGTTAATTTATAAAGAGCTGAGATGAATACTTCTGGATCAATTCCTATCTGTAATACAAAAGAATCAGCCTGTCGTTCTTGGGATCTTGAAATTGCTAAGAATAAAATATAGAAATATAAAATAAATAAAGCACTTATAATACAAATTCCAACCCAGAAGGGGATTATATGATTATAGTAATCTAGCAATAACCCCACAATTCTAAATAAAACATTCCCCAATAATATAAAACCAAGTCTAATCATTAGATGATTTTTTTTAATATGACCAATTTCGTGCGCTATAATAGATTGCACTTCATCTTCTGTGAAATTTTCTAAAAGATAATCTGAAACATATATTCTTTTTTGGATATAACCTGTTACTAACGCATTAGCGATTTTTCTATTTTTGGTTGACCATATGTAAATCTTACAATTTTGGATATTGGCTTTCTTAAGTATATTAGCTAGTTTTTGATTGAGTTCATTGGAATTCATAGGTACTGCCTTTAGTACAATACCAACAAATAATGGCGTCACTAATAGAACAATAAAGATAATGGACATTGAGGAAATAATGTTCAAAATTTTATCTGAAAATAGTCTCGATTTTAGTTCCGATGGAAGTATCATTTTTATTAAAGGGATAATTATGATAGGAAAATAGAAAAACACTAGAAAACGCAAATGGTTATACAAAAGTTCTTTTTTTGTTTCATTAGTACCACGAATCATTTGTTTTGTAGGATGCAAAATTAGTTGATTTAAAATAGAATTAACAAATATTAGGATTACTAGCGACAAAAAAAAGATTGCTTTTCCCCATGAACCAAGCGGTTTCAAAAATACCCGCATATGTGGTAGCATAATCATTCCAGTCAAAAAAACTGAACTTATAGAAAAGATATTATAAATATATTGATTTAGAACATTCAACTTATTAATTGCAATCTCAATAGCCCCTGTTTTTTCATATGTATTTTTTCCAATTATTCCAATCACATACGATACTAAAGCGTTGACTATGATTAGTAATAAAGAAATCAACATACTTAAACCAATTGTAAAATTATACATGTTATTCCCTCTCATTCATTATCTCTTTTCAAACCCAAAGAAGGGGCAAGAATACTCTTGACCCCCCCTTATTTTTCTTACCAACCAGTATAGGCATCAAAAGCGTACCCTGCTGCGCCGATAATTCCGCCAATAATTCCACCAGGTACAGCTCCAACTCCTTCAGCGAAAGCGCCTAAACCAGCTCCAGTTGCTACTCCTCCTAACGTTGCCGCAGTAAAATCGCTCCACGACCAATCCCCACCAGAAATGGAAGTAAGTTCATCAAATGATAGCTCTCTCATAATTTGCACCCCCAATTCTAAAGTAAAGTCGCTACTTATTCTTACCACCCTTGGTCTGCAGCGTAAGCACCAGCCCAAATTTCGCCACCAAGAATTGCTCCCCCGACTGCTCCTAGGGGTCCAGCAGCCATAAAACCAAGTGTTGCTCCAGCACCAACATCAACGAGAAAGTCAGTTAAATAAGATGACCCACCGTTAATTTGTAGCTGTTCATTTAATGTCAGTTCAGTCATGTTGTATCACCTCCTATAATTTGTTTTAATTGGTAATCCTAAATTGTAAATCCAATGATTTGGACTTACTGCTTAAATTATCCTATTATTCTATAATAATGGTCAAATTCTAATTTTTTAACGTATAAGTAGTATATCCCAATTTTTTTGATTGAAATCTCTTTTTTTCTCATTATATCTCAGTTATTTTGTATTCCTGTAAAATTATTGGTAAAATTTATTATTATCTACATTGTTCCATGTTTTCTTCAGATGAAAGTTGAGTCCGATATAATGTGAAAAAATGGTTTAGTAATCTAGCAAAATTTATCCATTTCGCTTCGCCTTTGGGTTGTCGTCCAATCTACTAAGGAGGAACGGAAAATTATCAGATAAACCTAAACGACAAAATTTTGCACGGGCGATGAAGCAGTAACTCAATTGATCGAGCAAATAAAATAAATAGTGCTTCAGGTCTAGGTTACAGAACAGCTGATAGCAATTACCTTTGTTTATGGGGTTTGGCCACCGAATCTACAAAACGGCGATTCGACTGTTTCCTTTTCCCTAGCGCTTGATTTCCCTTTCCTTCATCCTCTATTTAGCTTATATTGTAGATAATGGAGGGAAAATCATGGCGAACCAAACACTTGTAAACGAAACGTCTAAAAATGGAACAAAGCAACAAATCAATGTGCAAGATAAAATTCTGAACGATCTTCGCACCTCAAAAAAGCAAGTTAAGATTTTCATGATTAATGGCTTTCAAATGATCGGTACGATCGAAATGTTCGATAATTTCACGATCTTATTGATCAACGAAATGGGCAAACAGCAACTTCTTTACAAACACGCGATTTCGACAATACAACTGGGCTAAAGTTAATGAGAAACAAAAATGCTCGTATCTTTAATGAAGATACGAGCTTAGGTTTCAATCCTTGGAATTCGCTATCATCAAAGCAAAAACTTTAAAATATCTACTTATCATTCTTCGTTTTACGCCTACGCCGCCTCGGTTTTTCTGGGACAGCAGAAGACGACTCAACAGACGTTCCTACATCTGTTCCCGTTGCAGCCATGGCTGCTTCTGATGGTTCCGCTTTTTCTTTCATTCGCACAATACTCATTTTTAACGTTTCCATGAGATCAATAACGTTCGCCCGGGGAGCAGCGGGTTTCTCCATTTCAACGTTCTGGATTTTTGCGTTAATGAGTGCCTTTAGAGCTTCCTGATAGTTGCTCTTATAGCGTTGCGAAAGGCCCCGCTGATCTGCTCAATCAATGTTTTAGCCATCTCAAGTTCCTCTTCATTGACCACTATCTGATCGGTTTCCGTGATCCCCGGTACTCCTTCCACATTCCTTATCTCGTCCGGATAATGAATCATGTTTAACACGAGGCATCCGTTGTGGAGGCGCACCACTGCCAAATGCTCACTTGTACGAAATGCTACCTTGGCGACGGCTACCTTGCCTGTAGCCTCCATCGCGTCATGAAGTAGCTTGTAAGGTTTGGCTCCAAACTCGCCGGGTCCGATATAGTATGTTTTTTCAAAGTAAATCGGATCAATATCGTCTTTATTGGTGAAATGCATGATTTCGATCGCTCGCAAGGTCGGTAAAGGCAATTTTTCTAAATCATCGTCTGTAAGTACGACGTAATTCCCCGGTGCGTATTCATATCCGCGTATGATTTCATTGTTACTGATTTCGCGGTTACATACGGGACACCACTTTTTATACTGGATCGGACTTCGGCATTCTTCGTGCAGACTGCGAAAACTGGTGGTGTGATCTTCTGTAGTCTTATATAAACTGACCGGGATATTGACTAAACCAAAGCTGATACTTCCTTTCCACATCGACCGCATAACCATCCCCCATTTCTTATCCATAAAATGCCCGAAAGTATTAGAAGAAAATCATGAGGGATTCATTCAATATTCCTTCGGATATAAGTGGAATCAAGGCTTCAGCGTACTCAAAATCGCATACATGAATAATATTACAATATTCTCTATTTACATAATAATGTGATATATTTCATAACTAAACCATTGCAAATTCTTACAATCATCCTATAAAAACAGAATAGGAGGATTAACAAAAGGGTGGCGTCTTGCCTACCAAGAAAGGATTGATTTCATTGTCACCGTTGATGATTATTTTTCTGGCCACCATGAATGTTTTTGTTCTTCTCTATGCACCCCAACCCCTTCTGCCTTTGTTTGCACAGTATTTTGATATTTCGATTCCAACAGCAAGTTTGACAATATCCGTCACGATTATCGCGTTAGCAGCCGCTTCTCTTATCTCGGCACCTCTTTTTGACTGTTGGGATAGGAAAAAAGTGATTCTGTTTTCGAGTGTCGCTCTAATAATACCGAGCATCATGTTGTACATCCCCCAACCTTTTTCAATGGTACTATTCTGGCGCGCACTGTATGGCCTCTTCATACCTGGCGTAACAGCGGTGATTATGGCCTACATCTCGGAAGAATTTCCAGTGGATCAAAGAGGCCGCGTAATGGGGGTTTACGTCAGCGCCAACGTGGCAGGAGGACTAGTCGGGCGCGTCATATCGGGACCGATTTCCGAAACCTATTCATGGCAAACGGTTTTCGGCGTCATTGCGGTTTGTTCAAGCGTAATCGCGTTTCTTGTATTGAAGCTTTTGCCACCTTCCCGCCACCAATCGAAACGAAGCGAACAAAGCTTTTTGCTCCACTTTCGTAATCCAGCTTTGGTGGGGGCTTTCTTGATCGGTTTTTCGCAGTTCTTTGCGTTTATCGGATTCTTCACTTACATTCCTTTTTATGCAAGTGGAGCTCCCTTTCATTTATCCATTACACAAATTTCGCTTTTGTATGCCACCTACTCATTTGGGATCTTTTCCGCGCCTTTTGCTGGTTTTCTGTCTGATATAATTGGCAGACGATCCACCATGGCGCTAGGACATCTGATTGGTGGAGTAGGAATCCTGATTACACTCTATTCGTCAGTTCCGGCCCTAATCGTCGGATCATCATTGTTGACGCTTGGAAACTTTGCCTCTCAATCGGCAACTACGGCCTTTGTAACGGACATTGCGGAAGAATCGAGGGGAGCTGCCACATCATTATACCTGTTCTTTTTCTATGTAGGAGGAAGCTTAGGAGCATGGATACCAGGGATATTGTGGAAAGTATTCGGATGGCACGGTCTCGTTTCCTTAACGGTAGGTACAATTGTACTGGCCTTACTCAGCAATTTGATTCTTGCGAGCAGAAATAGAGGTAAGTTTCATTTTCAAAATGATTTTGGAACTTAATATAAGCTGTCAACTCAATTTTCCCCTAGCTGTTAGAAATGTTTGTTACCTTTACCCTTAGTTGTGATATTCGGAAACCACTCATTGTGGTTTCCGAATATTCTAAGTGAATGTTGGTATGAAAGAAAAATTTGATTAGTCATCTCAACGATATCCCTAGTTCGCCCCCTATAAACCTTCCAATCGTCCCCTATAGAATCTTTTCGCCCATCATGCGAAAATACACAAGCGAGGTGTGTGCTTGTGCTCTTTCAACCCATAAAACCGATGTTAGCTTCCATGCAGAAGACGTTCGATCTAAGAAACCCTGAATATATATATGAACTCAAGGCGGATGGCTGGAGGTGCCTTCTACATAAGCAAGGACGAAAAATCGAAGTCTTTACTCGTCACGGGAAACGAATCACAGAAAAATTCCCGGAATTTCAAGCTGTAGCGGATCACATAAAATCATATGAGGCGATTATCGACTGTGAGGGCGTGTGTTATCGAGATGGCCGAACCATCTTTGATGACATTAATTATCGCGGCCGCTTAACCGATCCGGCTAAAATCGCTGTTGCAAGCGAGCAAATGCCGGCAACATTAATCGCATTTGATGTACTCTATTCGAATGGTACAGAACACATAAAAAAGGATCTGATCTCCCGAAAACAAATTCTTCAGGAAATCATTGAGCCTAGTGATGTGATCACACCAACTCTTTTCGTAGATGAGATAGGCGATTGGCTTTTGGAATGGACGAAACAAAACCATTGGGAAGGCATTGTAGCGAAACATAAACGATCACAGTATTTTTTGGATAAACGAAGCTCAGAATGGGTCAAAATCAAGAATTTCTGTACGATCGATGCAGTCATATTGGGATACCGTCTTAAACCGAATTTCGGACTCATTGTCGGACTTCATTTTCCAACTATCTCTTATAAGCCGGTTTCCACTGTGGAGTTTGGCTTTAAACCAGAGGAAAAAGAAGCTTTTTTAGGAGTCGCGAAGCAAATACACACATTCAGAGACCGAAATGGTGTACAATGGGTAGAACCATTGCTTTGTTGCGAAATTCAGTATTTGGAGCGAACAGAGAATCACAATTTACGGATCACATCGTTTAAAAGATTTCTCCCTCACAAGAACCCGGAAGATTGTAAATGGATATCTTGAAGTTGCCAAAGAGTGTCGTTGTTAACGCCGTAAACGTATGACGTGGTATCTCACGAAGTGATTGTGCCGGTTCATGCGCATCAGTTACGGCATACCTTTATCTCGGGGCTGGTAAACCGACATCGGATCACCGTAAACTCTTTCAGTTTTTTTCTTCCAGTTGCGAATGGTTCGCTAATGAAACCACCAACGGTCAATTCAAGATCGAATGCAAATACCTATACCTTTGCGGTACGGACAATTTTCGGTTAGACTTTGTAGAAGAGTACTTCCGGGAAATGACTGATAATTTAATACCCTGAGTTATTGAATGCAACACTAGTAACACAATCAAAATAAAGGAGATTTTCTTATATGGAGTTAAATGATTTGGAAATTATTCGTGATGAACTCCTTGCCCATCCTATGTATCAAGAAATAAATACACCAGATAGGGTACGGGTGTTAATGAAACATCATGTATTTGCTGTCTGGGATTTCATGAGTTTACTAAAAAGACTTCAAAGATCTGTAACATCAATTTCAGTTCCTTGGTTGCCATATGAAACACCTTCATTTACCCGATTTATTAATGAGATCGTGCTTGCAGAGGAATCCGATGAAGATGGAAGAGGAGGATATGCTAGTCATTTCCAGTTATATCTTGAAGCTATGGAGGAGTCTAGGGCTGATGTAACTCCAATCAAGACCTTTCTGAATGCTATAAAAAATGGTGTAGATTACAAAAAAGCTTTAGATAATGATGTTATTCCTTTGACTGTGGCAAAGTTTGTCACCTTTAATTTAAATTTAGCCTTAAATGGACAGGTTCATGAAGTAGCTTCTGCTTTTTTCTACGGGAGAGAAGGTTTAATTCCTGAAATGTTTAAACTTCTAATCGATTCATTGGAAAAGGAAGGTGCTTCTAACGAAAGGCTGAATTACTATTTAAAACGACATATTGAATTAGACGAAGATGAGCATGGTCCTCTTGCGAAAAAACTTCTAAACGATCTGTGTGAAGGTGATCCGAAAAAACAAGAAGAAGCAATAAAAATCTCTAAGATTTCACTACATATGAGAAAAAATCTGTGGGATGGAGTATTGAAGGAAATTCAAGACAAAGGACTTTAAAAACTGATGTAGCAAATGTAATCTACTCACTAGTGTTGCATTCAATAACTCAGGGATTCAGTTTTCGTTCCTAACAAATTATATGCCGATCCTCTTGACCATGAACCAAGATCGGCAAATCCCTTGCCCCTTCGAACAGGTATATCTATACCGGAAAACTTAAAATCCCCCTTCACTTTAAAAGTGAAGAGGGAGAAAAATTAGCTTCTCTTTAATTTTGGCGGTAGACGTTTCGGCATGACCTTCCCATCCTCCGTGATTTCTTACCACCCCGGAGACAAGCGTTTCCCCCTGTGCTGTATGATCACCTCTCCTTTTTTCACTTTCACGTGCGCTGGCACCCTCAACTCCAGCTGCGTCACCCGTCCCTTCGCTGGCAGACTGGCCACCCGACCATCTTCTACGAGAGACACCCGCGCACTCCACGAGACCGATTCCGGTCGTCCTTTCGGATTCGGGCGAAATTCCCATCCGTCATGAACCTTTGAGCGAAACAGGTATCTCACAAAGTCATACAAATAAGCTACCACTGTCTTTCCTTCGGGATCCAGTTTACTTAACTGGTAGCCGATAATTCCGGCTACACCAAGACCCAAAAGCAAAGGACTGACAGGAATATAGTATTTGAGGAGAGGTCCTATGATGAAAGAGCAGGGCAACCATAAGACAGCCGTGAGGATCACGGTATCCCCCGTTATCTGTACACCTCGTGGTAAGCGAATCCGCTGCCGCCCCTGACCAATCGATGACAGGGACGGACGGATACGATATAGGTTCCGATACGTACGATAGGCCATAGGTGATCACTGTCCTGTTCCGGCACTGCCACCGCCGCCACCCAATTTATTGGATGCGCCGCTGAAGATCGACTTGAAGATGTTGATCAAGCTGGCGGGGTCAATAATAAACCACAGAGCAACACCAAACAGCATGAGAGTGGAAACTAATTGGGCGTATTCGTGACGGTGAAGCATTTTGAGCAATCGGCCACCCATCATAACAAACAGCAGTATAACGAAAATACTCAGGATCAGTTTGCCCAGGTTGTCAATGGGGCCAATTCCGGTAGTTGGCATGTATCATCACCTCTCATTTATTAATGAAAGTTTGAATGGCAGACGGCATCAATCGGATGATTCCGTCTGTTATAGGTCCTAGCAACGGCAACTGCGTGACATCGGGGTGCAGATACAGTGTCAGTAACCAGAAACTACACAGAGTCATCACTCCTCTCAACAAGGTTTCGGCAAATGACTCTACAGGGATGGATAGAAACCTCGGCAACAAGCGCACCCGAATGCGTAATGGCCATAGTAATTCGACTCCTTCCTCGTTGAACAGATCTATCAGCGGGTGACTTGCATAGCCAATCCATATAGCCCAACGGATCACATCCGACACCGGTAGGAGCTGCAACACTCCCCACAAACCAGCCAGAAGCAAAAGTGAGTGGGTCAGGGTCCGGTGTCGGATTCCCAGCCCACTTAACGCTATTGCAAGAGGCCATATCCTCTGTCCCACATAGGACTGGGGCTGATCCACGTCGGCCGCCGGTCCAGCAAAGTAGGCTCCTAATAAAGCCACGGCTGTCTGCCATGTGAGAACCGGCTGGTGCGTGTGTATTAACAATGACTCGGCACCAATGAGTGCGGCCACGTGATGAGTTTTATAAATCATTCCATCACCTCCAATCCCACCCTTTAACCAGGCAACCCACCTATTCCTTGCGGAATTCCCGTCGCTTGGTCATTGTATGCGTTCCTGAACGTTTAGATTCGGAAGCATTCTTGTTTCCTCTCTTTTACCAGTTCAAGTACGTATGCAGCGACCTCTTCTGGAGACAGAAAGGTGGTATCCACCTGCGTTGCTTCGACTTTCATCCATTCCTGCTCCGTCTTATCCCGAAAAGTCTGCAAATCCGGTAATGTACCATCCCGTTCCAATAGCCGTAACATGCGCTCCTCCTCCCGACACGTCAGGACAATCACAGCCATGTCCCGTTCCAATGCCCATTTCGCCTCTTCCAGCGTTCAGCCATCGTCGATGATCAGAGGGCGATTGCAGGTTCGCATCGCTGTTTCCGCATGATACAAAATGGGATTCGGGTGGAATTTTCGTAAGAACTTTCCCGCCTGTTGCAGATATGTCCGACGGACGGATTTCGGTTCCCCATTTAGCCAGGGAAAAGCGGCTTCCACCACCCGCCGCACGGGTTCGGCCAACGAGTAACAACGATAGCCATAACGCTGTTCTATTACGCGGGCCGTGGTGGTCTTTCCAACGCCCATGGGTCCCAAAAGCATCACCGATCTTAGTGCTGCCAAACTTTCTCGACCTCCAAATGTCCTTTGTCGTCTTTCAAAAAATCCACCAGAAACTGCTCTGGCAACATCGTCTGCGTGGCTGGATCCTGGACGTTGACTATCACCACCGCCTCATAGTGTCCCTTGCCTAGGTCATGGATGTTCAGGCTGGCTACCTGCCGGAACTGGACGAAACCGCCCATCGGTTGGATCGTTGTATTCGGAACGACCATATTCGCTAGATCCGCTGCATTCGACGAAGTCAAATAGATCCGCATGAAGTCACTGATGAACGGCTTGGCCACGTCATAGACATCCTGCGGCGCATTCTTCGCCGTCGAAGGCGGTTTTTGCCCCAGGGCCGGAGGCGGAACAATTGTTGGCGGTGCCGTGATCATCAAGGCTCCCGAGTCCGTTCGGAGCACCGGAATATTGAGCACTAGATGACGAGTCTGCAGCGCCTGACCCTCTGATACCTCACACCATTCTTCCACTGATACGACCGAGAAATTGGATGCGGGGTGAGACACTTGCTGAGCATACATCTCCCGAGGTGTCTGATTCTGCGATGGAGGCACCCAGCCTTGGAGATCAAGATCAGGCCAATACTCCTCTACGGCCTTTTTCCGTTGTTCCGCCGTCTCCCCCTTAGTCAAGGTGAGCCAGACTTTCGCAGCGTGGATCGCGATAGCTGTTTCCGCATGATCATCATGAACAACGGCTGTTTCGGATGGATTCGGTGTGGAGATCCGAGCAATCGTCCCGACTCCCCCCAAGGCCCCTAATGCCAGCAGAATCCAAAGAATTGTACTGGTCAGTTTTCGGATCAAAAGAAAAACCCCCTTTCACTAACAAAAGGGGGCGAGAGAAAAATTTTAGTATTCTTGACCCACACATCGCTTGTCTTTCACGTATTCCTTATAAATTCGTTCAAGACCAAGACGATACAAATGGTGAAACGTATCACCTGCTACATCTACACTGATTCTAAAGCTGGTGAGTAGATTGGCGAACATACACCTTTCTACTTCACTCAGTTCAATTGTCATACACTGTGGGATCTCGTGAGCATATACACGAATATCGCTCATTGCTTTTCACCGATGAAGTTAAGCCGTCTTGCAAACCTCTTTGAGTACCTTCCCAGGTTTAAAGGCAGGTACCTTGCTAGCCGGTATCTCAATCGTCTCTCCTGTCTGCGGGTTCCGGCCCGTACGCGCCGCCCGTTCCCGAATCTCGAAGGCACCAAATCCTACGAGCGTCACCTTGTCGCCCGCAGCCAGCGCTTCCGAAATGGAATCTAATGCCGCATCGACGGCTGCCGCTGCATCTTTTTTACTCAAGCCAGACTTTAGTGCCACTTTTGCAATCAAGTCTTGTTTGGTCATAAAAATTCACCCATCCTTCCTAAAAGATTTTCTTTCAGTTTTCTTCGATACTCCAAACTGAGCGCCCTTGCACCTTCCCATATGAGTAACGCATATTCCCGAGATGGCGCGATCTCCACCGGGGATTTTTCGACGACCTCATAGGTCCACGCCCACCGCCATCGGCCGCCAAGACTTTCAGGGTACACCCGGACTTTTCTTCGCCGGTAGACAAATGGTGCCCCTTCTCGTCGGTCGAGTGCGTGAAAATCACCTACCTCGTACAGTACACCTTCGACAAACTCACCCGGTTCGCGAACGATGTCGGCTACACCACCTCCCCTATATGTAGAGTACCGGGAGAACGCCAGGCGGTAGTTGCGGAGTACGGCTGTTCCAACGTATGTTGCTTGAACCCTGCTTCGGGCAAGATCCTCCTGGTTCATACAAGACCCGTAAGCAAAATACAACGACATGGTGGACTTCCTTTTCTCATTTTTGCCTCCGAAACCCAATGTACTCCTTCTTCCTATTAGAAATTGGAACCCAATCTGGTTTCCAGGTGGCAGGGTCCGGCAATTCTTCAGGCTTTACCTCGTGGTAATCTTTATACGGTGTACCATGCGTGATATACGGACAATTGTGTCCTGCGTGCTCAAAACCCAGTTCCATTTCCCAGGCAGAACAGTAGATCCATTTTCCTTCCTCGTCCTTAAAGACCTCTTCGCGAAACACGCAACCGTCACATTTCTTCTTACGTACCGGTCCTTCTCCGCTCCAGGTCGGATACTTCTCGTATACCTTAATATAACCGGCCTTGATCAGACTCGCGACGACCGTCCACGGATCCCACCCGTCCAGAATCACAGGTTCGTCGGGGTTCTGAAACTCCAACTCCCCTTCCTCATCGACCTCATCCTTGTACCGGCTTATGGCCGTGTCGTAAAACGGACCGACCCCATCGTACACCGTAGCCCGTACTCCCATCATGGCCAGGGGCCCCGCCGCGATGTCCCGCAGGCATTTCACGCCCAGGAGATAAAACGTGTGCGGATCATCCACGTCGCTGAAATACTCGTGGATGATCAGGTCCATCAGACGGGAAGGGTTGACCGCTTCCCCTCGCCTCCCGTCAGCAAATTCAATATAGTACGGCAGGGTCGGCTCCTGCCCATCCTCCAACCAGTGTCTCCGTTCCTCGATGTTGACCATAAGACAACCCTCCTTTTTTACTTTCGAATACCGATTTATTTTTCTATAGTATAAAAATATGATTTTCTATTGTCAAGAGCGACCGCGTAGCCATAGCCACGTAGCGGCAAGCCGATCCTGCGGGTTGGCCAAGACATCTAGAAACTCACGGAAATTCTTTTCCTCCGCTTCTGGTGTAAGATGATCTGTCAATCTGGCATGTTTGTTTTCTTCACTAAATCGAGGCGTGAATTCCGACTGCGGAGAACCGTTTCGGATCACCGCCGCCTGGTGCAAGATGGCATTGGCCACCTGGATCTGCGCCTGAATTTGCCGATGGTCCAGAATACCGTTCGGATACCTGAACTCAATCGCGGGTCGGCCGCTCGTGCGGTCAATGTTCGTAGTATTGAAGATCGTGTAGCGGCTTCCGTTGCTGATACGACGCCGCGCTTCCGCGGCCGTTATATTTCCGTTGAAGCTCAAACCTCTTGGCAGAGGCTTTGCATAGTGGGAGCCGCGGTGCTGACCGGGTCTACCCGTGCTGCGATACTGATCCGAGTTGGCACCTCCCACGCGGTAAAGCTGTTTTTCATATCCAACCCCGATCTGGGCCAAGCGTTGCCAGGAATACGTCCGGTGATCCAAAGGAGCAATTCCAAGATGAATGTGACCGCCACAATGATCATCGACATAAGCCCCGTGATGGCGCAGGATTTCCGTCACGCGCTCGATCTGTTTCCAGGATTCAGGATCGTCATTCAGTACGGGAGACACGAACTCGACCCCATAAGTACCCAACGATCCGTCACGTTCCGGTTTCCAGAACCCTTGACCATCACCGGAGTGGTATCCACGTATTTGGGTACCTGTCGTTAAACCCTCATTGTATAGGTCCCTTAAAGCCATATCCCTTGACCAACTGTTTTCAAACTGCACCTCGATCTCGACGCCAAAGGTATTACCCGTGCCGCCAAGAACGTTTTCGTACCTGTACTCCCATTCTTGGCGCGCCAGATCTTTCAGGGTTTCCCACGCCGCATCGTCCCGGCTGATGAACACTCCGTCCCATGCCCTGTTCCGGCACCAAATGTCCAGCACCCGATCCCGTTCCGCCTCGACGGTCCAGTCAATCTGTGCAAAGGTAGGATGGTTTTCTTCATGGGTCTGATTCACCACAATCGATGCCGTTGCTTGCTGTGTTCGCATCCGGGCTATTCGCATCGCTTGTCTCCGGCGCTCACGTACTTCTTCCCGAGCCAAACGCAGGGCCTGCATATGGCGGCAACCTTCCTGCGCCAACTCGGGATTCCGGGACCTGCGATATACAAAGTCAGGACAGGTACATGCATGCTCGGTGACCTGATATCTTCCCCCGCGCTGGGACTGCACCCAGGCATGATCGCGGTCAATCCACTCTACCGTAGTGGGTTCCCGTCTGATCTCCCGGGTCCTACTTTCCACTTCAACCGTCACCGGCTCCCGGCTAGGACGCCGATTTTGATGCAATTGTTCCAGGTACGCCTGTCTTACCCGGGCCTCGACCGCCCGCTGGCGCTCCTCTGGAGACATGGCATAGGCAATCTGGTCTTCAGGCTCGGCCTCGCCACGGATGACCCGCTCGAGAATCTGTTCCAGGGCCTGTCTGACCTTTTTCGAGCAGACAGGTCCTACACCTTGAAGAACACTGAGCATACTCCGCAAGGGCCTATGACAGACCCGACATGTTGCAGCTGATGGCAATAAAAATCCTCTCCTTTCCTGGGTATTCACCCATAAAGAGGAGAGGAAGAAAAAATGCTAATCTATTCGCCACTCTAACTGCGCTCCACTGGCAAGTTTTTTTCGAGTCAGCTGCAGGTGTTTGGATACGCTCCCTTTTGCGATCTGCATCATCTCTGCCACATCGGAATAGGACATGCCGGCAGCGAGCATTTCGATCGCTTCCCGCTGTCTCTCGGCTAGGTTCGAAAGAGAAACGCTGATCTTTCCTTCCGAATCGTCACCATCCAGTTTAGAAATCAGCTCTTCTTCCCAATCTCGCTGGTCGGGTAGCCGTTGCATCCATTCGTTATCCCAGAGATGTACCTTCGATTTTTTTCCATGCGTAAGTTTTTGGAGACGCTGCACCATTCGTCGTTCACGTGGCTCCAGTTGATCCACCGAACAGTACGTGGCAATCATCGGAATCACCTCCGTTGACTCATGCAGCATGCTCCCGACCCACTCACGCTCGCCGCGAAGGACCTCTTCACCTTGATTGATTCGCCTCGTTAGCTCCTGATGGTACGAACGGAGCCTCTTCCGGTCTTCCATGTATTCGCATAGCAGATCATACGCCCATTTGTCCTGTGTATGTTCCATCGAAATATCCCCTCCTTGTTGGACGGGTTCTTATGCCTGCTGCGGCACCATCAGCCTGGGAGGCCCCGCCGGTTCCTTCGGAATTTCAGCCATGCGCCCCATCAACCAAAACCCGAGAGCATTGGCTCCTTGTGGCTCGGGTACCACCCGCACATCCGGGTGGAGCGTCTGAAGTTCTGACTGCAGAAGTTTCGCTCCTCCACCGGCCAAGAACACCACTCGAATCCGACCCATGCGATCACTCCACCGATGTTTCACCTCATCGGCGATTGTCTTTGCAACCGACTTTCTAACCTCCGCCACTTCCCTGCGCAAATCCAGTGTCCTCCCGTTAATCCAGATATTCTCTCGCGACACGGCCGATTCCACATCCCGTTCAGGAATTTCCGGAAACGCTGCGCGAACCATGTTGTAGACAGTATGTGCTCCCACTGCAACGGTTCCTGACAGTTCTTCCAATACACGTAAGCGTGGTCGTATCTGAAACACCGTGAAATCGGTCGTCCGGTAGCCAATGTCGATCAGGGCCATCGGATCCTCTACCACTGCCAGTTCGGGATACCGAGGCCGCCCCTGCTCGTCCATCAGAGCCGCGTAGGCGGCACCGATCGCTTGGGGTAAGACTTTCACGGTGTCGAATCGGATTTCCCGTTCCAATCCCTGAAAAGGTCCCGATGTCCCTATCGCTGTGAACCGCATTCCCTGAAGGGTAGCGGCAAAATTTCCCGTATCTTTCCTTTGGTTTCTCTTCCTGTTTCCCGTGACAGCACGTCGAGACAGACCGTTCAGTCCCTCCGCCTTTCTGGAGTTCCAATTTTTTAAGTGAAAACACGCTGAAGATGCCACTCTGTCACAATTGACAAGGAATGGTTTCCCACTTCTTCCGCCTATGCGTTCAGAGTCCACGCTCGGTCACCTCCTCCCTCGTTCTGATCAAGTGAAAAACCTCCTAAATCCCTTTTCCCCCTTCGTCTTCGTCATAAGCCCGATCTCATGACTCGTCATAGGGGACGTGTTGCCGCTTTTTCTATAACCCAACCACGCGGTAGAACTCGTTAGGGGCCGAAAGGGCCCGCTCGAACACATCCAATAGTTTCGAGGACAATAAAAAATGACGAGCAGTCGCCTTTGCGATGTCGTCACTTATAATTTCCGCTGTGTTCTCAGGGTTTTTTGTACGACAGTAGTACGATGTTTGTTCCTCTTCTCCGTTCACTTGTTCTTTGCTGCATACTCCTTGATGGTCTGAAAAGGGACTTGATATTTCTCCGACAACTCTCTGAGAGTACAAGGCTTTTTGCTGATATCGGTCACATATTCCGTCTCGATCTCGAGCCACGAAATTCTCTTCTCAATTTGTAGCAACGATCCGGAACGTTCCGTTTCATTCGGAGCGCTCCGTTCCAATTGGAGCGTTTTGTTTAATCGAGAATCCCAATCGTCCTTGGCTTTCCATCCCCGAACGGTTCTCTCAGAAACGCCGAGTGCATCGGCGATCTCTTTAAGCTTCATCGTCCCGCCGGTTGCTTGCCAGAGTTCAAATGCTTTATCACGATCAGGGCTTCTTGCTCGTGCCACTACATCTCACCCACCTCCATAATCCGGTTGGAGTTTGTTTTGGAAAAGTGGTTAATGAATAATTCTGTAATTTAGGCCAATACTAAACATAAATCCAGTGAATCTCCCTAACTCCATGAGAAGCGGGAGATGTACATTGTGATCAAAATAATAAAGTTAAGAATAACTTTCCTTCTAGCATCTGTTGAAATCTCGATTGTTAAAAGTAACTAAGTTTTTAATATGTAACGATTTTGAGATTCACTGGGCAGCAGGGGCATTTGCTCCGCTGCCCATAAAAATAAATTTTATGATTTACAAAAACAAAAATCATTTTTTATTAGCCTCTAACCCAATCGATGGTTCTCATTTTCTTTCACAAACGAATTCAATTCACATCAAGAAAAGATCCTTTTAATACTCCTCGGCAATTTACAAAACTACTTCACCTCGTCCCATCGTACTTAGAAGATGGGATTTGTTTTATTGCAAAGAAAAAGCACCCGAAGGTGCTTGCATTAACTTGCTTTATTAAAAGGATGTAATGACAAATACTCCATAAACCTCTTAAATGATTCAGTTGGTACATATTCTCCGCCAGCATATCCAAAAAATGCACCCGTTACTTCTGAAATAAATCCTGTACGCTCTAATCGTTTTACTACGAAAGTCACGTCTTCAGGGTCTATACCACATTCTTTATGGATCGCTTCACGCCAATGCATTCGTTGGGAATACTGTATGTCACTTTCATTAGATTGTCTTTGGCTATTTAAACACTGTCTATAAAAAATCTCCCTTCTCGGGTACTCACTCATCATCCTCTTCAGTTCTCGATTATCAAACCTCTTAGATTCCCTGGAGTCAGCCTCTATTACACATGGGATCCTGCTGCAATACTGCTTTAATCCATCCCATCGTCCCCAGACGCAACCTCTGCACCGTAGCGGTTGCTCTTTCATCTAGCATCACCCTTTCTCCTTCATCTCAGCGCCCGGGTTGCAAGCCTCTCCGAAGCCGGCATGCACTCCCCTACGATCCGTGAGAAGAGTGTCGGATATCTTGCACTCCCGGCGCCGGGATGAACATTTTCTCACTCAGGAATATTTTTTGAAGTTTAATTCATACTTAAAATGAGTCGTAAATTATTACTTGCTCACCTTCCTGTATACGCCACCGTTCAGGTGGCTCTTTTTTTGACAACATTTCTGGCCCTCAACCAATCGAATCCCCTAAACCGAGAAGTACGTGGTTTTACTTGTATATTTTTCTGTAGATTAGAGATACTTTTTAATGCTTGCGCTTTTGCTCCTTCCAGATCTTTTGCCACCAATGAGGTGGCATTTTTTATGAATCTTTTCGAAATAATATATCGTCGTTCAAGCGATACTAAATATTGCCGTTTTTAATTTTTCCACTGCTTTGCCTGCCTACTTCTTTTAAAGGCCACCGATTAGGTGGCTCTTTTTTCTTAGAGTTAAGCCAACGCTAAGTGCCTCACTTGCTGCGGTAGAGGCTACACCGTCCCGATCCAGACCTTACCCGCTGGGATCACGGGTGCAAAGGAGGTTGATACACCTGTACCATTTGCCCCTGATACAGGTCTTCATTGGTACCATTCATATATAGGGAGGTCTGGAGTGATCTATAATATGTTGCAAGCAAAACAAAAGACCGCCTGGTAAACAGACGGCCACTAATCAATCGACGAAAAAGTATTGAAAAATTATGCAGTTGCAACTGTGTGTCTTCTTCTTAGTAGCCGTATGCACCTACACCTGCTGCTCCATATCCACCAGAGATGCCGGGAACAAGCAAGAAGAACAAAACGAAAATGATGAGGAAGACAATAGCCCAGTGAGTGTATCCTCCAAAAATACCGTACATGATCTTCACCCCTCAAAATAAGGATGTTATATGTTATCGAGGGGTGTGGATTCGTGGAACGGATAACATCCAGATCAAAAAGTAAAGACCGCCTGTTTCCAGACGGTCATCATGGTACTTTACTGGTATATATCAACATCTAAGTACGTGAAAGACTTCGTTTTCTCTTCCTCGATACTACAATAATAGCACAGTAGAAACGAAGCTTCCTGTCAAGATTCCGCCACTTTTCCGTCATGTATACACTCTTTAGCTTCTTGAGTGCTTCCCAGGTTAAAATTTTGGTCAATATTTCTCCACTTGAAATTTTGACTCCTGCTAGCACTGCAGAGCAGCACCGACCGCGCTATGGAGCTTCGCTTCCGAAGATGGAGAAATGAATTTCCGCCATATCCTCGTCTTCTTGTCCACACCTTATTCCTCCGATCTACGTAAACTATCACTACCACTAGTAAAAGGAGGGATACCGATTGCGTACTAGGGTTATTGATTACAATGCTGCGGAACCACGTCGTCGATTTAACTTGGCGACCGCAACGACAATTCCACATTCTCCGAACAGAATGAGACTGGCAACCATACGTCTCAATACAGGACCGAATCGTGATACTGATGACAACAAAGTGGAGTTGATTGGCACGGTCGGAGTTCGCGGAGTCACCGGAATTTCTCAACTTTTGTTTAGGATTTTCCGTGACGGAAGAGAGATTTTCGACACCCAGCAGGGAATCGAATCGGCGGGCTCCGAGCAGAACTATGCAGTAACGTTTCAGGCCATCGATTCCCGCGTGTCCGGCACTCATGTGTACACTCTAACAGTCGAGGATCGTGCAACGGGAACAACCGCAAATGTCGTTGGCCCAATCAGTTTCAGCGGATTGGCCACCCGGAGAACAGAATCTACAAACGTCTAGCCACAAAGGAAGTAATTAAGAGAGACGCCATCCGTGCGTCTAATTCTTTTAATACTTCCAACCACAGTGCGAACGCCAGTTTGTAAAACGCCTTCGCCTCTCTCGCTCATCCCCATCTCCACGTACACTAGGTTGCTCTCTATCTTTCGAATGTCAGACGTGCGGAGTTTCAACGCAGGATGAACTTGCTTCAAAGAATAATTTAGAACAGCTCAAGATAAACTATTTATTGTCCAATTACCAACCCTAAGCGTTTCTTATTGTTTCAAGACCACCAATTAGGTGGTTCTTTTTTACCTTTCAAAAGAAAACGCAAAAAGCCTCACTTACTGCGGTAGAGGCTTCACCGTCCCGATCCAGACCTTACCCGCCGGGATCACGGAAAATGCGCGCATGAGCTTCCAGTATCATTTGCCCCTGATACAGGTATAAATACCCAGAGCTCGCTCACACCTAGGGAGGTCTGGAGTGATCTATATGAATTACGTGGAAAGTAGTTTAAAAGACCGCCTGGTAATCAGACGGTCGTTTGTCACCTGGAGAAAATTGATCCTTAGTAACCGTATGCACCTGCACCTGCGCCAACTCCTGCTCCATAGCCTGCACCGCCATAACCAGGAACAAGTAAGAAGAACAAGACGAAAATGATAAGGAATACAATAGCCCAACGAGTAAAAGCTCCACCCTCAAAATCAAGATGTTATATCTTATCGAGGGGTGTGGCTTCCTGAAACGGCTAATAACCATAGCAAAAAGTTAAGACCGCCTGTTTCCAGGTGGTCAACGTGATGCGATGGTATTGAAACATTCACATCTACTGCCTCGTGGCTGTTGTACCATTCGCTACAATACCATAATAAGTTGAGTCCGATATACTGTGTAAAAATGGTTCAGTAATCTAGCAAAAATTGAGCCATTTCGCTTCCTCTTTGGTAGAATAAGGTTGGCGACTAATCTACTAAGGAGGAATGGAAAATGGCTCAATATCAGATTAACCTAAATGATGAAATTTTGCACGGTTTATTTCAGAGGGATGAAGCGGTAGCTCGATTAATCGAGCAAGTATTGAATCAGGTCCTTCAGGCCCAGGTTACAGAACAGCTGAAAGCAGCTCCGTATGAGCGTACCGAAGAACGTCAAGGATACCGGAATGGTACACTCCCCCATACTCTCACTACACGAGTAGGGACGCTCACGCTTCGCGTTCCAAGACTCCGGAATGGTCAATTCTCTACAGACCTTTTCATGCGCTATCAGCGGAGTGAACAAGCTCTCGTCTTAGCCTTAATGGAAATGGTGGTCAATGGGGTCTCCACCCGTAAGGTAGCCAAAATTACGGAGGAATTGTGTGGAACAGAGTTCTCAAAATCAACGGTGTCGGACTTGTGTAAACGCCTGGATCCCATTGTACATGCCTGGAACAATCGGAACCTTAGAGAGCATACGTATCCCTTTCTCATCGTGGATGCCATGGTTTTAAAAATCCGGGAAGAGGGACGTGTGCGTTCTCGGAGTGTCATGATCGCAACGGGCATTAACGAAGAAGGATATCGTGAAATCCTGGGGCTGATGCTTGGAGACAGCGAATCGGAAGCAAGCTGGACAGAGTTCTTTTCATGGCTCAAAAGCAGAGACTTGCGAGGCGTGGATATCGTCGTCTCGGACAGCCATAGTGGGTTGGTAAATGCCGTAAAAGCGCAATTTCAGGGATGTACGTGGCAACGTTGTCAAACTCATTTTATGCGTAACTTACTGGATGCTACACCCAAGTCCCTACAAGGGGATGTCTATGGGCGTATAAGAGCGATTCTTGACGCTCCTGACTTAAAAACGGCGAGAGTCTTACTGAACCAGGTGATCGAAGACTATTACGAAAAAGCTCCACGTGCTATGCGGGTGCTTGAAGAAGGATTTGACGATGTGACAGCTGTATTGGAGCTTCCAGAACGTTATCGCAAGCGATTACGCACAACCAATGGCCAGGAGCGCCTGAACGAAGAAATCCGTCGACGCGAGCGGGTGATCCGCATCTTTCCCAATCGAGAGTCCGCCTTACGGCTGCTTGGTGCGTTGCTGATGGAGATGGATGAGAAGTGGAGTACGGGCCGTCGCTACCTGGACATGACTGAGTACTGGGATTGGCGCAAAGTACAGAAAGAGACTTTGAAACAGGCTTCCAAGGTACACCATCTTCGCTAGGCGACCTGTTCTACCAAAGAGGGGATTTTACACACAAATTCGGACTTGATCCCATAATAGCATGTCAAGATTATCAAATACCGCAAAGTTACCGCAATAAAACCGCAAAAGAAGCTCAATGGAACCGATTATTCCAATTCATAAAGTAAAATAAGTTAAAAAAATATATCACCCTAAATTTTGTTATATTTTTTATTAGAACCATATGCTCTCTATAGGATATTTTTCGGCATTCTTTTTAAGTTTATCGAGTATGGCTTGCTCAATATCAATATCTAACTCATGAGCTAATAGGAGAGTATAAATAGCAACATCTGCAAGCTCATCCTTCAAATTTTGATAATTTTCCTTTGTAGCTTCTTCACTGTTTTTCCACTGAAAATTCTCCAGCAGCTCACTAGCTTCCAAAGTTAATGATATCGCAAGATCTTTAGGATTGTGAAATTGCTTCCAATTACGGTCATCTCGAAATTTTATCACTTCTTTTATTAGATGATTCATTTCATTCGCTCCTCGTATAGTATTTTTCAGATCCTCTGAAACAGAGAATTACCAGTAAAGATTTATTGTTTTTGGGGAGAATTTCCCACCATTAAAAACAAGCAAGGGACTGGACTTTTCGTGATGTTCCCAGACAATGAACATTAGGATCATTTGGGGAAATTCTTATATGCTCCTGTAGCTTTGTCTACTGGTTAAGTCTGTTTCCCCAGCTCTTGCTAGACCTTCTAACTCGCAGGCTGTTCCCTTTGGCAACCCATGCTCGAAGATAGCAGCTTCGAGGCAGCCCATGGCCCAAAGTGTGTTCTCATAACGAGGGTGTTGATCGGCAAGTGCGCTGGGGGCATCCCGAAGAGTCCATTTCCCTTGATCCTTAAACGAAAGGAGGTAATGCCCCGTGAAGTTATTTGTCGGAATTGACGTGAGCTCCAAAGACCTGAATGTGTGCATCATGAACCATGAGGGGGACACCCTGCAGTCTTTTACTGCCACCAACAGTCCCGATGGTGCTGGCTTCATTCGTGATCGTGTTCTCCACTTTTCCGATCAGTACGGCGTTAAAGAAATCCAGATTGGCATGGAGTCCACCTCTGTCTATAGTTCATCCGGCCATGTTTTTTCATGAAGATGAGGCTCTCGCGAGCCGTAACACCAAAGTGTACACCATCAACCCGAAGTTAATCCGGAAGTTTAAAAAATCGTACCCTGACCTTCCAAAGACAGATCAGGTCGATGCATGGATTATCGCGGATCGCTTGCGCTTTGGACGCCTCACCCTTACGGTTTTGATGCAAGAGCAATACATCGCTTTGCAACGGCTGACCCGGATGCGTTACCATCTCGTTCACAACCTCACGAGAGAAAAGCAGTTCTTTCTTCAGCAACTGTTTTTCAAGTGTAGCGCGTTCAAAACGGAGACAGAAACCTCTGTATTTGGACATGCCATCATGGAACTGTTGCTGGAAAAATTCAGTATTGATGACATCAGTTCCATGGATGTCTATGAACTGGCCGACTATCTCAAGGAGAAAGGAAAGAATCGGTTTCCGAACCCTGAGCAGGTCGCCAAGTGCATCCAGAAAGCGGCGCGTTCTTCCTATCGCCTCTCCAAGTGTGTCGAGGATACCATCGACATTCTTTTGGGAACATTGATTGAATCCATTCGCAGCATACAAGCCCAGATCAAAGAACTGGATAAGGCGATTAAACGTATTCTTGCCGGCATTCCGAATACGCTGCAAACCATTCCTGGCATTGGCCCTATCTACTGTGCCGGGTTAATTGCCGAGATTGGCGACATTCAGAGGTTTGCGAATCAAGCCGCATTAGGCAAATATGCCGGACTTACCTGGAGTCAGCACCAATCCGGTGGCTTTGAGGCAGAAGACACTTCGATGATTCCGTCTGGCAATCGTTATCTCCGTTATTACCTTGTGGAGGCTGCCCACTCGGTAAAACGGCATGAGCCAGAATTTCGCGACTATTACCAGAAGAAGTTCAACGAAGTGCCGAAGCACCAACATAAAAGAGCCCTCGTCTTAACCGCAAGAAAACTTGTGCGTTTGGTCGATGTGCTGCTACGCAACGACCAAATCTACACGCCTAGAAGGAAGGGGAATCAATAGGAGATCACTCTCCTTATGAATCCTTTAGCAATAAACCCAGTTATTAACAAATGATCGAGCTGGGCTTCTTAAGTATTGCCTTTTTTGCCCTAAAATCGCCATTTCGGTCTTAGAGAATTTCCAATTCGGACGTTTTAGGGGTTGACATATTACCGCAGGACTTATTCTTGTCTTCGAAAAAAGAAACAAATACCTACACGTATAATAGCACTATTAAAAACTAATATTTTAAAAAAGGATCACCCTTCCGTGATCCCCACCAACATCGCAAACTCACACACAGCTTCTCGCCTCCAATAATCATGAGTCCGCTCAGATATACAAAGCTTCTTTATAACTTCAAGCACGCTTCGCTTCTCGATATACCTCATTCGTAAAAGCTGCTCCAGATGCGGCGCATACGACTTCAACTCATCCAACGCTTGCTCAATCGCTTCTTTCTCTGTTTTCAATCGCTCGGCTTCTACTCTCCATCTCCGCACAGCGGATCTCATCTGTAGTAACATGCCCCTCCACGTCCACATACGCCTCTCCACCAAACGGCCGCGTACCGATCATAAGTCCGCGGATTTCATCCAGAGCCCTTTCATCTTCTTCATCATCTCCACTAATCAGATGGAACAGCGTCTCGGCTTTCTGTACGTGCATATATTCGCGGACATCGGTTGTATAAGCACGGCCAACCGTGACGAGTCGTTTGATCTTTGCTTGTGGAACACGGATCGAAGAGACTAGCCCAATCCCCTGTGCCTTCCGTTCAGCCGATCTGATGAGCGCAGGTAGCTTAGGATACCGCTTGAGTAACGCAACCACTTGTTTCTCTACTTGCTCATAGGTCATCTTCGGAAGCACCTCCACGAAAGCCAACTGTTCCATATGGATCTCCCCCTCACGTCAATGCTATTTTAGGTTGCCTGTTACATAGAAACGCCGAAAAGAGGAATTAAGCCCTCTTGCTTTCGAACCTGCTTTTCTCGCAGTTCTCACACCGATTTATCAGTCTGCGCTCCTCATCGCCCTCATATTTTTGACCGCAATTCAAACAACAATAAGTCACGCACTTTCCACCTCCATTATCAGCTGATCCACTGCTGCAAGATAATCTACCGGCACCCCGCGCCCAGATCTCACCTGGAGACAAAGTCTGTCAAATTCATCGATCGGTATACTCTTTCGTCCCCCCGTTTGCGCAGCCGTCCAAGCGTACAATAAATGCTTCACTGTCAATAGATACACGGCATGTTGTTTCACGAACTCGACGAGCACAAATGCGATTCCGCCATGCTGATCCACTTTCCGTAAGTGATCTACCTGATGCTCATGGATGTCTTTTAGTGGCCAAGATGTCAATGAATGCGTGGACTTCGCCTCAAATTCGATCGCCCGACCTCGGTACACTCCGGTGTAATCGACGGTGCTGGGCTTTTCGAATACGGCAACATGCTGGTTTTTGATCTTAGCGGGACCGAGCACTTTCATCGGCGTTGGACGCTTTGTAATGATCGCCAATCCGCGACGGTTGTAAATGTCGTTCGTCAGGTTGATAAGTGCCTCAAATCCCATTCCCTGGTTGCCGTGGCTCATTCATCCCACACCTCCGGCTGACGAGTGATTTCTACCAATCCAGTACCGCCATCCAGTAAATTTTCATCAGACTGACAAACTGGACAAACAATGACAGACTGATCTTCAAAAGCTGTCTCTATCCCGAACAAAACGTTGCAATCTTTGCAACAGTACAGATGCATTTCAATACCTTGCATTCTTTCCCCTCCCTCTCAGCCCTCGATACTATACAACAAAACCTGTCTTCTCTTGCTCAATCCGGGCCTCTTGATACCTATCCTTTAGCTCATCGGCCACCTTCTTGGCTGTCTCTCTTTTCGGAAAACGTTGTAAGCCATCCCCAACTTCTACATTCAGCACCTTCGCTACTTCACCCGTCTCCTCGTAAACGCCTTTTTCTCGTACCACTTCGGGTGCATGGCGTCTTGTCGGAGTCGTTCGGCGTCGATCAGTTGGAATATCATCTCGCGGTTCATTTCCCACTCCGTCCTCCGATCATATCCCGGATCCTCGTTGCCTTTTCAAGCAACCTGTTCACTTCGTACACAACGTCCATGCCAATCCCAGATGTCAGCTTTTGACGGAGTTCGTCCTGCCAATTTCCCCAAGGTCTTATCTCGATGGCAAACTCTCTCAGGATGGACTTCAGCTCGTCAAGCTGCTTCAGTTGCATCCGAAGGCTTTCCAATTCCCTTTCGGCCTTGGCAGCTCGATCAGTTTCCTCTCTCAGTTGCTGCACCAATTTTGTTCCCACAAGGTAACCCAATTCTTTTTTATCTTTCTTGTCTTCAACGTAGGCTTCGAACAGTTTCCTGCGATTACTAAAGAATGGGTGTCTATCACGGTCCGTTCGCGAGATCACTATGTGATATAACAACGTGACAGGAATTTCGATGTCGCGAAACCGCGCTGCCTTTGCCGTGTGTAAGTTTCCGTTCTCTGGGTTGAATGTCACCAATCCCACGTCCTCGGGCAATTCATCTGGGTGGATCAGCTCTTTAGGACACGCAAAGTACAGTCGGTGACAAAACTGTCGGTATGCCGGCCACTTCTCATCCCGCAGAAAACCCTGGCGATCTACTTTAACCTCGTATGCCGTGACACAAGGGCTTGACCAGCTCGGTTTTATCGCCAGTCCGTCAATCCGTTTCAACTCACCAGGATGAGCAGTCCATGTCGGACCGGTTTTGACTTCTGTGAGCCAGACATCTTTTTCATGACGTTTTGATAAGGCACGTAAAATCTGATCTGCACGCACTTTCTTTGGCCTACCGCTCATAAAACTTTTCTCCTCCTCTCATGCATGCGGCGATGTCATCGCTCCTACTTTTGCCGGTTGTGCCGTTCAATCGTGGCGATGGTCGATTGTTGAATCTGTGCTTGCGAATCCTTCCCGGTCACCACATTCTTTGATTTGAGCAAGTTTTAAAGCGAGCTTGTTCAGTTCTTCGAATGCTTTCTGTCTTTCAGGAGTTCCCCGTTCCGTTTCCCGCTCGATCGTCTGTAAAAGTTTCACGATTTGCCTCATGATCATGACTTTCACCCCTTTGTGAGTGTCATGGGATCGAAGAACTTCTGATATGGCTTGATAAACCCGAGTTCCACCGTGCCGGTCGGTGCATTCCTGTTTTTCGCGAAGATGATTTCCATGATTCCCTTCTTCTCCGTATTCGCATCGTAGTAATCGTCCCGGTGCAAAAAAGCCACGATATCCGCTTCCTGCTCGATTTGACCGGATTCCCTCAGGTCGGACAGGACCGGTTTTTTCTCCTGACGTTGTTCCACTCCTCGGCTTAACTGGGAAAGTGCAACGACCGTACAGTTACATTCACGCGCCAGCTCTTTCATCTCGATAGCTGCCTCCGTCACGAAATCGAACCTGCTCATATTCCGTGGCCTCCGGATACGCTGTAGATAGTCAATCGCCACAACAAGCCTTGCATCAGGCCCGATTCTTCTCCGTAACCGTCTCACTTCACGTTTGATATACGTGACGGTCATCGATGCTGTATCGTCTATAAGAAAACGATCCGGTAGCTCGCTCAGTGTTTTGGCTATCAGTTTCCACTGGTCATCATCCAGGTCGCCAGATCGCAAAATCTGAAGATCAATCTGTGCCTTTGAAGCAACGATCCGGTTCATAAGGCCTCGATCTTTGTCCATCTCAAGCGAGAACAACGCAAAATATGTATTCTCGTGCTGCGCGACGTTATACCCGATGTTCAGGACAAAGGTCGTTTTGCCGATAGACGGTCTGGCGCCTATCACGATAAAGTCTTGCTCTTGTAAACCGCACATGTAAGCATCGAGGCTTGGAAAGCCGGTTGGTGTCCCCGAAAGCGTCCCCGGTTTTTTATACAAGGTCTCAAGCGCGTCCATATATGGGTGAATTAACTCAGTGATTGATACGAGACCACCGATTTTGGTACGGACAGGCTCAGCTTCTGAAAGCCGCTTTTCGGCTTCGTCGAACAACTCGCGACTTGAGCCATATGCCCCTTCCAATGCCAGTCTCACGATCTCTTCACCGGCACGAATCAACCGCCGTCGCTCGGATAGTTCACGAATGCGTTGTGCATATTCGCGAACGTTCCAGCTCGTCAAATATTCAATGCCCTTGGTCGTTAACGGAATAAGCTTCGAGCGGATCAGTTCGTCCGTCTTTTTCGGCGATAAAAGCTGGGCAACAGAGACCATATCGACCCGTTTGTTTGCGTTATACAGACGGATCATAGCTTTCCAGATGCGTTCACACAGCGGATCGTAGAAGTCACTCGAATGCAGGAGATCAACGATGTCTTCAAGCCATTGCTCGCGCGCAAGCAGTCCGCCAACGAGGATTTCCTCGGTCTCTTTCGAGTGAGGAAGGCCATTAGCCGCTTGCATGGAGCAACCTCCTAAGCGTACGCTGCACGCTTTCCGGCATCTGCTTTGAGTATGCTTCCGCATTGGCCAAAGCGGATGCACCTGCAACTTCAGCATGCACCTTCTTGATATCCCCGATTTTTTTCCACTCGCTGTTTATCGCTTTGAAGAAGTAGAACATGGAATTCACGTCATACTGTTCCGCAATGGATTTCATGGTTTGTAGGATGAAATCGAGTGGGATTTCAGATTCCGCCAACTTGCTGATATATCCGATATCCGCGCTTGTTAGCGAATGGATCTTGATTCCACGTAGAGTTGCATAGCATTCTGCTATTTCTCTCATCGAATCACGCACGCGATCATCATCATCTTTTTTGTTTATATTTATGTTTAGGTATGTGCTACTTCCGCGCTCCTCGTGTGTCAACTGGAACGCTCCTTCTGTGCCTACTTCTGTGCCTACTTCTGTGCCAACCACTGTGTCTACTGGTGTGACTCCTTCTGTGCCTACTTTTTGACGGTCAGAAAGTAGAGAGATCATTTTGTATTGGCCTGCTTGATTGGACTTCCCCTTCTTATACTGAATTAGCCCAAGTTGTATTAGACCGTTTCTCGCCTTGTCTAATCCCTGTCTGGACAATCCAGTCATCAGTTGCAGCGTTTGATTCGGTGCCGAAAACCATTCCTTCCAGCCAGTCTGATTGTTTATGGACATCAACGCGTACCATAAAGCAATCTGTCCGGTGGAAGCGCGGTTTATCATTACCCAATCGCGAAACGCATTCAACTCGAGGATGTAATTCACGTCCAATCACCTACTTTCTCTGCTGGATGATTGATTCACAATTACTTCTTAATGAACACAACCTTCTTCCACTTACCGCAGATCCGGACATCAGCGGCTATCATCACTCTTTTGAAAGGTCTCCATTCTTTGCAAAGTCCATCGCCCACCACCACAAAAGATGAAGGTGGCCTATAGCTGTGGGCAACGAAATATCCAAGGCTTTTGCCAGCCTTTTGGTTTTCGGGTGCCGCGCAATTTCCTGATGGCTTTTCAGCCAGGCCATGGGACACCACCCCCGTTGTATCAGTCGCCTTGTTCATGGCCTTGTGTGCGCTACCACAGCGGATTCGACATGTTTGAGCACATCCATCCGCGTCAGCACCCCCAGAAGCGGCCCTTCAACAACTTCCCCATTCGCAAACACCACCTTCACCTTTGCCTTGCGGTTTTTCACGTATCCAAAAATCTGCATTTCACACATCACCTATCTTCATCAATCTGATATAAAATAATTGAAAATCTATTATTAGATACTGGAGGGATCTTACATGTCTGAAACATGGGAAGAACTTTTTGGCCCTTATGAGGGGCGCTATATCATTCTTGATTTGATAACGACCAAGATTTCACTCATGAATGTCGTTGAATTTGCGACAAGAATCAGCTATGATAGCCACACGTTCATGGTTGAATTGAGAAATGGCGGAAAAATCCATTTCCCGACGACCATCGAACCATATATTGACGAAGATGATCGGCTCGTCTGTGTCAACGAAGACGGGGATTCACTCTACATCATTCCCTCTCCTGTACAGCCGGTTTAGGCTCGAATTTTTTCAAAGCCAACCGTATCGATTGATCAAGTGACCATTGATACCCCTCAAGTGTCATGGGAAGTGGTACAGCTTTGATGATGGCCAGTCGATTAGGATTAATGACCGGAATATCAGGTGACACGGCTTTCGCCAGTCGCCAATACGCTTCGAGTTCATTTCTCGCTTCGATCATGGCAATTACCGGTTTTCCTTCCATGGCCATTTTCATGAATCGCTCCGCAATCTTTCGGCTTTCCGCCGCTTTTGGATCGTCAAATGAAAGCTGTCTCTCAATATTCTCGATCATGCCAACGGCTTCTACTTGGGGGCCTAAAGCCTGTTTCAGAATTTCTACCTGATGAAGCGCTCCACCGTAATACTGGGGAATGTTGCTACCCCCCTTACACTTGGTTGGGACGATTTTGCCCAATGGTACATAAATCAAAACTGCGGGCATTGCTTGTTCCCTCCTTCTTTTTGTCATTAAACGTCATCAAAACCTCTTCACGGTTCCCCATACGGGGCGGCCACCGCCGCCCATTATTCTTCCCACGGAAACTTCTGATCTGGATCCAGTTCGTCGGGTAAATCACCAAGCAAGTCATCGAGTGTTGATTGCTCTATAGCCTGATCATGTTCTATCTGTGGTGTTGCTGGCTGATCTGGGGATATCGGTTGATAGCTTTTGAAATACTCGATCAGCTTGCTCGCTTCTTCGCTTGTCAATTCCTTGGTGCTCGATTTTCCTGTGATCGCGATCATACATTCACGAATCTCGTCATCGGAGATGTTCTTTTCATGCGCGATCGCGAAGATGGCTTTGCGCTGTTTTTCCGTTGCCATCCTTGGTTGATCATGATTGATCGTATAGACAGCGGATTGCTTTTGATTAGGTCTGATTTTCTCGGACTCTTCCGGCGGGGTCACATCGATCATATCCGGCTCCTGCATTCCCATTTCCTCCGGCGCATAGAGACCCGTGATCGTGTAGCATTTTTTGAGAGCCAGAACCTCCGCAACTTTTTTGATCATCGCACTCGGATGAGACTTCCATACGGGGTTTTTCGCACTTAGTGCTTCGTAATACTCTTTGAAATCCACCAATTCGATATGTGGTTTTCGGTTTTTCCGATAGACGATGGCGTACGCTTTCGTAATAGGTCCACTACCATCGTCTGTTTCGTGATAAATCTCACCAGTAATCGGGCTGTATTTGAATGTGTCGCCTTTCCGCACTTCCTGACTGATCAGACCCTCGAAATCTTCTTGGCGTTGTGCGT
>NZ_BOQE01000002.1 GCF_023705585.1 Collibacillus ludicampi
GAAACAAAAGAAACGGGATTGAGAGAATGAGAAAGAAGACTCCGAGCGGAAGCGACCAAAACCCCCGCTCGTCTCTCCATAACCGTTTCAAACGCCTACCACTCTCTTTCAAAATACGCGGTCGATTGCAAGTCGATTGTCGGGCCAAGCGGCTTCCCTCCAATCAGCGTAAGCATGAGCGGGGAAAATAAATAGTGACGGTAATGAACCGTAACCGCCACTTCATCCCCTGCATAGAAATTGATCGTCACGTCCGTGCTGGGATCAAACAGAGTGACTCCAGCGTATTCGATGGGTTTCCCGCTCCCCTGAATCACGTTAAGTGCTCTTTGTTCGACTGCCTGATAATCATTGGTAACAGCTGCCTTCCTTGCTGCTTCTCGTGCTGCTAATTGAACCACATCTCGTGCATCGGTAGCCGATGAGATCACCGGGATGGCAAGGAAGAGCACTAAAAAGAATGGAATGAGAAATCGAAAAACAATTAAATCTTGCATGGCCGATCCCTTAACTCTCCAATTGTCCAACCTTATCCACGATGCTTTGGAAAAAGCCTACGAATGCTGAACGAAACGTTGGAGATATCGTTAACAGGATTCCTAAAATAATAAAGCATAAACCAACAACGAGGACTAGAGGGGACACGGCACCCTGTTCGTTTAGAACCACTGTATAGATCTTTTGTTGGACCTTTTCTATGACTTTTTGTTTCATCTCTTGACCTTTTTTCCATATTTTTTTGAACATAGTTTCCATCTCCTCTCATGTTTTTAAATAGCTTTGAATGAATTCATAAAGTTAATCCCAGAGATCACAAATTCAAAGAATATCGACGGGCCAAGAATGAGAAAAATAACCGTGAATAGGATTTTTAAATTCACTTTTTGGATCAACTTTTCAATCTTGTTTTGTAGTTCTTCGTCTAATTCTTCGAGCATGGCTTGCAAAGCAAATTCAATCTTAGATCCATTTTTTAAGGTTTGATGAACGACGACATACAGTTTTTCGATTTCCTTAATTCCCGTTTCATCCGCAAGCCACTCAAAGGATTCATCTAATGTCGAGCGAAAATCATAACGTCGTTCAAACTGCTCCAGGATTTTGCGAAACTCTCCCGTAGTAATCTTGATGGATTCGTGAATCGCTTGGTCAAATCGGATATCCGTTTTGACTAACAAACTTAGTGTCAATAACCAACTGCGAAATTGTCTTCGGATACCCGCTTGTCTTTGAGTTTTATATGTCCAAATCAATAGATAAGGGAACATGGTACCTATTCCCCCTAAAAGCAATCCAGCTAGAATGTGGCCTGCCAAAGACGTGTCCGAGAACAAGGACAAGGAAAATATCCCTACTCCCGCAATCATGCGGATTACTGTCACGTCGTGTGCATCCCATCCGAACGGACGTCCTGCTTGCCGAAGGTTTTTCTCCAGATTCTCTAACCCGAGTTGAGAGGGAAATACTTTTGCAAGCAGTTCCTCCAGTTTCTGTCCCCATACAGGACTCTTTGATGAATTAGCCATCTCAACCCCTTCCACCAGAGACAATAATGCTTGCTGCCTTTCTTCCCTCTTCATAGCGACCCCCAGGAAAGCGGAGAAAACAGCCACGGCAAACAGGAATCCAATCATGTATTCCATCGCCTCACCCCCTTCCGTAAATCTGAACAAAGGTTTTTCGGTCGACATCGATCTGCAAAACATCCTTGGCTCGTAAAACCTTCATCAGCTTCCGTAATCGATTCGGGCGCCAGTTATAGAGATTGAAGAACCACAGCATGACAAGACCGGGCTTGTCATACCACTTCAGCGGCACCCGTTTCACATGAACGGTTTCCAAGGAGTAGTCAATCGTGAGACTCCTCGCTCTCACTCGCGTCTCCTTTCGCCAAAAGTCCTGATCCTGTAATAAACTAACAAGTTTCTCATATGCCTCCTTTCGTTTTTGAAAGAACTTCTTTTTGTCAGCAAAATAAAACAGCCATCGTGGTTGATGGCTGATAAACATCTGCTTTTCTACTCTTGCCAGCACGTAGTAACCGTTGAGTCGTTTTCGCTTATACACGTACTTTCACTACTTTCATGAGGTAGTAAACACCAAAAATGATCACTGCACAGGTAAAGTAAAAGTAAATACGAATCCCTCCGTGTAAAACCGGCTCAATGCTCGGCCAGAAAAACCAGAAGATGGGAATGGGTAGAACGGATAGTCCGTACCCAATCCATCGAATACCTGCGGTTTTGGCTAAAATGGTTTTTTCTGTACCAAAATACCTTCGAATGATTGTGTTCATATCTTGATAAATCTGTACCAAACTCGAATTAGTTTCGATGGCAATGCGTGTATTTTCGGCAAGTGTTCTGTACTCAGGGATACCGGATTGCTCCGCACGGTTCCTCATGATCTCTAAGGAGGTTTTTCCTAGTGTCTCTGCTTGCATGATGATCTGCTCGCATTCGTTGGCGATGATCCGGTTTTTGCTGTTCATCCCCTGCCTAAACAGTAGTTCCACGTCCGATACGGATTGGAAGATAGAAGCTCCTAGCTCTGTCAAATCCAAGAGGCCATACCGAAACGCACTGTAGTAGCGTTGTTTTCTCCATTTTAGATAGAGAAAAGGAGTGAAAAAACCAATCAATGTGAGAAGAAGTCTCCCACCCCACCCCCATCCGTAAACAACCCCTACAAGGAATCCCAGAATCGGCGCTAGGGTCAGAACCATCATCATCTCGGTTCGGCTCGTTTTCATGCCAGCCTGATTGACCAGCTCCATAGCCACAGCCAGGGGAGACCGAATCCGAACTTCCCGTGTTTGAGAAACTTCCAATGTTTCGCCCGCTATTCGCTCCTGCAAGGCTTGCTGCTTTTCTTGCTTTTGCGTTCGGCGCGCGACCAATAACAAAAAGACGGACAGGAAGCATAGGAGAAAGAACGTCATGCCACATCCGCCTCTCGAAGTTCTTTCGGGATCACGATCCCCCATTTCGCGCACTCTTGTAGGAAGTTCTTTGTCAGCCCATGAAAGCGCAGGCGGCCATCCGGAAGCCCTTTCTCATCAACTCCTGTCCATTCGAATGTAAACACGGGTATGAGTCGTACCTCACCTTGATCTTTCTCGGGGTCAACTTCCGCGATCTCAGTAATCCTTCGTTTTCCTTTGAATCGTTGAATTTGAATCACCATATCGATGGTATTCCGAATGTTGGACCATATCGCATTTGATCCTAAGCGTTCTGGGGAACCACTTGCCAGATCATGAAGACGTTTTACGGCACCTAATGCTGATTTCGCGTGAAGCGTGGTTCCCACACGCCCCGATCCGGTATTCGCCGCTTGCAAGAATTGATACGACATGACTGCATCACGAACTTCTCCCACGTACAGGTCATCAATGAACATCCGAAGTACGTCCTTCAGGTTGATGTCTGTCCCGATTCGTCCCTTTCCTTCGGTATTCTCTTGCCGTTCCCAATACCGCATGACAAAGGGGTGAATCGGCTGAAGTTCCGGGGCTTCTTCCAGAATTCCAATCTGCTTGTCTTCCGGTGTTTTTGAGATAAGAGCGTTCATTAGAGTTGTTTTTCCCGAACCTGTACCACCCGACAAAACAAAACCGTATCGAATTAAAGAAGCTAGATAGAGATAAAGATACGCTCGTTCATCAAAGAGTTTCTTTTCTTGCCAGAGCTGCTCCAACGTAAAGAAGCCTAAGAATTTCCGGATGGTCACGATCGTACAAGGCTTGACCAATACCTTTCCCGTCTTTTCGTCCAAACGCTGGACACCGACCACCTCGCCTTTGACGTGTAAACGGGAACCATCAGCTAGGAATGCGTCCGTCCGAGCGTTGGAGCGGTCAAACCGGAACGGTGTCCCTTTGAGTTTCCGTTGCACCCATTGGTTTACGTCATCATCCGATTCAAAAGTGTAATCAAAGATCTTTCTTTCCCCGTCTTTTACATACCGGATATACTGGTTCCCGGCGATTTGGATGTCCGATACCTCGGGGTCATCCATTAACTTTTGAATAATGCCGTAGCCGTAGATATGATCCAGCACTCTTTGTACCACTTGAGAATGTTGGGACGGTGGGATCTCATTGATGTTCCGCAGTAAGTCATACAACCGCAAGGACATTTCCGTTCGCGCAAGTTTTTGGGCAAATAATTCAACGTTACGCTCTAATTCGAGTAAGAGACGGTTCGTATAGTTATTGATGTTGTCCGATTGGGCGTTTCGGGTTGATGTTTTAATGACATTATCCTGCTCCCGTTTGGCTAACTCCTGAAGCAGTTTGTTCATTTACTCCCATCTCCTTTCGAAAGCAGTTCCACACGAACCACGCCGTTCACAATGGCTTTTTGAAGGGAATTGGATTGTTCTTCGGGTACCAAAATCCAGAGATTCGGCCCTTGGTTACTGTTCTTATCACCTTCTTCCACTTTTACAACCGGACGGTCTTTCACTTCCGTGATCTCCACATCCTGCTGTTTCTTGATGAGCCCCACCAGGTTCACGTGATCCCCTGGCTGAATGCCGTTCCCCAGATCGTTTTTCTGAAGGGGTACGGCGATCATGACCAGACTCGGATCTTGACGGGATGCCAGGAGTCCGGCCGGGCGATCCACGCCGGTAACGATTTCTCCCTGTCTCATTTGCGTACCGGATTGCAGAGCCATCGATGTGTATTTCCCTACCACATCCTCCAATTTCGTAAAGGTATCCGATTGAACATCTTTCTTAGATATGGAAACCAGTTCTACATCATTTGCTGTGATCTTGGTGTATGCGGGAATATTGGTCTTGGTCATGACGACTTTCGTCTCTTGCTTAGCTGACGAGACAAAAGAAACACTCATAAAGGCCGCCGCTAACCCTGTACCGACCGCTGCGAGATAAAAGATCGTGGACTTTTTGATCTTCACTCAATTTCCCCCCTACGCTCGTTTGAACAGACGTTGGAAAAATCCCGTTTCCTTGCGGAAGAGGGAGAAATCCAGTTCAGTTTCCATGACGTTTCCCAACATCGCTTGCAGTTTCTTTGTAAACGACGATTTCTGGTTTAATGCAATGGGTTGCCCGCTTTTCAACCGTTTCTTAATCTCCGGTGTATACGGGAGTTTCGCGGATACCGGGTAACTCGTCTTTGCCACGAGGATATCCTCTTCTTCTTTTTTGAAGTCCTTGCCCACTTGGTTCATAACCAATTTGATTTTCCCAGGATGAATGCCGATTCCATCTTGATCTCTCAACTGATGAATGAGTTCGATGGTAGACGGAAACGTGGTGATGTCATCCGTTGTGACCACGACCACTTTGCTCGCATGCTGATAGGCTTCGACAGTTCCCGTTGAGAGGAACGGTTGGCAATCAATCAGGATGAGTTGGAAGTATCGTTTGAGAATCGATAGAATCTTTCGCATGGTTTCTCCAGAAATCCCGTGAATGCTCCGACCTGCCGGAACGATGTAGACCCCTTCTTTCGTTTGATTGAGCAAATTGAAAACGGTGGACTCCGCTACCTCCTCTTCATCGAGATCTTGCCAGTGATCGGCACTGTACTTGACCCGCGTGTTACTTACGGGCGAAAGATTCCCACGATGATCCGCATCGATCACGACGGTACGCAGCCCCAATTGTTGTTTCGCTAGGACAGCCAGATTGTATGTGATCGTAGTCTTTCCTACGCCCCCGCGCGCGCTGGTAATCGCCAGAATCTGTTGCATAGACGGCGCAAAATAGCTTTGTGTCATCCGGTTTTCGAACGCCGGATACGGAGTGTCCTCGTCCAAATAAGAAGGCACCGACGCTTTCTTTTTAAACGGCAAAAGCGATCGCTTTTTCTGCCGGTCCTCCTCAGCGCTTTCCTGACGCACAATCGGTTGCATCCTGGGGGCCGAATAGTCAGTTTTCCCCTCCGCATCCCACGGCATTTTGGTTTGCGGCCTGGATTGCGGTTGTGTGATTCTTGGATGGGAAGCTGATACTTGTGTTTCTACGACCTGTTGTAAAGGCTTTGTTTCTATCTGCGGCACCGGTTTTGTTTCCTTTTGTGGCTCCTGCTTTTGTATTGCCGATAAACTTCTGCGGATCTTCACTTTGCGTTCCGGTTGGGGTTCCGCAATTTCTTCCCTTTGGGGTTCTTCCAAGATCGGCTCCGTTAGTTGGGGTTCCTGTACCTGCGCTACGGCAGCCGGAGCGACTTCCTGTCTGAATGCGATGATCTCTGAAAGTCCGTATGCTTGAATGGCTCTTTCAAACGCATCCAAGGTCAGCGGAAATTTGAAACACTCCTTGACTCCTACCGCCATGAAATTTCGCACCAATTCGACTTTCTTTTTCATCATGACGATAAAAAAGAAAGTCGCGGGAAATCGACGAATTTTTTCCGCGACAAAATCGAGGTTGATTTCTTCTGGAAGGATCACGATTTGGTGATTCGGTATTTGTTCGAGCAGTTCTTGCTCGGTTTGAATGGCCGTAACCTCATATCGTTCCCCTAGCGCTTGATAGGTGGTCTGCAAGCGTGTGGTGTTAATGTCAAAGAGCAAAACCTTCACGTTTCATCCCCCTTTATACCCGCTGTAGGTCTTTCAACATGAAATAGGATTTTGTGGAAGGCAAAAGTGCCGCCAACGGAATCGCATAGGCAATAGAGCGATACACATCCGGAAGAAACGGCACATGATGAGAGGCCGGGATAGGGGCCAATTCCGATTCATCACACGGCAGATAATCAGGCATCCACTTATTCATGAATAGACGCATCGGAATTTGTCTCGTAGAGAGAAACGCCCACATCACGCGCGACTGAAGCATCCTCGCGTGATCCATATCGGCTACGATCAAGACCTCATCGCACCGTTCCAACATATTGGATAAAAGGTCTTTTCTCCAATTCGATGCAGTGGAAAAATCCAAGACAACCGCCTCGTAGGGCAGTTGTTCTACCGTATCCATCCATCCCACGTCCCCATACAGTCGAATTCGATCTTCTTCCGAATAAGGAGAGGTAAATGCTTCGAGACCTTGTACCGTTGTCTCGGAACCATTGATTTCTCCGTGCTCCATCAGGTCAAAAAACGATTGATTGCTCACTTCTCTTCCAAACCAAAGATGCAGGGCTCGGTTTTCACTCAGATCAATCAGTGCGGTATGATAATCCTCTAATGCAAGCGTTGCCGCTACATTTTGTGCAATGAACGTTGAACCGCAAGAGGTTGGCGATAAAACCGCCACGATATACGGCTTATGTGTGCGCGGCAATGAAGGTGTCCATATGGACGGTCCGTCTGGTTCATCGATTTCATCCTCTTCTGCCGCGGACTGGATAGGAGCAGGACTTTCAACCTCTTGGCTTTCTTGTGCCCGTTCCATGATCGTTTCGATCTTCGTGACAGGCACCTGTTTACGAGAATGAATACCGAGTTCCTCCAAAATTCGCTTCCGGTTCCGTGGATGTTCAATGCGATCCACGATTTCCCTAACCATATCCTCTAAAAGATCTTTTTCTTTCGGCGGGTTAAAGACAATATCAAAAATTTGACTGCTGATCGCTTCTTGAATGAGTGGATCGTTTTTGTCCAGATTACCCGCCAGAAGGATAATCTGGGGCGGTTCATCCAGGGTTGTGAGGTCAAAAATGACCTGCTCCGGTCCCAATTTGCCGGGCAAAAAAGGAGACAAAACCACAACTTGCGGCTTTGTCTCCAATACTACAGGCAGAATCCCGTCCGAATAAGGCACGACTTTGATCACGTTGCATACTTCTTGCAGCGCCTTATTCAGGGATTTTTCCTTATTGGCAACCAAAACAGTCTTCAAAGCATTCCCCCCTCATGATTTAGTGTGGCATTACGTGCCCTCGTATCCATTCCACGATAATGGGTACCATGACCGAAAATCCCGTCATGAGAAACGCACCGGCAATGTTTCCCCATCCCCATCGTTTGATTTTCGAATCGTTGGCAACGAGGCCAAACAATACGAGGATAATACCGAAAAAACACACAAAAACCGCGAGAACCACGATGATGGAGATCACTAATTCGTAACCGCTGATTCCCCCGTGAATCCAGTGATTCACGACGGTCGAAATCGAAGGGATGTTTCCGTGGTTTGCGGCTTTCAACACATCTTCCGGATTCACCGCAGGTAGATTTGTTGGATTCATGTCACCCTCCTCATTTTCCTAACAATACAGGCAACGGATCTCGTCGGTCATTGATGTTTCCGTTCGCCCAAAATTCCAAATGGAGATGCGGCCCTGTCGCATGTCCGGTTTGTCCGACAAGCCCGATGATCATCCCCTGCCCGACGATTTCGCCTACATGGACTTTGTGAGCACTTAGATGAGCAAAGTACCAGTCGTTCCCGTCCACCCCGTGCAGTACAATGGAGTTGCCTCCGTTTACGTCTTGCGCGGCCGTCCAGATCGTTTTAATCACACCCGAGACCGGAGCCAGTATAGGTGTTCCTTCCGGTGCCCCAATATCCAATCCCCGATGCCCGTTTTCTCCAAAATACTGCGTGATGTCATGCACCGATGTCCCTTGTACAGGCCAGAGATAACCGCTGGAACTTGCAGGAGCAGAAAGCAACTTTTTGAAGGTATCTGCCATCCCCAATACATTGTTCACGTAAGTTTCTGATCCACCGGAATACTGATACAGTACCTTATGAAGATCTCCGTGATATTCATCAATGAGATACCTTAAATAATGGGCTCCAGTAAAAGCGTTGTCGGCAGCATCAAAGATGTTTATTTGTCCATCTCCATCACCATCGACTTTGAATTTCGCCCATGTGTTTGGGTGAATTTGCATCAGCCCCAAGCAACGGATGATCTGGCCATTTTCTTGGAATGGAGGACCGACGGCTTCCGGGTTAAAGGTACTTTCTTGCTTGGCGATCGCCATAAGCAGTTCAAAAGGAACGTTGTATTTTTTCGCCGCCGATTGGAAGATCGGGATCAAGTAAGTCGGGACTTCTCCAATGTACCCGGTAAGATAAGGGGTAAATAGACGTTTTTCCAATAGCCAGTCCAGATTTTCTTGTTTTTCGTCTAATCCTTTGGCAAATTGCAGCACCCAGGAGCGGTCATCTTCCGTGACTTCTTTTCGGTTTGTATACTCCTTAATCGCTTTATCCAACCGTGTAAAGTCTTGCTTGTAATTCATTCCGGTCAACTTCGGTTGATCAATGGTCACGGTACATTCTCCAGACTTAAAGGTCACCTTTTCTCGTTCATCGTACCGAAACGTCGTAATTCCATCATAGGTATCTACTTTCATGAGCTTCTTAATCGGAATGACTTCCGTGCTCGTTCCATCGGGACATGAAATCGTAACGGTTTTTGTGTCATCCTCATAACTAAAGTGTGGTGCTAGATCCTCCGCAATGTTTTTTGCGTGGCTTTTACGGATTTTCAATTCAAGATTTCGGTTTACCCCCGTTGTATCTATTCCATAAACAAGCCCCCATTGAAGGAGATAGGAACGTTCCAACTCATTAAAGCTAATAATGGGGGGGTTTACCTTGTCCGTTTCCTCTTTATACGGTTTGGCGTAATTTTCATCCTGGGCGTTGTAGGAGCTGTCCGCATCATAATCTCCCGTGGAGATTCCCCCGAAGAAGGTTCCAAAGATGATGGAGACCATGATAAATAGAAGTAATATCGGACCAAAGGTAGCCAGTATCCATACGAGTATCTTACGGATCAGGCGTTGACCCGCTTTCTTGAGTGCTGATGCCTGATTGTACAACCATCTACCATCCATCGTTTATCATCTCATTTTCACGATACTCAACCGTTCCAGGCTTCTTCGCATCGTACGTTCCGCCATGTAGTTACCCAGTTTCGCGGAAACATTCGGGCTGAATGCGGAACCGGCCATCGTACCGATAAATTGATTTCTTGCGGCACGAGAACGAGCCATGTCCAATTGAACCGAACCGGAATGCGGTTGTTGGAAGCCCATCGCTTGGTGAAATGCCTGGCGATTCGTGAGTCGCATTCCTTGCTCTTGAGCCATTCGTTTTTGCTCACGAATACTTTGACGAATCCCGACTCCCGCTCCACCTATACCGCCAACGGTTGCTCCCACACGCTGACCCATGGCTGAACCGGCATTGGCAAGTGCCCCGCGAAAGTTCGTCGGACGTCCGGTGACTGCCGTTGCTGCCACATCCATCGCCAGTCCTGTCGCTCCGCCAAGCACTTTCCCGGTTGCGCCCAAAACTTTTGAGCCGATCCTGTGGCCTTGTGCGATCCGTTGATTCATCCGGTGAATACCAGGCGGTGTGTTTCTTGCCCCTTCTTGCCCGGTTGCTTGTCCGATAACGGTACCTTTCTCTTGTCCGTTCATGGCGCTAGGAGACGAATAATACGGGGTATTTCCTGCACCAGGACTACCATCCATCGAAGCACTTCCCACGACTCCTCCGCTCATGCCGGAAGAAGTGGGGTTGGTAGCGCTAAGCGTGGATAAAGCGGTTGGCGAAGGTTGCCCGAGTCCCGTATTTTGCGTGGCGGATGTCCCCATCGACGGCGCTCCTACGTTTGTCAAAACAGAAGAAGAACCTACTCCTCCACTTGTCTGCTTGGAAGTGGTTTGCGTTTTTGACCCCTGAGATTTCATAGCGAGACTCGTTCCTGCAAAGCTCCCCAAGGTCGATCCTACGAGATTCGCCATCCCTCTGATGCCTGTGATCCCCATCATGTCGGTTTTCGCGGCATACGATTCGTTTTGTCCCATCAGTCCGTAGATCAGCGCGGTGAAGAACTGCCGGAAATACGCGGATACGGGGATCAGGAAAAACATGACGACCGGGGCGACCCACCACTTGTTCATGAGGCCGGCATTGTGTTTATTCGACCAATCCAATAGCCGAAAGTACATGCTAAAGACCAAGGCATGCGAAAAAGGCAGAAAAGCATTCGTGATCGTTTCACTCAGCCAGATGCCAAACGGTCTTTTATTCCCGGACGCCCATCCGAGTCCCACAAAGGGACCAATCATGACAGAGCCGATCAACATAAATTTCCGACACACATAGAGGATGTTGATAAAGATCGACATCCCGATCAGCACCAATCGAACAAACGCACTGGTCGCGTAATTTCCCGTATAGACTTCAAGGGATGACAGTTCCGACTTCGACGAGAAATTGGGTGCCACAAAACGCATCAGAATCGAGTTCCAATCCGCCAAGTAATAGACGATGAACCATGAAAAACAGATGAGGAGAACGCCGACTCCAAGGTCGATCATATAATCCCCGATCCTTGCCCGAACACGAGGATTATTCTTTCCCCTAGCGATGTGAAGCCCGTTTTTGATCACCACGCCGATCAACAACACCCAGGAGAGGGCAAAAAAGCCGTAATAAATCGGGCTGATCGCATCGAATTCGTTGGCATTTCCTTGCTGAGCGAAAACAGCAATGGATGCCGGATCAAGGCCAAAAACGAGCTTATCAATCGTGGTAAATCCTGCTTTCGCCAGAGTTGTCCCCATCTCGTCAAAAAAATCACCGATCATGCGACCGGTGAAGCTCGAATCCTCACGCTCTTTGTTTTTTCGGTCGTCCGAACCCGTGTCTGATGATGAAGAAGTTGAAGAAGAATCGCTTGAATTTGAATTGCTCACAGCCGAGTTGTCTTGTTGCTCTTGCTGTTGCTTCACCATCTGACCGATTTCTGAGTTATCGACCGCATTTTTCAAAGCACTTCCCGCATCTTGCTGGGTGTAGGAATCATTTAATCCGCTGTTCGCCTTCGCGGAAAGAGCGGCCACACCATAATACAAAGACGTGGAGATCACAATGGATAGCGTCCATGCTCCAATCCGACGAAGCGTTTTAAACGGTCGTTTCTGCAAATTCATTCACCTCGTCGGCGGTAGCGGTTTGAGTTTTCGGCGCTACCCCCCATTCTCCGGCCGTGGTAAACACAAATTCTTCTTCATAGGGGGTCGGTTCTACGTGAATAGCAGTGGCTTGCTCGCCCATTCGCATCAATGCGTCCCCGACATTGAGGCGACGAATAAATTCCACCTGTCCGTCTGGCAGTTCCCACAGTTCTTGAATGGCCCGCAAATCGCTCCTTTGCTGTTGGAACAACAATGTTACCCCAGCCTGTGCTAAGACGACTTTTCCTTCGTCGCTTCGCGTAAATTCCCGAATGTTTTGGGTCGCCAGAGTCAACGTAGTGTTTCGCTTGGCGGCCCGCCGTGCCAGTTGTTCAAAGAAATTCAGGGACTGCGGAATTTTCGTAAACAGCCAGGCTTCATCAAAGACCACCCGTTTTTTGAGGTGCAAACGGCGTTTGACGAAGTTCTCCCAGGTGTAGTTTTGCAAAATGTGCATCGCCAACGGTCGGAGTTTTTGCAACGTATCGAGTGCCTTGAGGTTGAAACTGACCGCTGGAAATTGATCCAAGGAGACATCCGTTTGTCCATCGAAGATCCCCATGGCCGATCCACGAAGGTAAGGAATCAAGCGGGTGACCATCCGGTTTGCACCTTTCCCATACGATTGTAATCGCTGGTGAATGGATGAGATGGTCGGCATTTCTTTTTTCCGCAGCCCTACCGCGCCCACACGCGGGTCTTCTTCCCAAAGCGAATCGGGGTCATCCGTAATTTCCTTCTCTTCGTACTCCTCTTGAATGGCTTGATGCAATAGCGATTCTTCTTCCGGTGTCAGTGGAAAACGACCGTCCTGTTCCATCATATATAAGAGAACGCTTTTGACTTCTTCGATTTTGGACAGTAGATGATTGATTTGTTCGACCTCATCCGTTTCCACATCGCAGAAATTGAACCCGCAGAATTTTCCCGGCATGAGCTTGATCTCTTTGCCGCCGATCCGATCCATCACATCCCCGTATTCTCCATCCGGATCAAACACCCAGGTGATGATTCCCCGGCAGGCGTCGCGGGAAATCAAGAGTTTGACAAACGTGGATTTTCCGGAACGGGTGCGCCCGAATACGTTCATGTGAATCGCTGGAAGCTCATTTCCTCCAATAAAGTTATTGAAGAAAACAGGTGCGCCCGTATGCCAGTTACGCCCAAGGAATGTTCCGTTGGGATGGGTGAGTTCCGGACTATCGAATGGGAACAACGCGGTTCCCGCCGCCAGATTAAAGTTGGAATGATTCTCGACAATCGGATTGACTCCTGACGGGGAAGCGGCGATCAGTCCGAGGTCTTCTTCTAAGAAGGTCTCCCCGATCCTCATCATCTTTCGTCCGGCTAAGCGTTCCAATTCCTCAGATTTTCGATCCAATTCCTCCAAGGTTAGAGCGGAAACGGAAATAAAGGTGGAGACATAAAACATGCGGTCACGGTTCAGAGAGATGTTGTCCCGTAAATCCCGCGTATCCATCAGTGACTTTTCGATCAGCGCATCTTTGGAGGTTTGCCTTCCGTCCGCCGCGTACAACGTGGTTTCCAGCTTGATGAGCAAGTCCGTGAGCTCTTGCACATCCTCATCCGGATCGCCGGGAAACACATGGATGGAAACATCTACATCTCCAATCGAATACAGGTCGTTAAGGTATCCCATGTACACTTGCGACGGATGTTGCAGGATTTGATAGATCCGTGTGTATCGACGCCCGTTGGTTTGGATATACCCGCGTTTCTTCTCCAAGAGTTCTCTCCAATCGGGAAAGAACAATCCGTCCGGACTGATGACATCCACCGTATCCGAGATGCCTGACAAGAGGGACGGCCGATTGGTAACAGCAGGCTCATTTCCACGATCCGTTTTATTTCTCTTTCTCTTGAAAAGAGCATTTAAGTTAAGCCGTTTCAATGAGCAAATCACCCCCTACATGCGAGGTCGTATGTCCGGCTTCAACGATATTGCGAAACGGTTGTGTCAGTACGCGATCTTTATTTAAGAACGTGTACCATACCTGTGCAATTTCTTCCGTGTTCAAGCAACGGGCTTGAATCCCGCAGGCTTCAAGTTCTGAAAGAATGAGACGGGCTCGTCCATCCAAAACCTTGATAACTTCATCCATATTTGCGTCTGGGTCATCCAGTGTAATCACAATCAATTTGCGACGCACCCAGATCGGCTGGACTTCCGTGAGGTTTGCCAGATATTCTTTCAGGTACTCCGCATACTCACGAAGATTGTCTGGGGCATGGTCATACTGATCCGACAAGGACGCCATGACTTCTTCCATGTCTAGCGGACGGTTTTGGTTATAAATCTGAATCGGGAAATTGATTCGCGCTAGGAGAGAAGCAAAACGGCTCTCCAAAGCCATTTGCTCCTCTTCCGACATGAGCGGGATGTTCAAGGAATTTCCTTCGATAAATACCCGATACCTCCCGCCTTGAAGGATCATGATCCCCCGGTCAATTCCCTTGATGCCGAAGTAGGATTGTACCGTAGGCAGTTCATCGGATGGCTCAACCGCACCTTTCGTCGGATTTTGCTTTTTTAACCAACGGAAGAAATAAAAAATAGCTCCGAACGCAATACCAGCGATCAGGAGCATGATGAGAACAAACGCAATCAATCACTCACCCCCTTCATGGTCGGGCTACCCTTCCGAAAGATCCATTCACTTCTCCGCTTTTTACAACGGCGAAGTTTGATCCAGTAGATGTAATAATCCCAACCGAATTTCTTAAAGAAGGTGAACTTGAGCGTTTGATAGAGAAGTATGGAAATTACGGTGATGATAATCGTCCAGTGTATCCACTTTATTAAAAAGAGCAGGAAACAAGATACCAGGATTCCACTCGCCAAAAAACCAATTTGGCGTAAAGTCAGCCGCCCGCCGATAATCTTCTCATCTTCATTTAACTGTACCGGTACCGAATGGACTCTCATAGGACATCAAGATCCAGTCGAGAAGACATATACCATACCGGTAATTAAGGCGGCAGCAAAACAAACTCCTGCTCCTAGCGCCCACCACATGAGATCGTGGATCGCATCCGAACGATTTCTTGCATTCGAGCTTGAAAGTTTCATTCCTTTAATGACTCCAAGGATGATCACCACCACCGTAGCAAATCCAAAAATGATCGATAATAGGAGCATGGTTTTGTCTTTTAAATAATCACCGGCTTTCTTATCTTGCTGAAAACCTGCACTCCCGCTATTAAAGTCTGGAGAAGGCATTCCGGGAATATTCGCTGTTCCGCCTTCCGCCAGCTCCATAACCTGTGTGGCTGCTTGTACAGGAACCGGTTTAACAGCCACAGGGACAAAAGCGATGCTAGACACAGCCAATGCTGCTAACGCCTGTTTCCATTTCATCGTTTATTTGCCTCCCTTCTTTTGCTAGCTGCTCGTAAATGAGTACGCGCAAGTATTTCGAACGATTCATCCCTTTTTCTTTGGCAACAAAGTCTAAGATTTCTCGTAGATCCCTCGATACTACGAGACCGATACGAACTTTTTCTGGAATCGTAAATAACACGCAATCCCTCCTTTCATTTCAATTTTTTACTCTTATCCCCCCTTTCCGGCGATAAACAAAAAAGCGACCTGCATATGCAGATCGCTTTTATATCCTTATGTAACTCGCCTACTATTGCCACAATATCATATTAATAGATTTTCATCACCAAGTCAATCCCGATTTTTTCCCTATTAATTCCCCATAAAATTCCCTATTAATTCCCCATAAAATTCCCTTGTGTGAATCTATAATAAAAATAAGACATAAAAAAAGTTGTCTTTAACAGACAACTTTTTATACAAATTAAGGATATATGAGTAGTGTATTACGCTACATTGTTATATAATTTACTTGGGTTTAGTTTATTCCAAGCGCGATAGCTATGCTATCTAGCGCTTCTTTTTTTAGTCTTGTAACCTTGTTTTTCCCCATATTCTTGATCTTAGCTATTTCATCTAAAGTTTTTCTCTTGCCAGGTGGTTCTAGATAACGGTATTTTATGATGAAATATTTTTCTTCACTTAAATGTTCAAGAATCTTTTCTAAAGTACGAATCCACTCCACTCTCTCCTCAATTGTTCTCACGGTTTCCTCGTCTACATTTTGTAAGGCCGAGCTTTCAGTAGTGGATTGGTATTTTAAAATCTCCGGACGATAAATTTTCATCGCTTCATATATTTTATGGAGATATTCTTCACCTTTTCCTTCTTCAATTTTGCATTCTTCTAAGATGGCTGTAAGCTCACGCAAAATTGGCAAGTCTCTATTTCCCACTTCCCTGTCATAATACCGAGGAACAAGCGTTGGATATTTGTTGCCTAATACCTCTAGGCTTAGTTTAATATCACAGTAGCGATACAAAACTTTAACGGTTTTTCTCCGTGCCTCCTCGGATATTTCAACAAGATCTAAAATCATATAATTCGTAGTTCCTCCTCTCTTTTATAGGTAGTACAAAAGTCATTGTTAAAATTTATTATCTTGATTTTAGCATTTATCGGTAAATATGTGAACGTCCATGTCGAAATTCTTTATTTTTTACACAATTCTTCGGTTTTTCGATAGATTACGCCATTTTTCGACGTTCTTTTCTGATTTTCGACATTAAAAACTCCACATTTTTGGCTACTTCCTCCATTTTGAGACGATGAGTGCATGACCAACATTCTTCCGCTCGAACATCATTTTGTGTTTTACGGAAGGGGCAAAGGTCACACTGATTTAACATTTTAATTAAATTTTCACGTGCTTCTTGCAATAACTGTTTGTTGGTTTTAGGAACCGGATATATCACCACCCAGTCTAATTCATCGAACGTTAATTGATGATCCAGTCGTGCGGATTTTAGTTTCTTTCTACGGACTATTCGTCTGCTATCATTGCTTTTCAGGGTAAAAGGTGTTTGAACCATATCGTCAAGAATTGATAATTGAACCACGATTCATCACCCCTATTCCTCTCGTAATAGTTCCGCTAGGGGAACTTTTAAGACATTCGCAATTCTCTCCAAGAGATCCAACGAAGGTTGTAATGCTCTTTTCTCAATTCGATTGATCGTCGTACGATGAACTCCTACACGTTCTGCCAATTCACTTTGTGATAGATTCAATTTCTGCCTCAAGCGTCGAATGTTTTCCCAATACAAGGTATTTCCTCCATATTTCCATTTTAGTAGCGTATTACGCTACATGTCAACAAAAAATGTCTATATTAACACAATATATGATATTTTCAGTTGTTACAATGAGTGTAGTCCAGCAATTTTTAAATAGTGGGTGTCTTATGTTTGACATTGGAGCACGTTTAAAGGAACTACGTGAAAAAAAAGGATTGTCTCAATCCGAATTAGCGGATCTCAGTGGTGTCGAGCGTGGAACGATCTCTCGAATTGAGAATAATCATCTAACACCTTCTTTATCCACACTCATTACTTTATGTTCATCCCTTGAAGTCACCTTGAGTGGATTTTTTTGCTTCGATCTTGAGAATATTTCTGAAGAACTTGAGGACCTTTTGTTGGCCGTTAAAAAATTGTCACCGGAACAACTTTCTTTACTTGCACAATTCATTAAAAGTATGACTGATTCAAAATAAGGGGTTACCACCTTGGTAGCTCCTTTTGTTTTTTTAAGATAAAATACGAAAACCCCCGCGTGAAGCAAAATGTTTCCCTTTTGGAATTATAATAAGACAAATTTTACCCCTTGTACAGAACGTGTGTTCGCGTAATAATAAGAATACATGTTCGCTTTTTGAGAGGGGAATCATAATGAAGAACAGGCGCATTCTTCTTTGCGATATGAATTCCTTCTATGCCAGTGTCGAACAAGCCCGTGACCCAAGTCTGCGGGGAAAACCGGTGATCGTAGCCGGTAACCCTGAAACGAGAAATGGAATTGTGCTCGCGGTTTCAAAAGAAGCGAAGGCCTACGGGGTAAAGACAGCTATGGTTCTTGCAGAAGCGCTTGGACGATGCCCACAGGCTATTGTTGTGCGTCCGCATATGCAGCTCTACATCGATGTTTCGGTTCATATCATGTCTATCGCCCAACAGTTTACGGATCTCGTGGAGGTCTACTCAATCGACGAGCTCTTTATTGATCCCACGGGAACAGAACGACTTTGGGGTGACGCCTGGGAAGTGGCTCGGCAATTTCGTCAGGCGGTCATGGATACGGTAGGTATACGTTGTAGCATCGGGATCGGCCCGAATAAACTCGTCGCCAAAGTTTGCGCAGACGTAGAAGCGAAGAAAGCTCCGGAAGGGATTGCTGAATGGACGCCCGATGACATTCCGACGAAAATGTGGCCTTTGCCGATTCGCGATCTTTTTGGCGTCGGCAGCCGTATGGAACACAATTTTTCTCGTATGGGAATTTTGACGATTGGTGATCTCGCCAAGTATCCAAAGCGTCACCTGGTCAAGCGGTGGGGCCTCATGGGTGAAGTGTATCACTTGTCCGCAAACGGGATCGACTACTCTCCTGTGACGCCAACGACCTTTCAAAATGCGATGAAAGGCGTGGGACACTCCATTACCCTAGCGCGAGATTATGAGGATCAACGCGAAATCGAGATTGTACTCTTGGAGCTGACTGAGGAAGTCTGTAGACGAATGAGGGCGATGAAAAAAGCAGGAAAGACGGTGAACGTCTACGTGCGGGACGCGGATATGATCCACGGGTTCGCCCGTTCCTTTTCTTTGCCTACCCATACGAACATAACAATGGACATTTACAGAGGGGTTCTCCATGTGTTTCGGAAATTTTGGTATGGTTCGTCCGTTCGTGCCGTTGGAATGGGGGTAACCAACTTAGCGGATGATACTGAAATGCAGCTAGATCTCTTCAACGATAAGGTCAGAAAGCGGGCGCTAGGATACACAATGGATAGAATCCGTGCCAAGTACGGTTCTACTGCTCTGATGCGTTGCGCTTCTCTCACTAAAGCCGGCATTCTTCCTGAAAGAGCTTCGAAAATCGGTGGGCACTATGCGTAAAAAGACATGAGCGCAAACCCGCGTCATGTCTTTTCCAAAGGGGTTGTATATCAGCAGCAAAAACATGGTATCAATCTTCATTAACACAGACAAGAGGTGATCTTTGTGGCTCGTCGGGCGTCACTTGCGGAACGCGGAAATAAACTTTGGGAAGGTTCTCGCATGATTTTGCCGGAGCATCGGGCGGCGATCACAGAGTATGAGCGAAAGCAGCGTTTGTTGAAAAAGCCGACCCTCGATCCCGATAAATTAGAAGAGATGAGCCGAAAATTATCGGAAGCCCTGCAGGATGAGAAACTTATCACCATTCACGTATTTCATCCGGAAGGAATTGAACGGGTGCATGTCCTTCCTAAGAAAATCGACGTATCTACTCGGATGCTTGTAGGACTCAGTATGCTAGGGGAACGGACTATAAGGATCAAGCTTGACGTCATCATTGATATTGAAGATGCGTTTCAATGATGCCACGAGGAAAAGTGGCATCTTTATTTATGGTTATCGTCCAACTTTTCAAGTATTTGATCGAGTTTCTGATTCATGTTCAATTTGATCTCAACCAGCTCCCGATGGATACTCGCCATCATCCGGTTTAACTGGCTCATCTGATCTTCAATACGTTCGATTCGTTTCTCATCCATATTTCCACCTTCAATAGTTCATTTATGAAATTGGAGACAAGATTCTTCTCAACATCCAATCGATACTTTTCCCAAGCACAATAACAACTCCAAGAGATAACAAAACATTGATTATTTGTCCGGGCATTCATCAATCCTCCTATCGTGTTTACTATATATAATAAGGAAGAAACTCGACTTTTTCTTTCCGTATCGACATACACTAAGCAATTTTCACCAAAAAGTTCCTATTATAAATAATACCATCATATACCAAAATAATAAAGATATACACGAGAAAATTATAATAATTCAAAATAACTTTCGTAATTAGAGCAGAGTAGTTGGTCAATAGCGGGGTACACCGGATGTGGCCTGGGATGCCGATCCAAATACAGGTGTGGCCGTATTTGACAGAATAATTATTTCTACGTACTTTTTATAGTTCATATTTCAGTCAAAATAATAGCCCTATCGGGTCATGTTATTGATTACATATCTGACTACATTTAATGGTAGAAGAAAGGGGATGACGAAAGGCATATGGTTTCTCAATTTCAAACAAATCAAGAACAAAAGCAAGAAAATCATGAGAAGGTAAATGAACATCATACGCGCTGTAAATAATAGTAAAAAATTGAATAATTATGTTTTTGGGAGTTCGTTATGTACCATGTTATAAGAATAATCCATCGTATAGCGGGAATTATTGGTTCTGTCCTCGTTTTAATGATGGCGATAACAGGATTATTGTTGAACCATAGATCATTAATCGGTTATAGTTCAGATACCGAAATGAGGTTGCAGAAATTTATTTTTGGACTTCATTCTGGGACTGTGGGGAACATCTCTATTGTATGGCTTACTGATTTAGGATCGATTTGTATGATTGTTTTAAGTGTGACGGGGTTATGGATATGGTTCAAAGGAAAGAGCATCACACCCATAGTAATAAAACGAAAAACAAGGAGAAATGATCAATGATGAAAGCTAAGAATTTGATAACAATCTCATTAGTCCTATTATTTGGTTTGGGGCAAACAGGATGCAGTACGTCACAACAACCAACACAAGATCATTCCCATGAAGCAGGGGCAACACATGATCACTCAGATCAATCAAATGCACCGACGAATACTCAAAAAGAAAAAGCCATCCAAGATGAATTTAACGGTCTTGCAAAAATCGAAACCGATGTGAATAAAGGTGATTTCCAAAGTGCCGAAAAACTATTCGAACAGCTCCACGAAGAATTTCACTCAGCCATTCTTCCTGCGGTAAAAGAGAAAAATGCAACCGTATACGATGACATACATGATAAGTTTGACTCATTAGAAGAAGCCCTTCATAGCCAAGATAAAAACAAAACAATAAGTGCGATTAAAACGAGTCGTGACAGCCTTAATCAAGCTGTAAAAGTATTGGGGATTTCGGTTAAACAATAGTCTTAAAAAGGCATAAAATATAGGGTTACAATTTCGGTCATTTTATCTTCCGATTGTAACCCTATTTTTTGTTACTTAAGGGTCCCATTAACAAGAGTTTTTTAGCTGCACCTTTGTGTACTAAACTCTTTTTCCTAGATTATGACATAGCATGTACTACCTCAATTTACCAACTCGTCGCTTCATACCAACTAAAAGCCAGTTTTTCCTACTCTAGGGATTACCGGCTTCATTACTTTCTAAAATAACCTAATAGTAGTAAAAGTTATAATTATATGTCAATTGGATCATTTATACTGACGGATCGCAGACTAGTTGAGTCCGATATTATGTGTAAAAATGGACTCTCTTAAAAATAAGAGAGCCATAGTCAAAAACTCTCGGTTAGAATGAAGTTGGCGGAAATCATTCTAGGAGAGCATCATCTACCGAAAATTCCCTGAATATAGAAATGCATTATATACTAAAAACAATAATAATTAGGTAAACGAAAATTATAATGATTCCAAAAAACTTCTGGGTTGTATCGTCGTAGAATTATAACATAGAATGACAATTCTATGTTATGATGAAAATAGACCAAAACCGAAACCCCCCGACACTACGTTAACAGGATTTGGTAAACACCAAAATAACGGGCAAAAATTATGGCGTAGAATTATTTAAGGGGTTTTTATCGGAGAGAATGACCCGGGTATGTACATATGAAAGGAGATATGGGGAACTTTGATTCAGAAGTTTATCGAGGAAGCCTTACGCGGAAAATCCGAGACGACGATCCGTACCTACGCACACGCCCTGAAGCAATTTGAAGAGTGGCTGCAAGGAACCGGGGCCGATCTCACGTCATTCGCTAGGAGTGATGTCCAGCAATACATCGACTACCTGACGAGCAAACGAAAAAGCGCGGCCACGATCAACAAGATCTGGAACGCGATCAAGAAGTATTGCAAGTGGGCCGGTAAAAAGGAAGCGATTGAGGACATCTCTGTGGTGAAACCTGTTGACTACAAGCAATTGGCACCCAAGGCCCTCGACCGCCTGGAACGCAACCGCCTGCTGCGCGAGGTGGACCGTACCGGCAACAAGCGAGACATTGCGATTGTCACCACCCTTTTGATGACCGGGCTTCGTGTCTCCGAATTGGTAGCGCTCAACCGGGAGGATATTGAGATCAGCGAACGAAAAGGCGAAATGCGGGTCGTTGGGAAAGGCAATAAGGAGCGGATCATTCCTTTGAACGCCGAAGTACGCCGAGCACTCACCAAGTATCTGGAGGAACGTTCCGACAACCACCCTGCCCTGTTTCTCAGCAATCGCATGGAACGGATTAGCGTACGATCCGTGCAGCGAATTATCGAGCAATACGGGTTTCATGCGCACCAGTTACGCCATACCTTTATCACGGGGTTGGTACGGGACAATCAGGACATTGCGGTGATTCAGTCGTTAAGCGGACACAGTTCTGCGGATATGATTTTGAGGTACAGTCGCCCGAATGAAGAGGATAAGATTCAGGCGGTGGAGTCGATTTATAAAGACTGACAGCATCTTAAACAAATGAAAATCTCCCCTATGTGTTACCCCTTCCCCTTTCAAAAAAACGCTCAGAAGCGAAAATAGAAGGTCTTTTTCTCGCTGACTTAATGAAAAAATCCCATAAGAGGCAATTAGCTTCTTAAGGGATTTCGGGGGCTGACTTCTACCATTAGCGGTTTGGCCTGCTAACAAGAAAGCAGACGAACCGCCAATAACGGCCGACTACCTTCTTATGCCCATCGGAGACGCCGGAGCCACTTTCACTACTGCACAAATCAAAGCCACCTGCTTGACCGCAACTTCGGGATCTATCATTATATGTCATATGAACCATCAGGAGAAAGACACCGCCGAGGGAATCATGGCAGTTGTCCCTGAACTAAAAAAAGAGGATTCAGGTTTGTGAAATTAGATACCTATCCACTGCAATAATATCTGAGCCCCAAAATTCGCATGCCAAAGGAGCCCACGGACACGCTTTAGTGTCCTTTTTTTGATATGAGGAGGTATGAATAAATGATCTGGAAGGATGACGGTAAGAGAGTCTCTATCCTATCCGATGATTTCAATTATGAGGAGTGTCTTCTTTATCTGAATCGAAATCCCAATGAAATTTTACATGTTGTGAATAGGGATCATAAGACGATTACCAAAGTGATCAAGTTGATTCAAAAACCGGTCCTCTTCCAGATTCAAAGAGAAAGGAATCAACTTGTTGTGTCATTTCCTATGGGTACGCCTGATGAAGAAACTCGTAAAGCAACCGCTTTTTATATCATGAACTGGCTCGATCTCGGTAGAAATCTTGAGCCGTTTTATCAATTGGCTGATGAAGATCCGATTCTACAAAACGTTGTCCATTGTTATAAGGGGCTTCGCATTGTTGGTGTGCTGGATTTGTTTGAGGCCCTCTGTTGGGCTATTATGGGACAACAGGTCAGCCTTCATGTCGCCTATTTATTAAAAAAAAGATTTGTTGAAGCTTTTGGAGAGTATGTATTCTGGGAAGGACAAAATTATTGGGTGTTTCCCACTTTTCAAACTATTGTCAAAGTAAGCGTACAAGACTTACTCCCTCTCAAATTTACACAGAATAAAGCAGAGTATATTCTTGGTGTTGCTCAGCTTATGCAAGAAGGAAAATTGTCTAAAGATATCTTGCATCAATATACAGATTTAGCCGACATTGAAAAGCATTTAATGGCGATCCGGGGGATCGGGCGATGGACAGCCAACTACGTCATCATGAGGTGTTTACGACATCCAGATGCGTTTCCGATTACAGACGTTGGTTTACACAATGCCTTAAAGCATGTTCTTCAACTTGAACACAAACCAAGCCTTCAGGAGGTTGAGGAATGGTCTAAGAATTGGGGTCACTGGAAAGCTTATGCTACCTTTTATCTATGGAGGACGTTATGGAATGATAAATATCCTAGCGCATGATTTTCCTTCCCTTTCCCCTCCATTTCGCTTATATTGGAGATAATGGAGGGGAAATCATGGCGAACCAAACCGTTGAAAAAGAAACATCTAAAAAAGGAACAAAGCAGCAACAGATCAACGTGCAAGATAAAATTCTGAACGATCTTCGTACTTCAAAAAAGAAGGTCAAAATTTTCATGATAAACGGCTTTCAAATGATAGGTACGATAGAGATGTTCGATAATTTCACGATCTTATTGATAAACGAAATGGGAAAACAACAACTTCTTTATAAACATGCCATCTCGACAATACAGCTCGGATAAAAATAGAGGCAGTGGTACCTTTTAGCGCGTGAAAAAGTACCACAGATACTCTCATGGCCCTCACGCTGAACAGAGGGGGTTCTCCCCCTCTGTTTTCATTATGGCGAACTCTCAGAATCATAAAAAATAAATAAGAGGTGAATCAATGCAGGTTATACCATTTGGATTTCACTTTGATTTTCTTTTCAAATCTTTCCTATCTATTGTTTTGTGTATGCTTTTCATTTCATGTGTTTTGGGCCTCTTATATAGACTAACTTTCAAATGGCTACCTAATGATGTTTACGATTTCGGGTTGAAAATCGTATTAGGATCGGGAGTATTGTTCGGAATTTACTTAGGATTAAAAAGCATGAAAACAAGTGAGGATGAAACAATAAAAAATTGACCAGAATGATTACTATTAGAGGAGGCGATGGGATGTTTTTCGTGAACGAGGAACATGAACGAAATTTTGATAGGTGTCTAGCAAAGTGGCCTGGATCAGAAAGAAATCCGGAGTATCTTTCTGCATGTTATATAGCCGCACACCCAGAAATATTTAAATGTTTTGATCTCTCCAAACAAGAGCATGGGCCATTCGACTGGTATTTCGACTATCTTCATGATCCGGATGATTTTATCCAGCGAAGTAATAAAGGAGAGACGAGCGGTAAGGTCGCTCCATTAACGGAACTCATCGCCTGGTAGAAGCAGCATTGAATTTATGGAATGGAAACCAACAGTTTTCGTTAGCAGATGGTCTTGCTACCTGGGGCGAGGAACACTATAAAGTCTTTTTGCAGGCACTCGAATTGAGAAGGAATCGAAATGTAATTAATATACGCTAGGGCGGGAATTCCCGCCCTGCATCCTGGAATAATCCATTCAGGTGAAATAGTTTAAGATTCCTCATTGCTTTTCTTCCGTCTGCGTCTTGGTTTTTCTGATACAGTGTGAGACGGTTCAATAGCCGTTCCTAAATCAGTCCCCGTTGCTTCATTCACTGTTTCTGGCGTATCAGATTGTGATTTCATTCGTTCAATACTCATTTTTAACGATTCCATGAGGTCAACAACGTTATTCGCACGGGGAGCAGCCGGTTCCTCGATCTCGATGTTCTGTATTTTGGCTTGAATCAGCTGCTTAAGAGCTTCCTCATAGTTACTTTTGTAGTCATTACGAAAGGCCTCACTAATCTGCTCAATCAACGTTTTGGCCATCTCAAGTTCATCTTCATTGACCGCTATATGATCGATCTCCGTGATCCCCGGTACTCCTTCTTCCTTCCTTACTTCGTCCGGATAATGAATCATATTCAACACAAGGCCCCGGTTGTGGAGTCGAATCACTGCCAAATGTTCACTTGTACGGAATGCTACCTTCACGACTGCTATCTTTCCCGTGGCATCCATCGCATCATGAAGGAGTTTGTATGGCTTCGCCCCAAACTCGCCAGGCCCGATATAGTACGCTTTTTCGAAGTAGATCGGATCAATGTCATCTTTATTGGTGAAATGCAGGATCTCGATCGTCCGCAAGGTCGGTAAAGGCAATTTTTCCAAATCATCGTCCGTAAGAACGACGTAGTTTCCCGGTGCATATTCGTATCCACGGATGATTTCATTGTTTGAGATTTCGCGGTTACATACGGGACACCATTTCTTATATTGGATCGGACTTCGGCACTCTTCATGTAGACTGCGGAAACTTGTGAAGTGATCTTCCGTGGCTTTGTACAAACTCACAGGGATATTGACGAGCCCAAAACTAATACTTCCTTTCCACATCGATCGCATAACCATCCCCCATTTCTTATCCATAAAATTCCCAAAAAACGAAGCATAAAAACATGGGAATGGTTTAAAGTCCGTTGGTTTTCCTTCCATTCATCCCCTGTAGAATTCAATTTCTCCACATGGGAAAATACACAAGCGAGGTGTGTGCTTGTGCTTTTCCAACCAATCAAACCGATGTTAGCTTCCATGCAGAAGACGTTCGATCTCAGAAACCCAGATTACTTTTATGAACTAAAGGCAGATGGATGGAGATGCCTTCTACATAAGCAAGGTCGAAAGATCGAAGTCTTCACCCGGCATGGGAACCGGATTACAGAGAGGTTTCCGGAGTTCCAAGCAGCTGCAGATGCCATCAAGGTTAACGAAGCCATTATTGATTGTGAAGGCGTTTGTTATCGGGACGGACGAACCATCTTTGATGACTTTAATTATCGCGGTCGCTTAACAGATCCGGCTAAAATCGCTGTTGCAAGCGAGCAAATGCCGGCGACATTAATCGCCTTTGATGTCCTCTATTCGATTGGTACGGATCACATAAAAAATGATCTGATCTCACGAAAGCAAATTCTTCAGGAAATCATTGAGCCTAGCGATGTGATCACATCAACCCTTTTTGTCGATGAGATCGGTGATTGGCTCTTGGAATGGACGAAACAAAACCATTGGGAAGGTATTGTAGCGAAACATAAACGATCACAGTATTTTTTGGATACACGAAGCTCAGAGTGGGTTAAAATCAAGAATTTCCGTACGATCGATGCAGTCATATTGGGATACCGTCTAAAACCGAATTTCGGACTCATTGTCGGACTTCATTTTCCAACTATCTCGTATAAGCCGGTTGCCACAGTGGAGTTTGGCTTTAAACCAGAGGAAAAGGAAGCTTTTTTAGGAGTCGCGAAGCAAATACACACATTCAGAGATCGAAATGGTGTTCAATGGGTAGAACCTTTGCTTTGTTGCGAAATTCAGTATTTGGAGCGAACAGAAAATCACAATTTACGGATCACATCTTTTAAAAGATTTCTCCCTAACAAGAACCCGGAAGATTGTAAATGGGTATCTTAAACAGAATATCTCCCTTTCATGCTCAAAAGCCCATATCTTAGAAACAGATATGGGCTAGTACTATACGTTTATTTTTTGTAGTCGAGATCTACCTTTTTCGGTCAAACGAATATAACAATCCTTACTCCCCTCTTCTCCTTTCCAAACGTATTCAATGAGTCCCGCTTGATGAAGCTGCGCTTCCCATTTCCTGAATTGTGTATGATGGATTTCACCATTCGCTTCACGGATTATATGCAGAAAGGCTTCACTAATTCGCATTCAGATCACCCTTTCGACCAATCAAGAATATATTGTTATTATTATAATTCAAAATATTATGCTAATATGAGTTTTTTAACCCTATATTTCCCATCCTTATGATGAACTTTATGAATTTATGTTCTTTGAAGGCAATCCTTGATTTCCTGAAAGGAACATTTTGTCGAACTATGAAAATTCAACGTAGAGCGAGAAGGAATTGGCAAATTCATAGCGAATAGAAAGTATTAAAGCCACCGCTCGCCACGGTGACTTTAGATATAGCCGACACACACCGTCGGTTATTAAGTTGTATGTAGATATTTCTACATCAACTTCTGAATTCCTTCCTGACGATAAAAAAAATCAGGCAGGGCGACGGTGAACAGATCGGCGCTCTGCTTTTTATTTTTTAAGAGATAGAGAGAAAAAAGAAAAAACCAAAAAAGATCAAGATCACAATAAAACTACTAAAAAGCTAAGAGCAAAAAAAAAAGTCCCCCATGAAAGGAGGAAAGGCTTTAAGCCGAAAAAGTAATAAAGAAAAAGCGCTTTGGTTGGCAGACCAGTTGAGCGCTTGTTATCAACCTTGTGGTTTCAATTAGAAGAATACCACAGGGATTGGCTTTGTGCAATCTTTTTTCGGCAAATAAGCCACAAGAATGGCTATAAAAAAATACCATTTTGATGGCCCTAAATTTTTCACTTTCAATCGTCAAAAACTTCCTGCTCTTAAACTCCCCGCGAGTGCTATCGCGGTCTATGTCCTCTTACACTTCATCTGCGACGGAGATACCGGCGAATTCGCTAGGGACGATTCCGAACTGTCCCGTATGTCCAAGATCCCCAGGCAAACGATCTGGACAGGCTTTCGGTACCTAGTTGATGCCGGACTCGTCTACCACGTTGAAGGAGCTTTTTACATGATCGCGGACTATGCTCCTCTACGTGCGAAGGAAGGCTCTTATTTTCGCATCCCCAAAGAGTTTATTTCGATCTTGGCGAAGTGTGTGCGTCATCACGTAGCTGATGTCATTCTCTTCGGTTTGCAAGTGCTGGACCAACTACGCAATGAAGACGCAAAAGCACACTACAGTAAAGTTTCAATGAAGAGATACCTGGGCTCGTTCCTATGCCGTATCAAGCGTAAATTGGAACTGCTCAAGGATGTCATCACTTATGTGATTCAAGTAGGCCCCAATGGTGAGACGTTCATTTTTAAACCGATCGTGAAAGTCTTGGCCAGTGAAGAACAGGTGAAACATCGCAACACAAAAGGTAAGATCGCCAAATATCTAAAAGATTCGCTTGAAGCTACGAAGCGTACATACCGAGTCGTGCATCAAGAATCCAGGCGTTTTATCAATACCTGCATTCGCTTCATCTATGACTATTGCCAAGAAAACTGGATCGACGAGAATCAAATGATCCAGCTTTCGCGGCTGGTCGGAATTACACTGGCTCAAAAACGAGCCAACGGAGATCCGGTGCAATACCCGCGTGCTTACCTGCAAGCATCGATTGATGATCTGGTAGCACAACTCTAATTTTAAAAAACAAATAACAAAAATTGGGTTCGAACACCATTCCACGGATGGTGTGTTTTGGCGTGCCTAAAAATCCATAGAACACATCAGAAGGAGCTACTTCCATGTGGGAGTGCTCCCTTTTTTGTGTCTTTTTCGCTTCTGAGTACCCCTTTTGTCTTTTTCTTGCATACAGATTGTCATATAGCTGAATGATATTTGTCATTTTACTGAAGGCCAAAAATTAGAATGTAATTTTTGTGAAGCTCATTTGTCGTTTTTATGAAGGCAGATCGGTATGAAAAGCAAAATCTAGCAAGAGGTCTGTCGTTTTTTTGAATTTGATAGTTTCCGGAAATCCCTTGTAGGATATGGCTTCTGAGAGGATCTATTGAGGGTACTTAACTTTGAATTTTTACCTGTAATGATCTTTTATAGAGGAAAGACTTTAACGTAAGTCTTGCAGACTTATTCCTACTTACTCTCTACCTCATAGACATGATAAGAAATGAAACCCCCTATTTGAGAAATAGGGGCAAAATAAAGGTATTCGGGATGGCAACAATATTTTATAATTTTAAAAATAATTTTGCAACTATTCACGTCAGATTCTATTTTTAATCCACAAATGTAAGATATAATAATACCACTGACTCCTCATTAAGGCGTGGTCATTACGACTGCGTCTTTTTTTTCATTGGTTTGTCTTCCCCCGAAGTTTCGATAAAGCGTGTTCGGGCGCAGTTATGTTTAGGATTTCTCAAAAAAGTAGTAGACCCCTACGTCTAAAAACGTAAGAGTCTATAGTAGGTACGGGAGGTTGAATGATGATGGATCAATCTTTCGTATTCTTAACCATCACTAATCACGTTTGTGCGCTGTCCTTTTCATTCCGCAAGTTCCTTTTGCTTCATACCACGCTCCTCTAGTATATTTTTACTAGTGGTTTTTGATGTGAGAATATGGGAGATCTATTCAAACGCCAGTAATCATTGTAATAAGTGAATGTGTAGTCTACATTGATTATTTATTAATAAATTATTATATCTAGCACAATCCTTATTATCACTTCATTCCGACATGGAGAATGTTTCAAGTCATAAACCACACGGCTAAAGCCGTGGGCTTGCAGTTATAGCTTACGCTACACCGCGTATGGCTGTATGATGGCAGCTCGACTTACAATTACGCAAGCCGCATTGTGGTCGGCATGGTCAGAGGCCCGCACGACACCAATACATCGGTCAATCGGTGTTCCATCAGGAATCTCAACAACAATCACTCAATGTAGAAAGGAGTGGAAGAAATGGCGCATTCCTCCCACGCATTTAGGCGTGGGAGGAATGCGCTGTTTTCTGTGAACAGCCTGCTTCGTATTTCTTCAGTATAGTGTTATTATTCGTGTATATCACTAGAGGATCTCCTTCTTAAATCCCTAATGATCGAGAAACCATTTTATACAGTATATCAGGCTTAACTAAATATACATAAGATATTCAAATAACTTATACAAATAACATTATAATTTTAAATATGGTAATCTCTTCCCAACAATTTAAAATATAATAGTATTAAGGGCAAACCAGTAGAAATGCTGGGACGCAAAGCCACGGGTCTACGGGTAAGTAAAGCCTATGACCGCCGGGTTGCCGTTATATAATAGCGCGAGAAACTTTTGATCCTAAATCTGTGATTATCAATTTTTGAATCCGGTTTGGAAAAAAGTCTCTTTCTCATATATATGGCAACCTTGAAATTTTAAGAGGTTGCCATTTTAATTTCATTCACAAATCTTATTACGAAGGTTGGTGAAACACTATGTAGCTAATAATACCAACTTCAGATTAAATAAGGTAACTGAAAGGAAGGGTTTAGGGTGAAGAATAAAATTCATTTTAGTATCAAAAACAAATTAATATTAATTTTTTTGGTAATCTTACTCTTTCCTAGCCTTGTAATTGGTTCTTTGTCTTATAAAACAGCAGAATCGAAGGTGAGCGATGAGATATTACGAAGTGCGAACGAAAACGTAGCTCTTCTTAACCATAATGTTGACCTCATTATCGGTTCTAAAATGCAAGATATTGATTTACTATCTCGGCAAGTATCAGCAAACTCTATTCAAGATGATAAGATGAAAGGATTACTAGATCAATATAAGTCCCTTCATTCAGAAGTGGAAAGTATATTCATAGGAACTTCAGATGGATCTTTTATTGATTCTCCTAAATTAAAGTTACCAAATAATTTTGATCCCAGAAAAATGTTATGGTATCAGCAGGCTATGGATAATAAGGGGAAAGTTATAGTTACTAATCCCTTCCCAGATCCTTCTACAAATGAATTCGTCGTCACTATAGCGAGAAGTATTTATGATGGATCTGGCGTCATAGCAGTGAACCTCAAGTTGGAAACGTTGATGAATGCAGTGAAAACTGCGAATATCGGAGAAAAAGGATATGCATTTATTGTAGATCAAAATAAAAAAATTGTTGTTCATCCCACTCTGAAAACCGGATCTGCCTCATTTAAACAAATAGATCCGATGTTTCAACAGGAATCTGGAATATTCGAGTATATGGGTTCCGACGGTCTTACAAAAGAATTATTTTTCGCAACAAATAAACTAACCGGTTGGAAAATTGCGGGTACCATGTATACATATGAAGTCACTGATGCGGCAAAACCAATCTATCATACAACATTTATAGTAGTTGCCATATCTGTAGTTCTGGGCGCAATTTTAGCTTATTATTTCATTCGCTCAATCACCCTCCGGTTGAAAACATTAATCAACGCGTCAGAAAAAATAAGTCAGGGAGACCTAACTGAAACGATAGATATAAAATCCAACGATGAATTAGGCAAATTAAGCCATAGTTTCAATTCTATGGTCGAATCGCTTCGGTCTATTATATTAGGGGTGTCTGATACATCTAGTCAATTGGCGGCTTCATCAGAAGAATTATCCGCAAGTGCAGAACAAACAAGCCAAGCAACGGAGCATATTGTATATACCATACAGGAAATAGCAACAGGATCTGAGCAGCAAGCACAGCATACGGAAGAGACAGCTCAAACAGTGAATAACTTAGTAATAGATATCCAACAAATAGCTGCAAACGCGCAAAATGTTTCTGAATCCGTATCACAGGCTCATTCAGTGGTTCAAGAAGGGCATCGAGCGATCCAAACAACGGTCAATGAAATGAATGTTATCAGTACTATTGTCGATAAGACAAATCAAGCAGTAAAACGTCTCAGTTCTCATTCTGCTGAGATTGGGAAGATTGTAGATATTATTACCAATATAGCTGATCAGACAAATCTTCTTGCATTGAATGCAGCTATTGAAGCAGCAAGAGCCGGTGAACAAGGTCGAGGTTTTGCAGTTGTTGCGAATGAAGTAAGATTATTAGCGGAGCAGTCCGCTCAATCTGCTCAACAAATTTCAGAAGTCATTCTCACAATCCAAAAGGAAATCAACGATGTAATTCATGATAGTGAGGAAGGTGAAAAAGAGGTTATTAACGGGATTCAAAACGTACAGAAGATTGATGAATCGTTTAGTCAGATTCAACAATCTATATCTAATGTGTTCAATCAAATTCAAGAAATATCGGCTTCCGTACAGCAAATGGCAGCAGGTTCAGAAAAGGTTGTTCAAGTAATGGAAAATATAAAAGAAATAGCAATAACATTTGCTTCAGGAACCCAAAATGTATCTGCGGCTGCTGAAGAACAATTAGCCTCAATGGAAGAAATCAGTGCTTCTGCGTCTACATTATCCAAATTAGCAATCGAGTTATCGCAATCAGTCGAAAGGTTTAAAATGTGAAATACTGCTTTTCGCATTAACTTCGACATTTTCTATCTGGTTATAAATACATTGTAATATTTCCTTATTATGCGCCTTATGAAAGGCGCATAATTTTTCTTTTAAAAAAGAACGAGGCGTTGTTATGAAATCTTATAAGGCAATGACGATCTTGATTTAACCTTTATTAGCTTCATGAAGACTTCTCCTCTGAAACCACCACTTCAAAAAAGGGGTAATAATAAATAAAATGAAAAACAATCGAAATAGTTGATAAGCCGAGATTACGGATAAATTTGCATGAACCTCCATTGCTGTGACTCCCATTTCTGCAATACCGCCTGGTGCAGTACTCAAAAAAGCTGTTATAAGAGAAACGGGATAAATGAAAGATATAAATTTACCGGCCAAGAATGATAAAACAATTAATCCAATACTCGATAATCCGGTGAGTAACACTAATAACCCCAAATTTTTATTAAATTTCAGATTCATCGATAGTCCCATTGTTGTACCTATAAATAATTGAGCGAGATAAGTCATCCATTTGGGGAGTTGTGGTGCTTGAAAATTTACAAGTACAAGTAAAGCAGTGACAAGCATTGAACCCAAAAGAAACGGAATTGGCAGATTAAGTTTAACCGCTCCCCAACAACCAATCACTACAATTACGAAGTAAATTGCATAATGAATCCATGAAAGTTGTAGATTATGGATTGATATCATTGTCAAATCCATACTGTCATTCACATTTGAATGTACAAGAATTCTGTTGACTACGAGAAACGGAACGATAAAAATCACAGACATTAAACGTATGGTTTGCATAAGAGTTACAATTGCTTCATTTGTCTCTTTCAATTCATGGCTTAATGCAACCATTTGGATCAGTCCACCTGGTATCGATCCAAGGATTCCACTAAACATATGAGCTTCTGAGCATTTTGCGATCACATAACCCATGAGTATACTAAAAAGCACCATTGTCCCTGTAGTGAGTAACATCATTGGTAATTGTAAGACGATCTGTTGTAGGATTGGATAAGTAAAAGAAATACCAATTGAATAGCCGATAATGGCTAAGCCAATCTTATTCAAGTAAGACGGCCAATATAAGGTACGTTCTGTTAATTTACTCCATAAAATAGTTGATACTAATGGGCCGAGCATCCAGGACAAGGGTATATGTATGAAAGTAAATATCGCTCCTCCTATAAGTGCTAACAACGTTGTACGTAAAAGCAGGAATATTTTATTTCGGACAGATCGTTCTAACATGAATAAATTCCTTTCTATAGAAAATAAATGACATACACATCTTGTGCATGTCACTATCACCATCTATGTTTCGATAAGATTAACTTTAAGCAGATACACCTTTATAATGATGAAATTGAAACAGATTCACTTCTTCATTGGATAATAACTTATCTATACGATCCGCTAAGATACCAGTAATTAAGTCTTTATAATTGATCCCCATTTCCTTTAGTCCGAGACAAACGATACTGGTTATATTATCAGCGGGTCTTTTCAAATCCGGTTTCGGATTAACCTCAAGTATATTCAAGTTTCCATTTTCATCAGCTCTAATATCCAATCGAATCAGAGATGATAAATGGAATGCTTCATAAACTTTTTGTGTGATTTGAACAATATCAGATAGAAGTTTTTCTTCTTTCTTTCCATTTAACAACGTTACCCTTTTTTCACTAATTTGTTTTTGATCCATAGAAGTAAAAATCATTTCCCCTGGTTCAAACACACGTTCCGACACAGAAAAAACTTGAGGATCTGGATGTTTAAAGAATTGACCCTCTTTATACTGTACATGTCCATATACAGAGGCGCAAAATTCCCTACCCGATAAATATTTTTCAATCATGACAAGATTATGAGTTTGATTATATACTTCTTTTACTTTCACTGTTAAATCACTGAGTTTTTCAACGTAATGAACATGTAAAGAAGCTCTTCCTGATACCGGTTTAACAATAAATGGGCCGTCATATTTGGCAAAGGTATTTTGAAATTCCTCGTTGGCAGATGGTAGAAAGTCTCCTTTCGAACCATCCCAGGTGACAAATGGAGCGGTTGGGATCCCGTAACTATGTAATAAATGTTTGAATATATGTTTATTATCTAATAAAGTTGCGTTGATTGGATTATGTCCAACATACGGGATACCCAACATTTCTAATATTCCAGCCGTATGTGACATTGGGTTAATTCCTTGAACCCCACCAGTGTTGAGCCAAACGAATTGTATTTGTTCTTTTTTCAGGTTATCGATAAGGGACATATCATCTGGAAAAATAGTGACCCATTGAAATCCATTTTCACGAAGAGCATTTTGAATATCATATGCTACTGTCTTATAACTTTTCCATGATCTATAATTCCGTGTCTTATTAATGACTGCATTTTCCTCACTACTGTCCCCACCGTACACAACAGCAATTCGTAAATGTTTACGTATCTCTTCCATAAGGTCAGGAAGCTGAAAAAAACTATAACGTCCAAATCTTGACATAAAATATCACCCTCTTATCTAAATATATATTTTATTAATATTCTATTTAATAAATAGAATATCAATATCTTGTTAAATACTATGTGATTTTTTGTTAATTTTCGTTGAATATTTGTATCATTACCCAATTAATTATAATATTAACCATTTATATATAAATTTTCCTTATGCGATAGGAATCCCTGATCATTTCCTTCTTTGCTAAAACAGGTCGTCTAGCGAAGATGGTTATAATAGAAATGTTCTCGGTTATGATGCATTGACTAGTCACACCAATTTGGTGCAAAAGAGATCCTCTTTGAGGGTCTTTTTTGCATCGACATAATATGTCGAAGTTTGTCGATATATTGAAATTTTTGTCGAAGAAGCATAAAATATTGAAGTGTAAGCGAATCATCCATCTAGCATGACATCAGTGCGGTAAGCCATACCGCATCTTTTTTTATTCGATTTTATAATACGCACGAAAAAAAGCGCTAAAGAGCGGTTTCAAACGAACGATCCAATCGATTCATTTGTTTTTTGATTGTCTTTGCTATGGGGGTTGCTTCTAATTCCCCTTTTAAGTTTCGATATTCATCAAGAAATGAAGAGACATCCGGCTTTATACCTTTTTTCTTGCATTCTCGGGCCATAACACGAAGATAGTAAAGAAACACCACTTCCGAGAATATGGTATCAGTTTTCGGATTACGGCTGAGATGTTCACCTGTTTTTATAATTCCTTTTTTTATTTGATCAACCTTACGCCGAACACTTGAAAATGGAAGCCCTAGAGACATGGAAAGTTGCCGGATCGACATGTGATGAAGATTTTCTTTTATGAAGGCAACTTCCGAATGCGTCCAACAATGATGTACCATCGAACGATTCTTGTATCTCTTCTCCCCCATTGCTTTACATTTCCCTCTTTCTAATTTTGATCTACTAATTGCTTTCGAAAAAGTAAAGAAATCCACCTTACATAAGGTGGATTTCTTTATTCCACCTCTTCGGTAACTGGCTGGCATAGTCATTGACCGTAGCCCCTCTAGCTTTGCGTCCCTGGCTTTCGCCAGGTTTGCCATTATCGGAGGTTAGATTTTAGTAGTGTAAATTTCTTCCCTTATTTTTATACAAAATATGACAAAATACAAGTCTTAGTTTTTTATGTTACAGGACCAATCCCTCGTAAACAAACGTAAACACATAGTTTTTGTAAAGTGGTGTAACAAAAATTCTTGGCATTGGATTTTGTGTTGAGTCCCAATTGGGGACTGTGGAGTGATAGGTCGCTCATCGTTATTTCACACTCAAAAATTGAAGGAATTATAGGTTATGCTCGGAGTTTCTTCTTGTATCCATCGGTTGATTCGTTTATTGAGAACACAAAATTTGACCGTAAATGAACCATATTTTTTTATAACGTCTGATTTCTTCATGCCATGTTCAGCGAGGGTATGACGATTCAAAACCACTTCTGCCACGTAATTACATCCTGGAAACGAGCAACGTTCCATTCTATATCCACCCCTAGCCCCCATGAAAAATTGATTGTTCAAAAATGAAGAGATGGAGCTTTTTTCCCCCATTGCTTTAAATATCCCTCTCTCTAAATTTTCTATACTAAATTTATTATTTCATAATTAATTTAATGTAAAGGTAACGAAAAAGTTTATAAAACATATCACTGATCTTTTGTCGTTAGTATGACCTTTACTGTTGGTGGTGTTAAAGAGAGATAGGAATCTCTGTCATAAAAATTCTTGGCATTGGAACTTGTGGTAAGTCCCATATGGGGACTATCGAGTGATTAGGTATAATCAGAGTGTCTGATGACTCATTCGTTGAAGGAAGGCTAAAGTGTCTATAGCGGTGCAAGAAATCATCCATAATTTCATCCATGCGATGGATCTTTTTATTCAAGATGTCCTCCTGTATTTGGCTGATTTCCTCATACAGCTCCTTAAACTTCTGATTCAACGTAAACCCGTCCACCCCATCTCTCTGGATTCCCCATTCTTCAATATGATCCAGAATTCGTTGCAGATCGGCTGGAGTCCGGCATTTCCGCAGAATTTTAAGGTAGGAATCGTATTTCAAAAGGCCCGGATAATCGAGGGGATCGTCATGCGTGATCCGCTCCGAAATTTGTTTTCTCAGTTCCTCTTCCAGATTCTTTTCAAACTCGTATTCCTGCTGGTGTTTTTGACGGGCTTTTTCCCTAACGATATAGACGATCATCTTTCCGAGTCCTGAAAAAAAGCCCCCTGCCTGTAATTCCTTCGGAGAAGAAGAAAACCGTTGTGCCTCCTGCATGATCTGTTGGCCGGTCATTCCCTCCGTATTCATTCCTAGCGCATCCAATACGTCTCTTGTCGCTTGAACGACTTGTGGATCGTAAGGAGCCGCCGCATGGAGTGTCTCTGCATGGGCGATCGACGGACTTCGAAGCGCTAGGGACACGGAGATCGCCCCAAGGATGCCGAGCAGCTTGTGATGTTCGCAGGCTTTGATCTTGACGACCGTCCAGATGTGATTAGCTTTCGTTTCCCGCCGAACGTACCATACGATGAGCTTCATGTTGGCTTCCCCCAAACAGTAAGGTTTCAAGATCGTCATCATGGGCTCCAATGATAAAGCGAATGTCTTTGTTCGATTGACTGTCCTTTATGCGTCTTTCGAGATTGAAAGCTCGTTCTTTTCCGGATGTGAGAACTACAATCGGGAAAAAGGGAGCACCCGGAAATCGTTTTTGGATGGCTCCGGATCGTTCCAATGACTCGTATTTCTCTACTTTTTCGTGAATGATGCGGCGTATGGTTTCCTCACCGGTATCCACTTCCCAAAATGTACCCATCTTTTTATCCCCCACTTGTAGAATGGACAAGGCATCCGGATGAATGCGTTCGCGGCCATAGATCCGTTCCGTGACATTGGTCTGAAAAGAGAGGAGTTGGTAGCGTGGATTTCGCAAGGATAAGTGTCTGAGATTCAAATATACGTCCACGATTTTAAGATAGTGATCAATTTTTGGATTATCTTTCCTCATAACGCGAATACTACCTTCATCGAGTCCCTTGTGACGAATGACGAGATCTGCCCCATCCCTCGTTAGATAAAAGACCTTTTGGCGATATGCGGACGGACGATGCGAGAGAATCAACCCTTCATGCTCCAATTCACGAAGCCTGCGCCTGCATACGTAATAGGATTGCTTCCCTTTATAGTTTCCGAGTTCATGAATCTGTGAGGTCTCCATGTAGCGGAAATGGGCCAGTGATCCAAGTATCAGCAGGTCTCTCTCGTTCAGTCTCAATTTGGGACTCCCCCTTCCCTTCTTTTACATCCACATCGATGATCACACCATCGTAATTGGTTTTGAGATCCTTTTGAAAGACCGTTCGTAGATACTCTTTGACTTTCCACCGTTCTTCCCCGTACTGTGTGATCGACCATTCGACGAGTTGACGGGCCTCTTCATCTGTTCGGATCGGCTTTGGGTACTCAACGGTTTGCTCTTTCATATGGCGACCTTGAGGGGTTGACCATACATGCAAGGTTCGTAATTGCGGGAATCCGGTCATCCGTGCTGCCGTATATCCTTGCTTGTTTTTCTTTTGTTCGGGGGTCACCCCCAGGTATTTCTCGATGGTTCCGCCGTCCTTTGTATCGACGGTAAAGAGGAATTTCGTGGCCGTTTGATCGACAGCGGCGCGAAGAAAAGGTTTGCCTTCTAACTGGAATAGCCCCTGGTGAATCAAAAAGATCCCGACGCGGTACTTGCGGAGCTGGGCAAGACCTTCCTCTACCGAATCCCCTAGCGCTTTCATATAGGACTGAAACTCATCGAGAAACAGATAAAAAAACTTGTTATTCTCTCCCCCTTGTCTTTCAGGTTTACGGCTCAACCCTGCCTGAATAAAGCGGCTCGTTAGCATACCGGCTAAGAGGCGTTGATTGACGGAACCCAGTGGATTCCGGGTCAAACGGGCAATTACAATCTTCCCCTCCTCGATAGCTTTTTCGGGGATTAATCCTCCTTCGGGTTGGCAAAGAGTTTCTAGGACAAATGAAGATGCCAAGGGCTTTCTCAGCTTCCGTTTGGCGCGGTCTAATTCTTTTTGTGCTGCGTTTTCGGTGCGGTTTTTGAAGAAGTCCTCCCACATGTCACGGACGACAACATTGTCGATGTGATCCATAACGGTCCGATAGAACTGTGAATCAAGCATGAAGCGTGGAACGTCTAAGAGAGTGACGGGGGTCTGTGTTTGTTGGCTGTATTCCAAAAGCGCTAGGGTGGCGTTCATGATATATTCTTCGATATTCTCTCCCCATCCCTTGGCTCCGTAGAGGTCTGATAAGAGATCGACGAGATCACCAGTGATGAGGGATTGAACAGCTTCGGCATCAGCACCGCTTGGCATTTGGAGAGGATTAAATCCTACGACGCGATCCGCTTGGGGATCGAACCAGATCACGTCCTGCCACCGATTTTCCGGAACCAGTTTGACCAGGTCCCAGGAAGATTCGCCGTGTGTGTCTATCCAGAGGAGTCCTGGCCGGCGCACATCGCTCAAAATCGATCGGGCAATCTCAAGGGCTTTCGTGGTCTTTCCGGAACCATTGATGCCCATGATATGAACGTGCCTTACATACTGTTTCAAATGATCGTAGGGCGTTTGATTCTGAAACAGTCGATACAGTGTGTACCCGATGGCTCCTGAACCGATCAAAGGCTTGGCTGCGGATACAAGGGGGCTTAGTAAACTGATCGTAAGCGGGTCCATTCTGTTCTCCCCTTTCATTCCTCCTCTTCCCAAAGAAGGTGAATCCATTCCCAACAGTCATCCTCGGTAACCTCCGAACCACGAACATCAATAAAAACAAAGTCTTGTGAATCGTTCATTTTCACGCCTCCTTTACGGGTGAGTCGCACGTACAACCTCACTTCTCTACCTCTACTATGCTAAGACTAAAACTAAGTATTTATCGGTCTTGTGTCGGAAATATGGGATCGCCTCAAATTTAAAGAATGGAACGGTCTTTGGAGAGAATGTGGGAAATTTGTTAGTAGACATGGTATCGTGACAAGTACGTTGGTATCGTCTAATTGACATGTGGTAATACAGGTAACGGCTCTGTTATAGAAATATATTGAGAGGGCTTGTCCAATTTTCCTCGACCAACAAAAAAAGCCCCGAAGGGCAGTTCTAAAGAAAATATCAGACATTCACTATACATCAACCATGATAGAATGTCTGATGGTTTATGTATAACACATGCATAAAGAAAATCTTAAATTTTATCAGAAGTCTGATAAAGAGGCATAATATCAAAGATCGTGCCATATATGATTTACTTTTACCCCTAATACTTTAGCAATTCGACGTGCAGTTTCTATTTGTGGCTTACGACTTTTTCCCGTTCTAAGACGAGAAATTGTTTCAGGAGCCAATCCTGTTGCATCCGCTAATTCATTTACATTTAAATCCTTTTCAGACATCAGCATCCTAAGACGTTTACCAGGATCATTCCTAGAAAACATCCTTATCCCTCCTGCTTTCTTCTACTAGCAGGATGGACAATTCTTCTAAAGTTTAAACATAGAGAAGTAGGGTTATACTGTTCCTAGGAGTTGATTATCATGTGCGGACGATTCACGCTTACGGTTCCGGTTGAATCCTTGATCGAAAGATTTCAGGTGGACCAGGTGCCGTTTGATTACCAACCGAGATATAACATTGCGCCAGGACAACTCATTACAGCGGTGGTTGCCCATGAGAGGAAAAAACGCATCGGTCAACTGAAATGGGGCCTGATTCCTTCGTGGGCCAAGGATGAGAAGATCGGGTATAAAATGATCAATGCAAAAGCCGAAACAGTTCAAGAAAAGCCGGCGTTCCGGAATGCTTTTAAAAAACGGCGTTGCATCATACCGGCAGACGGTTTTTATGAGTGGAAACGGAATGAAGACGGAAGCAAACAGCCGATGAGGATTATGTTGAAGGACAAGAGTATTTTCGGTATGGCTGGCTTGTATGAAACGTGGATCGCTCCGGACGGGCAAAAGGTGCATTCCTGCACAATTATCACGACGAAGCCCAACGGCTTAATGGAACAAATACATGACCGTATGCCAGTGATTTTACGAAGAGAAGATGAAGGGATTTGGCTTGATCGGGAAAAGGCAGATCTTGAACTATTGCAATCGCTCCTGGAACCGTATCCCGAAGAAGAGATGTTTGCGTATCCGGTTCAACCTATGGTCGGGAACGTGAAGAATGATGTTCCGGAATGTATCAAGAGTTTGTAGAATTGAATTCAACGATACAGGATGATATGATATAGATGATGATATGATATAGATAAAGATACCCTCCGATGCAATTCTAAAGATTTACTGCATAAAATAATAATGAGTCTTAGTCGCGGCAACGACTAAGACTCATAGGACAGAAGCTGTGGTCACCCGCCACGGCGAGCGAATCTTCAAAACGGAGAAAACCCACCGAGACAGGGGCCGAACCTATCTAGCGGTGGGTTTTCTCTTGCTCCATTTTCTGCGAATCCATCGATATAGCTTCCTTCCACTGAACCACAGGCTCAATAGAGTTCTGTTAACTTTTCGGTGTACATACAGGCGTTTATTTCAGTATGTCGCTGATGATCCACTTCATCCTTATTAACGTTCATTTTTACTATGTCCACCCATGCGGTTACCTCTATCTTTGTAATTAACCTCATTAGGCAAATACTCTTACGTGGTTCGTTTGTTTTTTTAAGGGCTAAAAGACTTGTCTCTTGTCAGAACAATATCAATTTCGCTTGCAATTTGGTTGAGATAAAATGTGCTTAGTTTAATTTGAGATACACTGTTGGTTACGTTACGTATTTTTGAGCGTAATTTTTCAAGGGCTTCTTTTTCTTCCATGAGTTCCTTCATAGAATCTAAATGCTTATAGCGGGTAGCAATAGCTTGTTGGAACAGGTAAAGTTGATGATTTGTACAAACCATGAGTTGTTTGAAAATCGACTCCGTATCAATACGATTCAAAACAGGGTAGTTCATTATCTCGTCTTCATAGTCCGAGATCTTACGACAAAATGCTTCGAAATTATTGACCATCATTTGTTCCATTGATGTCGCTAGTTGCTTTAGAAATTTTTCCCGTAACTTCAGATTCAGTGTATTGACAAACTCTTTAAGTTCTAAATATGCCCTTTTTTCTTCTTGCGAGAGACCTTCGGCATTTAGAGTGTTACGAATCTCGACCAACTCTGATCTAAGGTACTTAGAGTGCTCGTATGCCCTACTTGCTCCGTCTAGAAACATATTCTTAAGATTGGACAAATCTGTGTTTATGAGCCCGAGACGTGTGAAATACGCCATTGTAGGAAATAGCTGTGAGTAAAAATGAACTGAATATTTCCCTTGAGTCACCTTATTTAATATTTGAGTGATAGCCGTTTCAAATTCTCTGTCAGATAGTTCCGATAATGGTGCGTACATTAATCTATCTTCAATGCTGGTATAAGCTTTTGTACCAAGTAGTGTTCGAATTTCATCATTAAGTAGTTCGGCATCTAAATATCCGTCACAAACATAACCTATAATAGCACGACTAAAAGAAAATCCTTCATAGCCGAAGTATTTATCAACGTACATTATTATCGGATGCGTATTTTCTTCATTTCGCTGATCCTTCAACATATTATATAGGAGCTTGAACTGTTGGTTATCGTACTCTTGAAATTTTGAAACGTCTAGTTTGCCGGACATGTGCTCATTCACTATGGAAATAGTAAAGAAAAACAAACGAAATTTGAGTTCTTCAGAGACAGAAGCTTTATCGTGTACATGGGCCCAGATTGAACCAAACATTTCGAGTGCATGCTTAATCATTCGCATGTTTAGAGCACCGACACTTCTACAATAACTACTTATACGATCTGAATTAATCAATAAAAAATTTTGAAGATCCTGATCGTTCTTGATCGTCTCATTGATCAATTCTGGCATTATTGTCTCCGTATGCGACTGGAATTTGAGTGTAAAACGTATTACCTTCTCCTTAATCTCCAAATATCGCACCTTGTTTTCATGTTTTGCTAGAATGTCCTTTTCATTGGCTATAAATATGACCTTTAAACCGTCCCGTTCTACAAAGCCATTGACGTAACCAAATAGTTCCTCAACATTGATTTTGCTTCGTTCTAAGTCATCAAAACAGATAACTGTCTTGTCGTCGAAAAGCAAGAGTTTACTAAGGTCTATATTCAATTTTGGAATCTTAACGATTTTCCACTCTGGAGGTAAATTTAACAGGGCTGTCGAAACCAATGCAGAGCCCAGTTCAGTCGAAAACTGCCCAGACTTTGTTTTGGCGAACTTGTTAAATAACGAGGGGACCCATCTCCCCGCCAGAATTTTCTTCGAAACCTGGTCCAGGGAAGAAAGACCGTATAACGATATATATATAGACGTGTAATCTTTCTTATCATCTAACCATTTAGCAATTTGGCTTAGATAATAAGTTGTCTTTCCAATTCCCCATTCTCCGTCTATCATAATGGCGTAGTCAGTACTTTCACGTTGAACGTATTCCTTAATTGCTGCTGTCACTTTATCCACAAATCCACCCCCATTGTCTTGCAATTTACTTTTCTGTATCTTGTATCCATCAGATGATGGATATCTTGCAAAGTTAACTTATGAGGTCAAGATACATCATAAAAACAACGTTACATTCGCATCAACATAGCATTGAATAGAGAGTGTATTTACAGACAATCATTTCCCCTCTAAAACGACGATTCATATTTCGACGTCACGGTGAGTAGAATTTCCCGCGTCATTTGTAATAGTTCTTTCCATACCCTAAACGCAAAATGGTCAGATTTTAATTCATTGACGTAAGGCATCGAGAACAGGGTGTCTTGAAACTTCATACCGGTATATCCAAGAAAGATCGCGTCGTGAGTAATTGCATTTCGAATCCCCTTCAGGTCGCGGATCCACGAATACTTCGTGTATATCTCGTACAAAGCTGAACTGACTGGTCGATTTTTATTTTTGTGCGTTGCGAGTAAGTAACTCCATAGATCCTTATCCTGATTAAATCCTTTCCCCATGAGAGTTCCAGCGATTTTTGCAAACACGTCTAGTGTGCTAATTAACCGCAATATCATTGACTCTAATTCCAAGCGAAGCGGAACGTCATCATATGTAATCTCAACCCCTTCGCCCGGCTGAACCATTGAGAAATCAACAGAGTATTCTATTATCAATTTTCGCAAACGAAAAAGAAAGTTCCTTTGGTGGTATCTCACCGCATGCAATACATCCCACAAGGCGTCTAAGTGTTTGAAATATTGTTCTTGGAAATCTTTAGGCTTATCCAATATTCCATGAAATTTTGCTGCGGGATATATTGCGTTTTCTATGGCCGGGTCAATCTGCTCATACTTTCCTAGACTAGCCTGCATCTTGATGCCAAGTTGGCTCAAGTCAATGAATCCTAAATGATTGCCAGAATCGTCCACAACTTGAGCCATGCGTTGTCTGTTTAATTTTATCCGGGTCTGAGTATTAAGTGTAATAGGTAGAACATCCGGTATACAGCATTGTTGGATTAGTAATCCACTGCCACATGGGCAGTCAATATTGTTTTTAATAATTGCCATGTTACTCATTCGAGTCCCTCCGATCTCGATGGATCGTTTATTTCAAAAACATATAAAGTTAGGTACTCATAATTTACATATTCCGGAATGTATAGAGAGTTTGTAGGGTTATCCGTCAAAAAAATTGAATTCGGTTATACTGAATGGTATGATAAATATAAAGAAACCTCCGATGCAATTCTAGAGATTTACTGCATAATAATAAATAATGAGTCTTAGTCGTTGCCGCGACTAAGACTCATAGGACAGAAGCTGTGGTCACCCGCCACGGCGAGCATAAATCCTATTAGTGAAAATCCACCGAAGCAGGCTGCCAACCTATCTCGCGGTGGATTTTCTCTTGCTTACTTTTCTGCGAATCCATCTATATAGCTTCCTTCCACTGAACCACAGGCTCAATAGAGTGGCTATTCCTTTGAGGATCGCGTAACTTAACGCAAGAGTAGCCAGGGCGATCACCCCCTTTGCCCAGGGCTACGCCGTGGCTACTACCACCGCACTTCTTGTCCTTGACAAGATTATACCATATTTTTTAGTAGATTTATCCTTTTTGTTAGAGGTTTTTACATGATTTATTCTGTTAGTTAATTGTTAGTTCGTATCTCTTCCAATATCCGAAGCTCTCTCTTCGTTAGGTTCAATACGTTTTCTGGCTTTGGTATGCGGTCTATATCAATCAAAGCCAATTGCATTTTACCTTCATTCGAACTTAATTATAAGATCGAGAAATTCTTCAACACATTTCGGATATGAATAACCCGAGCGCTCATATAAAAATCGAAGTCCGTCTTCTCTTTTTTTTAATTCCGGATCGTTGTCTTGTTCCATTAAGTCGAGATGTCTTTTTAAGTACGATATTATTTGATCGTGAGTTCGTTTTTTTGCGTTTCATCAACGACCAGTGGGAAGAGGATCGTTCCATCCAAGAGGAGATAAAGCACCCAATGAGCTTCGAAAAGAACGGAAGAAACGTAGTTCCAGTATGTTTTATGATTGGATTTCGTGGTCAAGGGAATCATGTATCCATTCTCCTTTCTAATATTGATTTAAGGTGTATCAATTAACGCTAGGGGATTGTTGTTCCCTAGCGCATGAGTCTTCTAACGGCAATAGCTCCACCAATTTGGCCCTTTTCCCTTGTGCTTGAAGCTGTTTACACAAGTGCTGCATCTGTTTTCGGGCAATGCATTCCGTCATGTCCAAGAGTTTCAGGGTATGGATACGTCCATTGATACGCACTTTGGCAATCCATTTCATGATGATCCCTCTTTCCAATTCCTTGCCAACATCGTATTACGTCCCAAAATCGGCGTGAACAAATAAAAAAACAGAGTTTTGAAACTCTGTTCAGGAACAATGGTCATGGTCAAATAATCTGAACATTACTATGTATGGGAAAAAGATCGATTGGTTACAGATCGTCTACCAATCGGTACGTAGCTATTCGACTATTAACTACGCACGCGACCTCACTCCCTTTTGCTTGGCTAGGAATTTAACCGCTTCATTATGGTAAACTAGAAAAAATTGTTAATTTGTATCGCTAGGTAAAGAATAAAACATGATGGAAACGGCGTGAAGAGAAACAAAAAAAAGGTACTAAAAAGTACCTTCAGATTGATGATAAACGCCGTTCGTAAGAATGGCACTTTTATTCTATGATATAGTTTCCTGTTTACTGCACATTGACGGTAATCGAGCCGGTAATTCCAAGTTGATCATTAGAGACCGTTACTGTTTGAGTTCCCGTTGTATTCAGTAATACGGGAATCTGCGCGACACCATTTGTAAATGTCACAGATGTTACGAAAGACGTATTGGTCGAATCGGTCGTAGATACTTTCATTGTATAGGTTCCATAGATATCTGTATCGACAGCCCCATTCTTGAGAACCGTGAGCGTATAAGCATAGGATTGACCATGTAATACGGAACTTGGAGCTGATAATTGCATGCTAATAGGGGTAGCCGTTAAATTATAGGAACCGGACTGACTGTTTATATAATCAATATAAACTCCGGAACTGCCTGCGGGGATCAGCACGTATGAAACCGTGTTCCCATCTTGTCTAAACGTTCCATTTCCACCGTTATCACTTAGATAATAAGTTGTTGTTGTATTGACAACAACAGGGTTTCCATTTGCATCAACCGGTTCTACAAGAAGGTGAACAGGTATGTTAGCAGATACACTTAACGAATTTGTACCTGAGATTTTAGTACCGTTCAGGTAAATCGCTGCCCCCGAAGCAGTCCCGGTTTGTGTTATTGTTGATGTTGTTGTTGTTATATTCGAGCCGGGTACTACTTCCGTTAGACCCGTTGTCCCGCTCGAAACTGGTGGAACTTCTAACTGATTTTCTATGTTGTAGAACAGTGCTGCTACTTGCGCGCGGTTTAAGTTGCTTAACGGATCAAAACGATCAGGGCTCACTCCGATCATCACACCTGATTGAATGGCAGTGGCTACATATGCGCGCAAATTTACAGGAATCGAACCAGCATCTTGATAACTGCTTAAAATCGTATTTGCTTGATCGTTGGATACGAGTTGAACACGGTTTTCATTTTGTAATATTCTTACCAGTGTGACGGCAGCTTCTGCCCGGTTTACTGGACGATCCGGTTGAAAATAATATTGGCCATTTGGATCAGTAAATGCTGTCATATAATCCTTTGCAGCTTCAACATACGGGAAAAACCAATCGCTGTTCGAGACATCCTGAAAATCTTGCTGAGTGCCATTTGCTGCTTGCAGATGGAAATACCGGCTTAAAAGGGTTGCAAACTGCGCACGTGTAATCGTCCCGCCCGGTTGAAAATGATGTTTATCAATACCGCTGATAATTCCTTGGCTCGCTAATTTTGCAATGGCTTGTCTCGCCCAACCATAGTTCCCGTCTACATCATCAAAATTAAAAGAATAAGCTTTCATATCATCATTTTCCTTGAAATGCCCTCGATGATGACCGTGATCATCGGCAAAAGCCGGTGAACTCAAACCTGCAATCAGTGCCAATGAAGAGAGTGTAGCCGCGATTTTTCTTCCTTTCATTGTCTCTACCTCCTTTATTAAATATCCTCTTTATCTAATACGTAAATTGGTAAAATTTTATGAGGGTTTCCAATTATAACTCAATAGTTTCATATGATATATAAGGAATGATCGGATTTTACCAGCTTGCTTATGAAGCGGCTTCCCGCTGGTAACGCTCAGAGGCTTCCAAAATCGGCGTGAACAAATAAAAAAACAGAGTTTTGAAACTCTGTTCAGGAACATTGGTCATGGTCAAATAAACTCAACTGTTCGTAGTTATCAAAGTATTTTTTAACCGCTGATTTCGATAGCACTTGGCCGAGAAGTTTCATACCGTTAACAGTAACTACGCGATCAAAATACACCTGAACATAACGCTTTGTGATCGCATCGATTCTTGCCTGTACACCTTCGTACACCGTACCTTGACGGCCGCTCAGCCGATTGCCGATTTCCATAAGTATCACTCAACCTTTAACTATGGAAAATCGAATTTATTGGATATTGAAGTGTTTGCCGTATATCTAATGAAGAGAAACGGGCACCCGGATTTCTCTTTTTTGTATATTCATGCACCTCGGTTTTTTTTGCCTTGTTCTTTTCTATCTCGTCTTCTTTTTCTTTAATTATGTCTTCAAGAATCATTATATGTAGATTATGATAATCTTCACGTAACTTTGTATAAACATAAACTATGAGAAAAACAATAACAAGTTTTGTGGCTAAATCAAATGAGCTAGTTGTAAAGTTAAATACACTTTTAAAAATGTTCGAAATAAAGGTGCCTGCTTGTGTTGCATTCTTTGTTATATTACCGGTTTGACCAATTATAATGGTAGAATATGATTGAACTAGTGTGATAACAAACGTTAAAACTGTAAATACGTATTTTAAAGTATTCCCAATGAGAGAATTGAGGGCTTTCGTACTTTCCAATGAACTCTTGCGGTATATAAGTTTAGTTTTTAATTCATCAAATGATATTGCTCTATAAGATTCTTTGTATTCTTTTATTCCTTTTTCTGAATTAAAGGAATAGATGATATACATTTTAAACTTGAAAAAATTCCAGAATAAGTATTTGAATAAGTTGAAGATAAACTTGAAAAAGTTCTTGAGTAAGTACTTGAGAAGATTGATGATAAACTTGAAAAAATTCTTGAATAAGTACTTGAGAAAGTTGATGATAAACTCGATCAAGATATATCATCCTTCCTTTCTTCTTTTTATAACAATTTTATACTTGAACAATGTTTTTTGGAAAATCTTATTTAAAAATTCCTCCGTCTAAATTTAGACGGAGGTTTTTAATTTCGTTCTTTATGCCTTATGTACAAGTTCTTTCAGATTTTTCCCCGCCTTAAAAGCCGGAATCGTCGTTGCTGGAATGGTAATCTCCTCGCCTGTTGCCGGATTTCTTCCGGTTCTTTCTGCCCGTTCACGCACTTCGAAAGTACCAAAGCCGGGCAATTGTACCTTCTCGCGTTCAGCCAAGGCTTCAGTGATCACTTCGAGCATACTATTGATTGCAGTTTCCGCATCTTTTTTAGTGAGTCCTGCCTTGGTCGCTGTTTTTTCAATGAGCTCCGCTTTATTCATGAGACTTTCCCCCTTTGCTGTTATCATGAACAGCTTAAAACAAGACTTGCGCGGCGTGAAGAGGAAAAACAAAAAGGCACAAAAAAGTGCCTCAGTTTGCTGTTTTACTATAGATAATTGCGATGATACTTATTTTATTGATTTATCAAAAAATACTTTACGTTATCATAATATAACAGGTATAATAAAATAGGAATATTTTACATAAGGTAGGGGTGACAAATATGAAAAGAAAGGTGTTAGCATTCTTATCAACTGTGACATTGACATCTTTGTTAAGTTACACAGTACCTGCTTACGCGAGAATAGATGCTGGAGGATCTAACCCATTACCAACTATGATGAACGAAGAAATTAACTTTTTATTGGACCATGCCCAAGGAGATCCTGACAAAATCACACGGGAACAAACGATTAATGCCATTGATTTCTTAAATCAGATCAATTCAAAGCATCACCATTACGAAGTAATTCGAATTAATGCTTTTATTCCTGTAAAAACAATACCAGACCCGAGACCTTTCCATAATGACTTGTTTCATGGAGATAACAGGGGATTTGATGTAAATGCTTTATCGAGTAGAACATCTCAAGAGTTTATTGTCGATCTCAACACTCATCAAGTAAAAGTAGTAGATTATGTTGGAGAAACAATTGAATACGATAAAAATGGTAAGGTATTAAAATCTGCTAGAGCAGATACTAGCGGAATGCATTTTACGGTAGATTCAAGCAATGATGTGATACATATTCATGCGTTTGAAGATGTAGGTAATCCTTTGGGAGATTTTTTTGCTTGGAAGGCACCGCCTATTGAATATGACATCGACTTTAATATTCTTACCAATGGTTCAGCGACTGCATATGCAGGAGATACAAAACGGTTTCCTGCATATGAGGTATACGCAAGAACAGACAATCATGAGTGGAAAGTGATGGATCGGTTCTATCCTAACTTAAACTTCTGGCCTAACCCAACTGATCAGTTATTCAAAGTATGGGGTGGAATGAATTATTTTGAGTCCGTTTTGCGTTTTTAAAGTTAATCAATAATCAAAAAGAAATACAGCGTGTAGACCATTTACCTGTCGGGTACTTGTCTACACGCTGAAAGGGCACTCAAAAAGTGCCTTTTATTCTTTAGATCGACGCAGCAGAAAGCTCATCAAGTCCTTTTTGGACTTCTTTCATTGCCTCTTGCCGTTGTCTTTCCTGTGCTTTTTCAAGTATCGAGCGGCATTTCTTCGCCCATGCTCTTACTTCGACAAGTGACTTTGCTGCTTGCAACTTCTCATAGCTTTCTTTGTATTCTTCGTATTCCTGTCTTGTTAGTTTGATACGTTCTGTCATTTTCTATCTTCCTTTCCCGGATAGGCGTATAAATCTTAGCCCCTCCGTACTAGGGGATGTATTTGGGGTTGTTAAAATTTTTCTATATTCCCTTTGAAGCCCATTGCAGGTACGTTGTCTTTTCTTCGATAGACTTAAATACCCACGGTTTTTTCGGATCTTCTACAAATTGAAGATGTCGATAGTCAAAGAAAAGCAGTTGACCTTCATTTTTTGTGCGATCCTCCTTGTACAGGGCAACCCCTAGTACAGTCGCATAGGGCAGCCTTCCTTCTACACGAATCTTAACCGTATAGTCCATCCTATCGCCCCAATCAAAGAAGGGCTGATACGCGATAATTTCGATGAACTCCAAAAAGGGTTCGTGGAAGATCCGTTTTCTTTTTACAATCGCTAAATGAAGGTCTCGAACCAACTCCGGATTCGGAAACCCGTCGTATTCCTCCATCGAAATTTGCCGATTGAACGACCTTTCTTTTGGATTCCAACGGGGTTTCCTCTTTTGAAGGGGTTCTTTTTCGGATTCTACGACTTCCATGTCCATGCCCAGTTCAAAGAGACTGACCTGCTGAAATATGGCTTCCATTTTCTTTAACACTCCCTCTGCTCCCTAAGTACCTAGGGAGCGTTTTTTTCAAGAAGCTCCCTGGTACTAGGGATAGAGGTTATTTGGTTGGTTAGTCTTCGTTAGGCATCATGAGTGTCAGAACTGGTTCACCGCGATCGCCAGGGCCGATATGTGCTTTGAGAGTCGCAAGTGTTAGCCCACCATCCCGGTCAACGAAAAACTCAAAGAGAATTTCGTTGGTGGATTGCTTGCTTTTACGAATCGTATAACGCAACTTTTGCAACGCATCCCACATACGACCATTTTCGCTTTCTCCGTGTTCGATAGCATTCTCGTCCGGTACGATGTAGGTGTTCCAAGCGGTAGCGGTAATGGCAACCGGTATGCGGAATCCCACATCCTTTGCCAGTTCTGAAACGTCGATGAGAACCCCATCTTGAATCGCTTGTTCGCGAGTGTATGCATAGATCAAATCCATTGTCTTCTCTCCCTCTAGTCCCCCCGCCTGCGTTCGGAGGGACTTGTTTTTTGTAAAAGTCCCCCCCAACACGCAGGAGAGGGTTAAGAGGTTATGAAGTTATGGACGACCTTTCAGTCTCCCGAGCACGACCGATGTCCGCAATTCGGGCAGGGGAAACATACGCCCTTTGCGTCTTTCGGATAATAGATCGGGAAACCGCACTCGTCACAAGGAATCGACTTCAACTCAATGGCACCTGTTTGTTTGCCATTGTTGTCTTTTCTTTCGCTCATGTTTTTCCCTAGCGCATTTCCGCTAGGTTTCCTCCTTTCAACTGGCTGTTATTCCGTGACTTCGATCACGTAGAACGTCTCCTTTTTGGTGTATTTTCGCTTCCAGAGAGCGATCAGTTCTTCTGGAGCCACACCTTCTTCCGTTACATCTACATCCAGTTCTTTCTTTCCATTGGCGAGAATCCGTAGCTTGGCATCCATACCGAAGATAAACTTAATCGCCTCTAACATGCGATAGCTTGGATTCTTGATGCGGATAATGATCCTTCTTTTTGTGCCTATTTTCATGCTTTTTGGTTCTGCAACATAGAGAGGTTGAGGCCCCTCTATGTTACAGGGACCTTTCCCCCTCTCTATATTGCGTTAAAACATTTGTGTCTGTTCGAACAAAGGTGTGCCGGCCGGCCTCCAGTTCCGGATGAAACGAATCGCTTCATCCAATCGGGCGCTAGGGATATCCATATAGGAGGAGACTTGCATGTGCCCGTTTAACGCGGTATAGAGCTTCTGGAACGTGGCGATATAGCCGTTTCGTGTCAGCCATTTGATGCGTTGAGACACCTCAGCCCGAATCACAGCTTTTTCTTTTGGGCTTAGGATTGAGGGTGCAAGCGCTCTTGTATTGTCTACGATCAATCGAAGGCGCTGGATTTCTTCTTGCTGTTGTTCCTGCTTTAGTCGAAGCTCTTTGATCTGCTGAATCGCAAGAATCAATGCGTCTTCGATGTGTTCGACAATCGGTGCGGGTTTTACCGGACTCGGTACCGGTTCCCGCGTCATATGCGCTTTTCTCCATTCAACGATGAGATTCCGAACAAAGATCCGGAACCGGGTGGCGACTTCTGTACGAGACAACATGCAAAAGCTGTAGAGTCCGAATTCGTTTAGGATCGTGACCTCCTGGACTCCGCCGGGGGTTACCACCTTGGTAACACCTTGGCAACCTTTAAACTCCTCTATATTCCTCGTCAGAATCTTGGATACCGCTACCGTAGGGTTACTATAGCCCAATACCGTTGCGATATCCTTTGCCACGAACCAAAGTTCACCTTCTCGTTCAATCGCACGAATGGATTGCCCCTGGAACTCAAATTTTAGGGTTTGTTCCATATCAAAAGCCCTGTCGCTAAGGATGAGGGTCGGCTCCTGCCGCCCTAGATACTTTCCCTAGAGCGACAGGGCCTTTCCCCCCTTTCGTTTATTTCCGGTTATGACGCTTCTTCAAAGTCGTCATCAACATGGTTTTCAAATTCAGGTTCATCCTCTTCCTCTTGTGGTGGTTCGGCCGGCTGAGAATCCAGCGGTATCATAACCTCTAACACCTCTCCGTCTTCTTCAAGCCAGAACAAACCGGGCGGGTTCTCTTCAAACCGATTCGTTTGATACTGCATGTAACGAACAAAAGTTTTCAGATTTCCCAAACTGGTTGTTTCAGCGATGAATTTTTGTAGTACGGGATGTGAGTATCCACCAAAATCAGGATAATAGCCGATAAACCATCCCTCGTTTTTGTATCCTCTCGGCGTACATTTCCAGTCACACCATCTCATTTGATATATTGCTTTCAAACGCTTTTCCCCTTTTAACGGGAAAATGTGTTTTGCAATATATTCCTGCACAAACTTTGGTGCAGGTCTCGTCCACGCATAGGTTTTTTTTGCGTCAAGAACGTCCTGTTCGGTTGTGACCGAAACGATCGCCTTCCTCCACGCTTCCGAAACATATGGGTGATACTCGTATGAGAGATACGGATACTCTTGTTTAAAAGCATGAAAGGCGTTGATACGCTCGGTATATGGAACGTTACGTAGCCTTTCAATTAGCTTTTCTACTAAATCATCTTTTCGCGGCGGTTGATAGGAGTCGTCGTGCCCGACGTAAATCCATTCGTTCAGATAGGGATTGAACTCAAAGAATTTGCCGTCCACATCAAAATAGTAATGTGTCGGACGTTCTAGATCCCTACCATCCCAAAACCCGCGAGTCACGTACCGACCCACTAAAATGTCACCGTTCCACGTCTTGACCTTGACGATATCGCCAACCACCAGCGATTCAGGAGACTGTTTTTCTCCTGCCTTTTTTTCGTCCTCCCATTGAATGTCTTCCAACACATCGAAGAGATCCAATTGGTTTGTGGTGGTTTGTTTTTTCTGTTTCGACACAATTCTTTCCCCCAATCGGACTCCCCCCGCAGAGGGAGTCCTAGTTTCGTAGAACCCCCTGCGGAGGGTATATCCCATTGGGTTAGAGTTTTAAAAGATCGTTAAATGAAATCACCGTATCGGGTTTCATGTTTAAGACTTGTTTTTCCACTTCTGCCCCGAGATGAAGGTTGGTTGTACAGTTTCCGCATGTACATGTCCATGCAGGAAAGTCCGTGACAGTGACCCCGTTATACAACCGTTTTGTGATAGTTGTATTTTCCATCCGTTCCCCGCATTGATAGCAAGAAGGCGTTGGAATTTCGGGATTGTACGCCTTTACCGCATCTCTGAGCAGTTGGGATACTCTATTTTTTCCACCAAAGTACATGGCCGCTTTTAAAGCCAACACTTGATATTCTCCTTTCGTTAACCGCGCGAAAACCGAGTAACGTTGAGGGTGTTCCGTACGACGATTGATTTTCATACCAATCATCCTCCTTTGTTCCCTCATTGTACCGGTTTTCGACGGTCGGCGTTAACTATGCTTTTTGTTTAAAAAGCAGACCTTTCTTCTGTAGTCTTGGCTCCACTTCCACGCTTGCGTGCGAGGGTCATAAGCCGTGATAACAATTAACGATAGGGCGTCCAATCGAATGACCACGTGCAAAGGACGATACGTTTTTGGAGCGGTTTTCACGTATCCGAACATCAGCATCTCTCCATTCCACACGTGGATCACGTCTCCGTGTAAGATGACCTCTAAAATATCGCTATCCGATATTGACCGTTCCCGTACCCTCAATTCAGCGTGTGCGGTATGCACCACTTGAAGAAAGGCTTGAGAAGCAATCAAGCGTTGCAATTGTTTTTGCCAGAAGGAAACGTTTCTCGTCCCTTTCAGCCACGCTTTGGCTTTATCTTTACATTGATCACACATATTTCTTGTCCCCCATCTCCGAAAAGAGATGGGGAACCCGGGAAGGGCCTCCATCTCTTCGATGGAGGTCTCCTCCCCCTTTCTGTGTGTTTTTTTTTAGTTAGGTCGAATCGGCAACACCAAATAGATGTCTTCAGACTCCACTTCATCCAGCAAAAACGGTTTCAGCTCTCCATAGAAGTACAAAACCACGTTTTCGCTTTGAAGCGGACGCAAGGCATCTAAGATGTATTTGCCGTTCGCCAGCAGTTTCACATGCCCTTTACCCTGTGAAACCGGAAGCATTTCCACCATGGAGCCGACTAGGGCACATTTGCATTCGATTTTAAGTTGCCCGTCGGTCGTTTCATCATAGAGCAGGTGAACGCTGGGTAGTTTGTTTTGATCTCCAACGATGAGTGCCCGCTCGATGGCCTCCATGAAATCTTTGCGGTTCATGGTCAGGGAACCAAGGGCTTTTGTTTTCTCTCCGGGAATGACCCGTGTCGTGTCCGGGTACGTCCCTTCGAGCATTCGGATTGTCACTTGAATGGTGTCGGTTTTGAGTATGATGGCACTGTCATTCGCGAGAATCCTGACCGGTTCGTCGTCCGGCAAGAGAGAGACGATCCCTACCAAATCGGAAGCTGGCGGTGTCAGCGTGATGATGTTTTCGGCATTCCCCTCGACCGCTCTCACCGATTTTTTCGCGAGACGATGAGAGTCGGTCGCCACAGCCACCAGTTTCCCGTCTCGAATGTCCATCCGTATGCTTTTCAGGATCGGACGGGAATCATCGACCGCTGCCGCGTATCCGACTGCTTTCAGCGCTGCTTTCAGTTCGTGTACCGGAATCGTCACTTCCACTTTGGGTGTAAACCGTGACATCTGCGGCAGAGGTTCACTGATCACGTTCAACTCCAATTCCGTCTTTCCGGAACGAATGGTCAGGACTTGCCCATTTTCCGATTGTCGGGTTTCCAACATCACCTTGCCGTTTGAGAGTTTTTTGGCGATGCTCAGAAGGTGCTTGGCTGAAACCAATGTGGCCCCTTCTCTATCGACTTGGGCATCACAGCTCATGATCGAAACCGGAACCCCGGCGATAATCTCCACTTCCTGATTGGTGGTCCGGAAGGTGACCCATTCGCCTTCCGCCCGGATCTCGACCGCTTCCAAAACGACAAGGGATGTGTTTTTGGGCACCGCTTTGTTGACAAGGCTCAAAACTTCGACCAATGTGTATTTTTCAAGTGTCAATTTCATATTTTTACGCTCCTCACCGCGCCCCCGATCCCGGAGGGGCGCAAGATTTTTGCATCCCCCCGGGTGGGGTGAGTGAGAAGGTTTTATAAGTAGAGATCCACTTCGCGTTCATTCAGGGTTCTTTCGATACCGTCTTGGCATATAAATTTCGCCCAACGGACGCCTTCGTACTGAACCCAGTCGGTTACGCGAAAGGCGAATTTTCCTTTCAGAACATCGAACGCTTGGATCGTATAGACTTTTCCCATGGTGAATGCCATACAACGGATGATTGCCGGAGGGCACCCTCCGCAACAATCATCCGTTGCAGAGGGCGTTCCCTCCTTTTCATCCGTTTTTTTAGATCACTTTTACGCCAGGGTGACGTTTGACATGAAAGCGAACGTTGCATTCCCATTCGTCCGCGAAGTATCCGGTCTTAATCAGCCATCCCCTCTGTACCACGATATGAACGGGACGACTTTTGTACTGTCCGCGGAATACTTGGGTTATCCAATTCCCGATCCGTTCTGTTCGAACCGGTTGCCCATACGTGGCAATCGTTTTGGCCACGTCTTTAGGAATGCCTCGTTTTTTAAGCTGATGTCCGGCGTGAGGAGAGAACTGCAGCTCTCTCTTCATGAGGATCACCTGCCTTCATGTGGACAAAGGAATAGGTGATATACTCCTTGCCCACCGTTTTCAACTTCTCCTTGGCGTTTTCGTCTTTTTGCATGAGCGATTGAAGCGACTTGTTATCAAACGCGAGGTACTCATTGGGATCTTGACCGAGTTCCTCCAGCGCTTGTTTCGTCTCTTCCATCGGCCATGTCCAACGGCTGGATGGACGCATCGTGAACGCTTCATCGCCGACTCGTACCGCTCCTTTGGTTTGGGCGTAGGCTTTCAATTGTTCTTTGGCCATCGCCAGGATTTGCTCCAGTACGAGAATTTTCCCCGCCACTTCCTCCACCGTTTGCGCGGTAATTTCGTCCGGAAGTTCCGCGACATCCGGGCGACAATGCTTGGCAAACGGGCAGTACGTACACGCATGACCGTGCCGAGGCGGGAACGCTTCGAGCGCATCCACGATCTCCATATCCACTTGAACGAGCTTTCCGTAAATCTCGTTCACGGTTTCATAGATCCACTGTTCCGCATACTCAAAGTCTTCTTTGGTATACGTCACAGACTTGATCGCTCGTTTGTATGCCTCGCGCAAGAACCAAAGACGCGCTTCCACGATTTCATACCCGTACTTTTTGTGAAGCAACCATGCGTAAATGAGCAATTGCATGTTGTCATTCGGTTCGTAAAACACGCGACCGGTTTTAAAGTCGGTAATCACCGGAACGATTCCCGATTCGTCCAACAGGTCAATGTATCCCTGGAAGGCGGCCCCTCGCACATCGAGTTCCACCTGGATGTGTCCCTCGTAGCGTTGGAGTGGGGTGGTCACGTGTTTTTTCAGGTATCTTAGCGCGAGGTCTTGGATCTCTTTTTCTTTCAGTTCGACCGCCGCTTCTCTCAAAACGATGGGCATGGGATCGGATTCCCCGTGTAGAACCAGTTCGATATAGCGGTGAACCGCTTTGCCGAGTTCCGCCGCTTCGGTCGGGGGTTCCTCCATCCCCTCCACGTATTTGAGATAGAACCGACGCGGACAGGTTTCATACAGGTTCAACCGACTGAAAGAAAAGATGTTCATCATGTTTTTAACTCCCCTTCTTCCCCCGAGATGCATCGGGGGATAGTTTTCGTTTGAAAAATCCCTCCGTGCATCCGGAGTCAGAAAGGCGATTTAGTTGTTATCGCTAGGAGCTGGTACTTTCAGGACTTGTCCAGGCCAAATGACATCCGAATGAAGGCCATTGGCTTCTTCGATGGCAGCCACCACCTTACCGGTATTGGCTTCTCCGCCGTTGTACTTGGTGGCGATACTCCAAACTGTATCTCCCGGTTGTACAACTACGGTGGTCTTCATCTCGACCGGCTTTTCGTGAGTCGCCCAAACAAATGCCCCTGTCAGTATCAAAACTCCTAATGCGTTTTTTACGATCTTCATTGTTGACGCTCCCTTCGGTCCCCGCCCATGCGCGAGGACCAAAATTTTGATCCCCGTCATGGCGGGACGAAGAAAGGTCTTTTTTTAATCATTCAGGTCAAAAAGGTAAATCGTCGTCGTTGATGTCGATGTGACCACCTTCAAATGGGTCATTGTTTCGACGTGAGTAAGGCAATTCGTCGTCATTGATGTCGATATGACGATCATCCGCAAACGAACGCCCTTGTCCACTGTTGGTTCCGTTGGATTCTCCTCGATCCAGGAACCGCACAGAATCAGCAACGACTTCCGCGACGCGAACCCTTTTGCCTTCTCTGTTTTCATAATTGCGTATTTGCAAACGCCCTTCGACGGCGGTCAAACGGCCTTTTTTCAAATATTGTGCGGCTGTCTCCGCGAGCTTTTGCCAGACCACAATATCAATAAAGTCCGCTTCGTTTTCACCTTGGTTGGTATAAGGACGATTCACAGCCAAGGTAAAACGCGCCACCGCCGTTCCTTGAGGCGTATATCGCAATTCGGGATCAGCCGTTAGCCGCCCGATCAGAATGATTCTGTTCAGCATGATGATCCTCCCCTTTGTTGAGCGGTGCGTTCAGGAAGTGCTTGAGCACGAACCTTTGCATCCGCTGCAATTCTTTGTCATAGGCTTGCTTCTCGCGCCAGATCCAGTCGGCAAGCGCCTTGGCCCGAGCCGGGTCTTTCTTTTTCAGTTCCTCCCAGTTCGGGACTTTCAGGAAACCAAGCGCTTTGATTTCCTTCGCGCTTAACCGTTCCGCCGGATGGCGATAGACTTTTCTCTTGAATGTCGTATGTCCCCGATCTCCACCACGCAACTCTTCCTTTGCGGATTCCTCGCTGATGTTGTGGAGCAAGGCATAGAAGCGAATCACACCGCCTTGCGCGTTGCAGCGATAGCAGTTGAATACATCCCGTTGTCCGTGGACTTGAAGATGTTTTTTCGTATCGCCGCAAAAGGGGCAGTTGGCTTCATATTGATCGGGGCGATTCCTGCGAGGGAACAGTTGAATTCCTGCTTCCCTAGCGATTCGTACAATCGACCAACGGTCATCCTGTCTTGCTCCATGAAACATCGCGATCACCTCCGCAGAAGAAATGAAAAAGCGGAACCAAGGCATACTGAGACTCAACATAAATCAAGTCCAGATTCCTTTGTTCCGCTTTGCCGTGATGAATCGGGCTTTTATGCGATCTGCTGGTCATGCTCTTGTACCACCTTGAAATTCAACAGCAACCAATAGTCCCTTCTCGGAATATGTTGTGCAGTCACTTCGATCTTTGCACCTTCCGGAAGGCCCAACATATCCAATTGATCGGATAAGGGTTGCGCGGCAATCAAGGTTTTCGCTTGACCAGTCATGTCAAAAACATCCAATTTCGCAAGCAAGCCTTTACCTGTGGGGGATTCATCAAACTGAATGGATTTTATCGTAACAACACCCTCATAGTTTTCGGCACCCACTTTTTGGGTAGTGGAGTGTTGTTGATCGTTTTTCGGAGGTTCTTCAGCCGATGTCGGCTGTTCTTTTTGTGGAGTGTTTTGAGGAGTGCTTTGTGGCGATGATGAAGCAGGCATTTCGGGTTGAGACGAAGACTCGGGTTCCGGAACATGTTGTGATTCCAGTCTCCGCTGTTCGACGGTTGCAGCCGCGACTTCTTCATAGGTCGCGATTCCCGTCCCTAAAAGCCCATAGGCCAGGTTCCCGAGAGCACGACCAACGGCTGATGTCTCCGCGTTCTCGACTGGATTGGTGCTATCGACACCTTTCCCGCCAAAATTGACGATGGCGTGTGCCGTAGCTGTTCCGTATAGTTCCGATACGACCTTACAAGTAAAGAGCTTGGTATTCGGGTCGTAATATGTCTCAATATCCAACCGTTTGCCCTGTTCTTTGTGTTCATCGCGCGCCATCTGAATGCGTCCATCGACGGTGAAGTATGGAAGTTCGATCGGAACAAATATCGCTCCGTCTCGTGATTGCCATACTCCCAGTCGTTTCGCTTCAGCTGGAAGCACTGCGTCTTTTGCTTCTCCTATCTTCTTGTTTTGCGCTAGGAGAACGATAAACTCGTGGTATTGCGAGGGGATCTTCTTAAACGCCTGATCCCGTCTTTTTTGAGCGATTTCCTGCTCTTCTTTCGCTTTTTTTACGATCCAATCCATGTTTTTACCCTCCAGTCTCGGCCCCCTCCTACCTGCGTCGGGGGCCAAAAATTTTTTAGCGCCCCTGCAGATGGGGTAACCGATCCGAAGGCGGATCGTCTATTCGTTTTCCGTCTAGTGTTTTCGCGTAACCACTAGAACTTTTTTGCGATAAGCGTATGGACGCTCATCTCCCTGAAGTGATGGCGATTCCATTGTCTTTCACAGTGAATCACGCCGATATGCCCACGGGCTCTATGCAGTAATCCCCTGTTACTCAACAACGTCCCTTTCCACCACACCTCAGTTCGTTACAAGTTTGCTTTGCCGGGATGCCTGTAGGGTGCTCATTCCTACTCGCAAACTCGCCCCCTCTGTTCTACTCCGCCAATCATCGCCACTTTGAGCAAAAGTGACTATGGCTGAACGCCGGGTGCTTCCTCATCGGTCATTGCCGCGCGAATCGGCTCACTTGGGAAGTTGGTGTAAAGTGTTGATTGTGCGTGCCTGTTCGGATCGTTTCGAGTTCCATACAACCGAAGGTATGTCTGTTTGTGCTAAGATCTCGAATTAGCCGATATGCCCATGGGCTCTAGCATAATCCGGTCGTCACACAGGACGTCCCTTCAAGAGCAGGTGCCCCATGCTCCTTACAGACACCAGGTGATAGGATGCTCAGCCTATCGGGGTGCCCCTCACAGACGGTCCATTGCTTGGAGCAGAAACAAGCAACTACGAAACAGTGAGGTTGTAGGTTGCTCGGCCTACGGCATAGTACACTCACTGGCAGTCCATTACTTGGAGCAGACAAGTAACTATGCAACAGTGAGGTTGTTTCTTCTCTGGTGGGCTCGCTTCCTCCACCAGATCGATGTCGGCCCCAACGGTTACTTTTCTCAGTCCCTTTTCACCGTTCCGTCCACATCGAAACACGTTTGCTTGCTGGGATGCGTGCACGTTGCTCATGCGTGCACATGGCAAACGTGCCCCCATGTTTTTGCCCTTCCATCGCTTTTGAGCAAAAAACGACTCGGACAAATGGAGTCTTTTCCAAATTTTCACGCCTTGCGAATGGCTCCATTTGGAAAAGATTATCTTATGAAATAAATTATAAGTATCTAAAAATTGATTTTCAAGACGTAGAATCTATAGACATTTATATTTCTAGACGAACAAGAATCTGCCTCCCCTAAAGAGAAAATTACAGTTTCTTAAAGAAAATTACACAAAAATGACGCGAAACAATTTCATATTCTATGAAATAATTTCATTAAATGTTTTATTATACTTGTGAAATAAAAATTAAAAGAGGTGATGTGTTGTGAAAAAAACAATGGCTACTTTATCCATGATTTCCGCCCTTTCATTAAGTGCGGTTCCTGCTTTTGCAAAAGGAGGAAACGGAAACATTCAAATTATAGGGAACGGTCATGCTCGACAAAACATTCATATTACGAATACAACCAATGTTGTCGATAATACAGTCGTTTTCGGTGATGTAAAAGGACATTGGGCAAAAAAATACATAATGGATCTTGTGAAAAAAGGGATACTCTCCGGTAAAAGTAAACAGAAATTTGATCCAGATGCTCAGGTGACACGCGCAGAATTCGCTACAATGGTTACGCGGTATTTTCAATTAAAAAATGATTCGACTCAACAAGACTTTGAAGATGTTCCTCCTACTTCTTGGGAGTATAAATATGTAGAAGCCGCTAAAGATTACTTTGATGCATATCGTACTTTAGATGGCGGTCTTCTGTTCAAGCCCTTTGAAGGTGATAAGCGCGAAGACGTAGCAGTCACTTTGATAAAAATCTTACTCAAGCAAAATCCGGATATGCAATTGTTAGATGCCGATACTGCAACACAATTATTACAAGAAAAATTCCCGAAAGATTATACGAAGATTCCACAAGCTCTTCAACCTTATGTAGCTACGGCAGTTAAATATGATTTGATGCACGGGTATGGTGATGGTTCTTTTAGACCTGATCGTGTTGTTACACGCGCGGAAGCTGCCACATTACTTGATCGCTTGCAAGATAGTACAGTCGTTGTAATGGGAGATCAATCGAATACGGGTGCTACAACTACAACTACTACATCTTCTGGCACGGAAACCACTGTTTCTCAACAATCTGCAGGAACTTCTGCAGCGAGTGGGTCTACAACATCAAATACAACAGCTTCCAACCAAAATTCCGTAGGTAGTTCAACTTCTGGAAGCCAATCAACTCAAACGACAACATCGAGTAACACCAACGGTTCTTCATCTACAGAGACAGTAGCATCAAACGTATATGGCACTACAACAAATAATCAATAAGACATATAATCGAGAGGAAGGGGGCCCTAGCTCTCGACCTCTCATACAAGTGAACGTATTTGAAACGAGCATGACAAAACTTTCGACAATGCTTACGAGCCTTCGCTCTTGCCGATAGGTAAGGTCGAGGGCTTTTTTTAGTAATTGGTGGATTCCCTTATCTTTAAGGTAAGAGCTTCTTCTTCATTTGGGACTTCTACTTAGAGATAACGTCTATTCCGGGAGCACTCATATGACTTTAAAATCAGCTTGAAATGGGATTTTAATGAAACATACACTTTATTAGATACTATTTAAAGCTCTATATAAGATTCTCATTTAGTTACTGTTGGATAAACCTATATATTAAAACAAAATTACATAGTTTCTCATATAGTTACTAAACGATAAAAAATATGCTTTATGACTTTAAATTTGGCAGTTCAAAGATTGAAATTTTGTCTAAAGAAGCAATGATATTCTTTTATCCGAGAAAAGAAAGGCTCAAATTATCTCGGATATTATAATAGTTTCTTATTCATAAACCTAAATAGAAACTATATAAGAAACTATTAGAAAAACTTGATTCTATCGGTAATTTTCTCCTTGCTTTTGTTTTCCAGTGAGCGTAATATCATACTTAGATACTACTATGGATTCATATGTAGATGTTAATATAGTCACCATTCTGTCATTGGGGGTGAAATTGTGGAATTTGAGTTGGCGAAAAAATATGAAGATGTTCGGTTAACGCCGGAATTACGGTCGATGTTTACCGATATTGTCATGGGTGATGAAGCCACGCTCAAGACATTTCTTGCAATCGCCAAACATACAACGAATGAAAGTATCGGGATCACAATCAAGCAGATCATTGAGCTGGTGAAGATCGATCGAAGAGGAAAACGAGGCCACACATTTGAGACGATCCATTCCAACATTGACCGGAAACACGCTGAACGTGTAGTCGACAAATTACTTAGTATGGGTCTTTGTTATTACCACGCGATCCCCCCTTCCAAACTTCTTAAACTTACCATCCGTGGTCTTGAGGTTGCGGGAGAAATCAAAGTGCGGCTCGAAAAAGCAAAAAAAGGAGCGGATTCCCTTGTTCAAGCATAATGCCCCTTCTATCAACATGACGCTTGTCGGTTTCGGTCAAGCTGGTACTCGAATGGTTGATAAGTTTGCGTCACTCAAAACGAAAGATGGTAAGCCCGTCTACAATACACTTGCGCTGAATTCCAATGATGGAGATCTCAAAGAATTGAAGCATGTTCCCGTAGAGAATCAGGTTTCATTGAAACTTGGAGGACTTGGGAAAAACCCTGAAAAAGCGATGGCGATCCTCGAAGAGAATCGGGAAGCCAGTGAAAAACTGAAAGAGTTCATCACCGAGCGTGTACGTCCGAGTGACGAATTGGTTTTGTTCTTCGCGGGACTTGGCGGTGGTACCGGTACTTCTACCCTGGTTAAAGCGATTGATGAGTTCTACGACTACCACAACAAACCGAAGATAGTCGAAGAGCTGAAAAAAATTCAGGCAAGCACGTCGCCGGAAGATTTCAAAACGAATCTTCAGAAATACAAGGTATTGGCGTTTAAGAAGGCACAAGAAAAGTTCGTGAAGATTGGTGTAGTCGTAACTCTTCCTGTTCGCAGTGATGGACCGGACGTTCTGCGTCAGGTGAACGAGTTTGCTACACAGATCTGGACGACAGCGAAAAACCCGGCTAAAGGAATCGCATTCGTTATATTCGCGGATAACCAACACTTCTACGATGAATGGAACCGTTTAGGAGCGAATGCTGGTGCTGAAAACTACCGGGATTACGCCAATAATCAAATCTTTAACGTGATCCATGAGATCAACACCGCGACGAACGGTGGCGGAACATCGGTTACCTTCGACCCGCGTGATTTTCGACGCATTATCCTTGAAGGAACGGGAAGCCTTGTCATCGGCAAAGTAGAGCGTAGCATTGACGAAATCACTAACAACCATGACCTGACTGAGATGTTCATGGAGTCGATACAATCTAGTGTCCTTCACTCCTCCATAGCGATTGAGGAGAGGGACGAAAATGGAAATGTAACTTACGCTAAAGTTCATCATGTCGGGATGTTAGCGGTCATTGATAAAGCCCTCGAAAAAACCGGAAGTGCGTTCTTGGATGAAGCTAAAAATGAGATTGTAGAGAAACTGCTCCTTACAGGTACGGTGTTTACAGGTTATCTGGAAGATCGCAATGATTTTAAAGCTTCGGTCTACACCTTCTATAAAGCGGAAGCCCTTCCTTCCCGCCTTTCAAAAGGGCTTGTGAAAGAATACGAAGAGTTTATGGCAAAACACAAACACGCTAGCTTCCGTCAGGAAACAATCCAACAAATCGCAGCAACTGAGGAAGATTTGGATATTGATCTCGACTTGAGTGAACTAGGGATTGAATTGGCCGAAGATAACGCTAGGGCCGATTCTAATGAGCATGAAATTGATGTTGAGAATCTGGATTTGTCAGACATTGACCTGAGTAAGCTATAAGAGACTGCTTCGGCAGTCTTTTTTTATACCCTCACAACAGTATTTGTAGGCTGGTTATAAATAATTTATAGGCAGATGGATAAAATTAATTCATTTTTAAGGGTTATAAATGATTTGTAACCCCCTTATAAATGAAAAGAATAGTCTACAAATGAAATATAACCCCTATAAAAAATTTTTTATAGGATCTTACAAATTATATTTTAGATATCTAAAACAAATATTTTAGGGGTTCAAAGATGCTATTATAGGGTATATTAAAAGTTCTCTTGAACAGGGGTTCTAAATCGTTTGTAGGAGGAGGGAAGAATGGAACGGATCTTTACGATCTCACAAGTTGCCGAGGAACTAGATGTTTCGGCAGGGACAATTCGCAACTGGGAAAAGGAATTTTCGGATTTTCTTGTGGTCAGGCGTGACGAACAGGGAAATCGATATTACACCTTAGCAGATATAGAGAAGTTTCGACGGATTGCTGAATTAAGGGAAGAAGGGTTTTCTTTAGGGGCTATACGGAAGGTATTTGAAAAGTTTACAAGTGGGTCTGTAGAGGTTGAAAATTCGGTTACAAGGGAAGAAAACAGCCTCGTACCCTTAAATCAAGCGATGATTAAAACCGTCATTTCTGAACAAGTGCAAGCTGCTATGCAACAAGTGTTACTAGGCATAAAAGAACATATTGATCAACGTTTTTCTCAGTTCGAACAGTCTTATTCGCATTTACATGGCGAAGTTTCTTTGTTAAAGCAAGAAATTGATTCGGTTGTTAATCAGCTACCGGAACAGACCGAAGCTATTAAAAAATCTTTCGAACAAATGTATAAGGATCTACCAGATGAGGTAAAACTAATAAAAAGCGATATAAATAGACTGCTAGAGTTACGACAAATAGAGGCCCAGAAGGACCGCATTGAAAGAACTGATGAGATACTCAAAGAACTTAGAGTTGAAAAAGAACTTCGTCGTCAGGCTTTAAAAGAATGGGCCAAATTGGGTTTTTTCGGTCGCATTGGTAAAGATAAAGATGAGTACATTGAGAGATATGTTGAAGAACATTTCGAAGAATACATGAGAAAGAAAGAAGAGGATGTGTAGAAACACACCCTCAGACGAACAGAATTGGGTCTATGAGCAGTTTTTTCAAGAGATTATAGGAAATATACTAGGGATTTAAAAAAACGCTTATAGAGGAATTTTAATGCATTATTACGGGGGCGGGAATGCATGCCCCCGTTCATTTCAGATGTTATCAATGACTCTAACCACTTCGCAATTGATTCTTTTCCTTTCTTGTTCGATGGATTGGATGTGTACGACGACTCGTGTTCCAGTGGGAAGGGGACGTGGATAGTAAGCCATTCCTGTTATTCCATCGAAGATTTTCAAGAATAAACCCCTTCTTTTGTTTGTTCCTGTAACCTGAGCGACATACGGATGCTCAAGTTTTATACGTTCCGTAACCATTTGCCAGGGATCACGTTCCAAGTCTTTTTTGGAGACATAGATTTTCCCTGTTTGTTCATCAATGTTTGTGATTTTTACTCGAATTTCTTGGCCAACGCTTAACACTCTGCGTGGATTTCCTATATACACGTTGGAAATGTCTTCTCGGTTCAGAATCCCCTCGATACCCCCGAGATCCACAACTGCGTGCGTATTCCGAACCTGTTGAACGATCCCCCTTAGAACCCGGTTAACCTGGATGTTTTGTTGAGTTTCTTTCGCTAAAACCTCTTTTCCTTTGGTCATCGAGAGGTACAGAACTTCCGCATTCCGATCAACTTCTGTGATCAGTACCGGAACGCGACTGCCAAGCATCCGAAGCATCTGATTTGGATTTTCAAGACCGGTTTGTGAGAAGGGAATAAGCCCCTTGATCAGTCCGATCCAAACAAGAAACGCTTTTTCATTCTCCATGCTTTCAATACCGCTGATCTCTGCCTGTAAGACTTCTTTCCTACGAAAAACCCCCAGCAACAAAGGCCAGGGGTTGGTGTCAAATACATCGATGGTTTTGTATTGGTTCCGTCCAGTTAAAATCATTGCACTTGAGTTCATATTTGATTCTCCTTTCTTGAAATTAGAAGATCTTTTGCAGATGTTGCACTTGAGAAAGCGCTAGGCGCACGAAATCGTTGAAATGGAGGATTAACCCTCCAACAATTGCGAGAGAGGCAACCAACTGTATTCCTTTTTCAATCATTCGCGTGAAAAACCGACCGGTATGAAGTCCAGTCGGAATGTGAAAATCAAACTTCCACGGCCACAGAAGCGGCACACCGCCATCCGTCAGCATATCGGCAACAAGGTGAGACAGATAAGCTGCCGCAAAAACCGTCCAAAGTGGCCCAAGCCATCCCATCAACCCGTATGTGGCAAACAAAAGACCGATCAGACTATGCGTAATCCCTCGGTGCGGGGAGAGGGCCGCGATCAACGCCCATAGAGCGATCATCCCGACCTGATGCCAAGGTAACCATCCGTCCCATGCTAGTTTGATCACCCCTAGCGCAATGAGAGCCAGTGAGATCTTCCGGCTCCCAAGTGATATCGGCGCCACCTTGCGTGTCAGCGTACTGTTTGGATGGTCGAGATCGGGCATTAGACCTGCGATAGCCCCGATAGCCGCTCCTTCCAACATTCCTAATCCGGGCGCATTGGCTGTCATCACCACCCCCACCAATGCGCCCAGCATCATATGTGTGCGTCCTAACATCTGTCTCCACTCCTCATCAATGAACATAACGATCAAAGAATTGTTCCTGCGCATCGTGGTATTCCGCTTGCAATTCGTTGATGGCCGCTTCTAAGTGAGATGCCTGCACATCAAAGTAAAATTAGGAAGGCTCTCCGTCTTCGACTGTCAGCAGGAGCAATTCGTCTCCTTCGAACGTCTCTACTTGATTCGTTTCGTTATCGATGACTTTGATCGTATATCGTTTTTTCATGATCATTTCCTCCACCCTTGTAGTTGTTTCTGCTATTACCGTACAGGGTGGAAGAGGCGGCGTGAAGTGTTTTTTACCACAGTTCATCCATGGTCATCTGAGCCTGTTGGGACGCTGAGTTTTGACTCGATTGGTTTGTTTTTTGGTTTGACGAGGAGCTGTCAATTTGAATCACCCTCTCAGAGCTTGTAATTTTCCTTCTGAGAGGGATTTTTCTTTGAGTAATAGTATGAGTGCCACTCGCAATTTCGGACGCTCTGATGGCCGTTTCCGTTTGTCTGAGTGGCACTTCGTTTTGATAGGTTGATAGATTTTCTTTGGAATCAGGTATCAGATGCTGTGCATCCCTGATCTTTTTCCCTTTAAATGATCTTTGGATCTGCTCGATGCGTTTACGCTTCGGGTAATCAACGATCCCGACCTTGGGTTCCAACGTTTGCTTGTTGGAGATGATCTTATACACGATCTGATTCCAAGGCATGAACATGAGATAGTTAGCGGAAAAACGGGCTTTTTCTCTCGTCGTTTCGCTGATGCGTTCTCCATCTCGGGAAAAAAGCCCTTCGGAATACGACGTGGTGGTCATCGTCTCTTCTTTGGTTCCCATCATACGTTCGGCTTCCAATGCGTCATCATACTCAAGCCCTGACAAAATGATTTTGTTCCGCGCGTTGGTTTTCACCCGCCTTTTGTATTGCGGGTAGCTTGAAAGTTCCAAGTCGCCAAAGGACTGGAACGCAAACGAAAGGGCGACACGATACTTCCGTCCTTGCTTCAGAATTTCATCAAAGCGCTCCGAGACATACCGCGAAAATTCGTCCACGTACAGGAAGACGGGGGTTCGCGTTTTGGCTTTCCCCGGTCGATCCAGAGCCGCGAACTGCATCGCCATGAGCAAGAACTTCCCGAACATGTCTCCTGCCGGTGTATTGCCCGTGTTAATGAGCAGCACTCCAGGGGTTTCGTAGAGATCACTGAAGCGAAAACTGGACGGACCATCCAAGATGCGTCGAACGTTGGGGTTCCCGATCAAGTTTTCGAGTTTTTGACGAAGCCCCATACAGACTTTCTGGAAGTGCTCGGCCTGCATCTCATTTGCGATCTCATTCTCCAAGGAAGCCAGTACGTTTTCTGCCATGTAGCGATCATCTTTGGACAGCTTGCTTTTTTTCTTTCGCAACTCCTTCATCAGCGCTTTGAGCTTGTCCACGGAGCGTAGAGCATTCGAATAATCCAAAACAGTGAGATTATCTCCATGAATCAACTTCAAAAGCAGGGCGACGTTCCGGGATGTCGCTTCGTTGACGTTATCGAAGAACTCTTGCTTGCTGCCGCTGCTTTTCAAGATGGATGTGATGGATTCCGCCACGTCTGCCGGTTTCCCTTCAAAGGGGTTCCAATGAAAATCACCGGGATTCGTCGCGTCAATGCGCAAATAGGGTACGCCCAATTCCTCGCAATACTCGGCAAGATCCTCGGTAAATTCCCCGTCCGGTTCGACGACGATCACGCGCGCATGGCCGCCTTTGGCGACATACTCGATGTCCTGATAAACGAACGGCCCGAGGGTCAACGCCGTTTTCCCTGATCCGGTCGGACCCGCCACCAGAAGGTGCAGGAATCGGTCTTCGCCGTTCAGGTAGATGTCTTGCCCGGTCTCCGCGTCCTTGCAGATCCGAATGCTTGGGTACATCGGATTTTCCTTGGATGATGGTGAGAAAGACCAGTCGAAAAATAGGGACTTGAAACTGACCTTGCTGGCTTTCACCGCCAATACAAGCGCTAGGCAGAGCAAAAGGAACGGAAACAGGCTGAACATAAACGCCGCCATGTGCGGTACCAGCATCATGTGGGACAGAACGGCGTCTTTCTTGGCAAACGAAAGTATCCCACGGTGTATCCAGCCGGACAGTTCCCACATCCCGAGCAATCCAAGGCTCAACAACGCCCATCCGACGAGCTTCCATGCTCGTTTCCAAATGCCAAGCGCAATCTGAGCGAGAGCGAGAATGCCGAAGATCAAAAGCACGGTTAGGCTTGTGAAACCGCTGAGGGTGCCCACCAGGTATAAACAAAGAGTCCCGGCCATCAAGAGCCAGGCGCCTATGGTCCAGATCACTTTGTCAACACCTCCGTCATTGGTCGCAAATGTGTCCAGGTACCGTTCTCGCAGCCGATCCATCCGTATGCCTTTCGGAAGGTTACACGGACGTGACGGTGGTCGCTGAGATACGGTTTGATACTTTGGAATTGGTCATGATCCCGCAGCAAAACCCAAATCCCTCGCATGCTTCCGTTAAATTGGGCATCCCTCCTTTCGGCCTGTTCATCGTGACGGATCAGGGTATAAAGAGCGTTGAGATTTCCCGTTGAAAGATCAACGAGATACGCAAAACGACCGGGCCGATGTTCCACCATGTTCTTAAAGTCGGATGGAAATCGTCCGGTCGCTGGCAAGATCAGCAAAGGATGTCCATGAAAGGTTTCAAGGCGTTGGCGTAACACGTCGATATACCCTTCTCCAAAAAGAAAAGGGAGATCTTCCTGTGCTTGTTCGTAAGTCATCACATGAAGATCCCCTTCGAGATATTTCCCCAAGTAGTAGTCTATGGCCATGTCCACGGTTTGATTCGAGGGACACATGAGGAGCAGTTTTATAACAATGCTCGGCAGTCCTTTCATGTTGTTCGCGATAAAACTGAAGGCTTTCAGGGATGGATTGGCGACGACCCCGAAAACAAGAGCAATCTTTTGGTCTTTTTCCACTCCGGCTAGGCACGGAATCGTAAAGTCATTCACACCGATTCGTTGACGAAGAGAAAAATAAGGAATCCATCGTACTTTCTCTTTATTTTTCATGAAGACCTCAGCCGTTTGTAGATAGCGACTGACCGAAGTGACGGGAACCTTTATGCGTTCAGACGGGCGATGATCTTGGCTAATGATCGTCTCTCCGATCAATCGTTCGGCTTCTCTCACACCTGCATCGGTCAATTCATAGATCAAGCTACCGGCTTTAAAAGGAAAGCTCTTTGTTTGATCATGCAATGTGGGAGTGTAGCTCTTACTATGGATCAACCCACGGTCTTTCAGTGTTTTGATTCGTGTTTTTGCGTAGCGTGAAATTGATCCAAAGGCACTGATTTGTAGCTGTTCGCCTGTCATACAACGGGTGTAATAAAGATCGAGTAAAACTCTTTGGTCGCGTTCGGTCAGTGTGGGTTTAGGCCCTCGTTTCCCCATGTGAACCACCACCTCCTATGATTCTGCGCTAGGGGCGACCAATAGGCGGGAATCTGGGTACAAACGATTCGTAAGATCACACTCGATTTTTCTCAAACTCTCTAACAACGTTTCCAGCGTGTTTTTGGTTTCATCCTCCAATTCATCGATTTCAGCGAGCAAATGAATGTCTTCCATGAAGGCATTCAATCGTTTTTGGAAGTAACTGGCCCGTTTATTGAAAATCCGTTGTTTGACGATCTTGGATGCCTGTTCCGGCAAAACGGGTGCTACTGCTTCAATCGTTTGAAGGCGATCCGCGGTTGCGTTTTCTTCTGTTCCTTCCTCGTCACCTTCGGACGACTGTTCTTTGTCTCTTGGGACAATCGACGCTAATGTAACACGGTCGAACTTGTCCAGTTCTTCACGAATGGCCTGTACTTCATCCAATCGTACCTTTGTTACGCCTTTTGATCGAATGGATTCGTACATGGCTTTTTGGTCTTCCGGTGAGAGGGAAGCCAGTTCGTGCCCCGCCTGTTGCCCGATCACTCCCTGAGAGACGAGTTCTTGCAGTTCCGGGATTAAAGAATTGAGTTTGAGTAGCCGATAGAAAGCACTTCGACTACCGGCCATCTTCACAAGTCCGGCCTGTTCGAGAGTCCCAATTTGGGACTGATGGTTCATCCAGTATTCATGTAGGACTTTGAGTTTCCTCGCTTTCTTCATGAGATCCTTTTCATCCCCGCGCCGGGTTTCATTGGCGGAGATCAGAAGGTACAAAATATCGGTCTCTGTTGCGTCTTCAATGATACGAACGGGTACTTCCTCCATCCCCAATTCTTTTGCGATCCTCCATCGGGTTTCTCCCGAGACGATGACATCATCGGGGGTGATCCAAAGAGGTTCCTGGATTCCGTCCGCCTCAATGCTTCGTTTCAACAAAGCATAGGTATCTTCGTCGTGTTCTGAATGAAATTCATGGTTTCGGGGATGCGGTTCCAGATCGTCCACAAACCGGTACTCAATGCGCTCGTTGATTCTCAAAAGACCACTTCCTTGCATAGATGTCGAATCTGCTGAATGTATCGGGATTCAAAGGTTTCCGTACTCCCTAAAAACCGTGGAATCATCAGGTACAAACGATCTTTTGCCCGTGTCATCGCGACGTAGCAGAGTCGCGTCTCTTCTTCGACGTTCCCTTCTGCCACCGCCTTTTTGAAGGGAAGGTACTCTTCCACCATGTCAACGAGAAAAACCGAATGAAACTCCAAGCCTTTTGAGCGGTGGAAGGTCATCAGTTTTACGGCATCCTGTTTTTGTTCTCGCGATTGTTTGGTCATACGATCCACGGTCAATAAAAAATCGGATGCCGACGGGTATCGGGAAGCCGATCGTTTCAAGGATTCCAGCCAGAGAATCGGCTCGCTATTTTCCTCAGTCTCCTTTTTCCCCTTCGGAGTGTAAGCGAAAATCGCGTCGATCAAGGCATCGGGTTCCTCCATTGTAAGCCATGCCCTTAGAATTTGCGCTAGGGGCTCAAAAATAGGTTCTTGGAAGAGCAACGAAAGACCTTCCGTTTGTATCCGCTTGATGATTTCGTAGTCCTTCAAGAACAAGCGGAGCAGTTCCGTGACATCGCCCATGTCCGGGTTGCCGGCTTTCCACCCCTCAAGCGCGCGCAGGCAAGCGAGAATTTGTTTAACATAGGGCAGTTCGTAAAAGTGCGTATCCCCGTACACGTGATACGGGATTTCGTGTTCCGCCAGCATTTCTTCAAAAGGATGTGACTGCTGATTGATCCTGTACAGGATGGCAAACTGCGAATACGGTAGTTCAGGGTTGTTCCTTTTCGTTTCGAGGATCATTTGAACGATCTTTTTTGCCTCGTCTTCCTCGTTGTTGACCCGGATGATTTCGACAGGATCGCCGCCTTGCCTGTGGGCGATCACCTCTTTCTGTATCTGTTTGCGGTTGAGTTTAATGACGATATCGGCTACATCCAGAATGGTTTGTCTGCTTCGGTAATTGGTACCCATGATGACACGCCGGACATTTGGATATTCGTCCTCGAAGCGCATCATAATCTCGGGTTTTGCGCCGTTGAAGGAATAAATGGATTGATAATCGTCCCCGCATAGCCAAATATTCCTGTGTCTTTGAACCAGAAGCCGAATGAGTTCCCACTGGGCCTTGCTCATGTCCTGACATTCGTCCACCATGACGAAATCCCACTTGGTTTGCCATGTTCGACGGTACGCTTTATCGGTTTTGATTTTCTCGATGGCGCGAATCAGCAAATCCCCGAAGTCCATGATCTTCATGCTTTTCTTCAAGGACTCATAGGTTTGATACACAGACCGGATCGGTACATTTCCGAGTGTATCCGGCGTTTGTAACTCGCTTTGCAACAACGCAATGGACGCTTGGATTTCATCGACATCCAGATTCATCCCACTGTCCCGGATCGCACGTTCTATAAGCCAAGCGGTATCAGTTTTTAACGTCCATTCTTCCCATTCGTCGTTTAACATCCGGTAGGCCAACGCATGTATGGTGGTTACATCGACCTTTTTTCCGGTGCGTTTACGGATACGTTGAGACATTTCCTTGGCCGCATCTTTTGTGAACGTGCAACAGAGGATTCGATGATTCGGTACTCCTTCTTTCAGCAGATTCAACACACGAGCCGTTAGAACCGTTGTTTTCCCACTTCCCGCCGCCGCTATGACCAAACATGGCCCTTCAATATGTGAAGCGGCTTCTCTTTGTGCTTCGTTCAGCCCCATAAGAGTCACCTCCTTTCGTCGCATATGATTCTAGGAATTCATCATCGGTTCATTTCTGCAGCCAAAATAAGAAGTCGAGAAACATGTACATGACTGTCTGAATGGAGTCCCGAAAGAAATAACCGTATAAAATCATAAAAAATACCGCAGGCAGGGTTCCTATTGGTACCCCGCCATTCGGCGATTCGGTGACGGGAAATTTTTTATCTAACCATGTAGCCACTATACCTGTTGAAACGGATGTTAGTAATAACCAAAGAAAAATCTTCACCCATAACATAACTTACTGCCCCTCCTCTACGGCGACTTGACGACCACGCTGTTCGGACTTACGTCCTCACTGCTTTGGTCGGCGTCGCCGCAGTTGAATGTGTATTGGAACCTAGCACCTATAGATCCAATCGATTTCATCATTTTCGATAGAACACAAGTTCATTTATCCTAACCAAACTGGAATCAATATTACCGACATCTTTCCTTACCCAAGACCATCCTCTTCCCCATCGAAAAACTATATTCAAACCTTGTTGTTCAAACCTCCGATTTTATAAAGTTAATCGTGATCTTTATGAATCATAAAAACTACGAGCAAATATGTTTTGATAGGTATGAATATGGTTTTTCTTAAAGGTTTGCATATAGTTTTTATCCAAAATGGTATGAGTGTACTCCTACGAAAAAGGTCTCCATCATTCTATGAGAATCTGAAAAATAAAGCTCCAATCCTGACCAATTCGGGTTATGTACTCCCCCCACAGCATACATAAAATTTTGGTAACTATCGTTTTGAAATACACCTGAAATTTTGGCGGCATCCACTAAGACTTTCACCATTTGGTTATCAGGGTCTCGCATGTGTCTGTCTGAAAAATGAAAGAGAAAACCTGCATAGCAAAATGCGAAAGGCTTAAAATCGTTCAGGTTTCCCCGTTCCCTTTCTCTTGTAAGCAATCGCTGAAAAAGTTTCGTGTAAAAGACCTTTACCCGGGTTGCATTTCTGAATCGCAGGATGTCTTTGATGTAGATGCTAGGCCGGGTATGAACACGTTCCCATGTATCGGGTATAGAGATTTTCAAAATCCTTTCGCTAGGGTTCCATTTCACCTCACAGTCATAGGGATGAGCGCCATGACGGAACGGCGCTTCCTGCATATCTTTTTCTTGCATATCGTAGAGCTTCAATTGCACGCCTACGAGCTGCGCCTGCACGTGGTCAATCTCATTCCCTAGCGCTTCATACTCAATACCTTCTAATGACGCCTGGTGAATCATCGCTTCAACGATGTGCAAGTGATGTTGCGCCTTGGCGATCTCATCCTGAATGTCTTTTGTATGAGCATTCATTATGGCTCTCCTTTCTTTTTTTGAAATGAACAAAGGGATACCCTGGATGTAATGCATCCAAAGTACCCCTTCGGTCCATTTCCTCATTTCGTGTTGACCATTCGTTTTTCGGAAACCTCAAACGGATACCCAAAATAGAACCCCTGCCCATACTGAATTCCCAACTCTCTCAGAATGTCCGCTTGCTCTTCTCTTTCGATTCCCTCTGCGATCAAGATCGTCTTTGTTTTCTCGGCAAAGAGAACCATCCCTTCGATCACACGGCATGCCTGTTGGGTTTGATCCACGTGCGCGGTGAGTATCTTGTCCAGCTTCACAAAATGGGGCTCCAGGGCTTCGATGAGCCAGAAGTTTGAGAATCCGGCCCCGAAATCATCCAAAGCGATCTTCATGCCTCGCTTCCGAAGATCTTTCAGGACACCTTGGATGTGGTGGATGTCGTCGATTCTCGTTTGTTCCGTAATCTCCAAGACAATACGATCGGTGAATCGGTAATTCTCTATAGCCTCAAAAACATGGCCTTCTTTCAACGATTCGCCGTGGCAATTCAGAAAAAGCAGCTTATGATCGGGCAATCCCTCTGCTTTTTGCATAGCTATTTGCCGGGCATAGCGATCCAGTTTGCTTATCTCATCGTCTTCTTCAGCCCATGCAAAGAGCTTTGCAGGAGAAATGATTCTTCCGTTCCATGCTCTTCCGCGAATCGTGTCTTCGTAGCCAAAAACGTTTTGAGGATATTCAAAGTGAACGATTGGCTGATACATCGGAAACAGTTCAATATCGTTCCATCTGTTCATGGGAACCTCCTAGTGAGCGATGATCGTGACGATCTGTTTGTCCCCGTCCCATTTGACGTCACAACCGAACGCTTTTGCAATATAGCTGATCGGAAGCATCGTGCGTCCGTTCGTAATTTCAGCCGGTGCGTCGAGTGTTATCGTTTGATCGCCTACCTGCATGGTGTTCGAGCCAATCGTCACGATGATGATTTTGTCTCCCTTTTGGAGATAGACCTTTTGGTTGGCACCGTCCCAGTAAATGTTGTTATCTCCTATCCCACAGGCATATGCCGCAAAGCGCAACGGGAGATAGGTACGATCGTTTTTGATGTATGGAGCGACGTCTTTAAACGTGTAGCCGTTCACCGAGTAATTCCCGTTTCCGATTTTGAACGCGGCCACCTGCACAGGTGTTTGTGTATCAGCATGGGCGACTGATGAGACGAAACATGAAAGTCCTATCATCAAAGCAGTTAAAGTCTTCTTCAAAGCGATTCCCCCTTAGAAAAGTGAAACCCCCTCACGTTTTTGCGAGGGGGCCACTCGATATTAGAGTTTAAATGCGGTCATCGAAGCGCTGTCTGTTGGTGCATTCGCTCCGTTACCGTTTCGAATTTGAACCGTGATGGTATGCGCTCCTGGTGAACTTAAAGGAACGGTAATGTAACCGGTCGAACTGTATCCCGCTAGGGACGTCCAAGCAGACCAGTTTCCATCCACCGCGTATCTGTAATCCGTCGCGTTCGAGTAGTCCAACACCACACGGATCGAACTTCCGGAAGTCGCCGTTGCGCCGTTATAGCCCGAAACCTTTTTCAGATTCGGGGTGAGATACTGTGCAAGGTTGTTGAAGTTATTGGTAACGGCGGTTTGCAGGCTGTTCAATTGGTTCGTAAGAGCGTTTTGATTGGCATCGATTTTACTGCTCAAATTGGATAGTGAATTCTGTGCGTTTTGAATGCCTGTCACCGCATTTTGGGCAGCCGCTTGTGCGGCCCGGGCGGCGGTTAAGACGGTTCCCGATGAATCTTGAACCACCCCAGCTGAAGTTGATAGATAAGAGTTAATAATCGTGTTCGTGTTGTTTAGCGCGTTTTGTGAAGCTGTCTGAGCGGCTTGTGCTGCACTTTGAGCGTTTTGCGCGGCAGATTGAGCCGCTTGTGCAGCGGTTTGCGCTCCTTGAGCGGCAGATGCCGCATTTTGTACGGTTTGTTCATCAGCTCCAACTCCGTACACTTTTATTGTTGCGGTTCCGGAAGCAGATGCAGAATAGTTATACATACCTTCAATAACAAATCGTATTTGTTGCCATTGACTGTTAAACACAAACGTATATGGGCCGCCTCCGTATGGTTGTGACCCTAAAGAGATTGAGCCGATATTTGTCCAATTCGTTCCATCATTTGATCCATCAATAAAAAATGCACCATAAGAATTATAAGGTAGATTAGAGAAGTCAATTTCTCCCGAATATGCTATCCCGGAATTACCCAGGAATGACGAAGTTCCAATGACTTTATAGTCCATATAACTTCCATAAGCAGGGACAAACGTTCGCCAGTCATAACTTGATGTACTAGCTGTTCCATTGTATGAGACGTTAACTGAATACATATATAGAGGTATCCCGCTTGCAAAGACTTTTGAGTTGCCGAATACCATTACCAATGGCAAGAGAAATGCCAGTAAGATCTTTGCCATCCGTTTCATCATGAATGATCTCTCCCTTCATTCAAAGTAAAAGCCCCCTTTTTCTAGGGGGCTTAAAAAGTTTATTGAACCAAATGAACCGACCCAGGAATCGGATTTTTCATCGTTGCGGTATCAGCCGCATGCTCTGAATATAATCTATCTTACTAGTATTTAGAAACGGCTCTAAGGGCTTTTTAGAAGGATTTTTATTGTGTCAAATGAGTTGAACCAGGAATCGGATTGACTAATTTTGCAGAGTCATTCTCTGGATCATCATCCTTCAAAGGTGGCGGAGGATTTTGTTCATCTGATGACGGCGGCGTATACGGTTCGATCGTGGCGTTAAATATCATGTGATAGCCAAGCTGAAAGTCCCCCTGCCATTTCTTCTTAACCGTGTATTGGATCGGAATGGAGACTTCACTGTTTGCATCTATGGGTGCGATACCTTCCAGATGGATCGGCGGTGTCATAGAGTTGTCTGCATATCCATCAATCGAATACTTGATGTAGCCACTGTACGAATTTGTGTTTGTTAGCACACAATCAACGGTTCCGATGTCACCGTCTTTTGGAAGGTGATTAAATAAGTGGTTTCTGAAACGGACCGCTATATCGCCATCTCCACTCGGTGTATTGGATGTAGTGCCACCGCTAGGGTTTCCTCCTGGTGGGAGGGATGTTGGTGTGGTACCACCGCTGTTACCTCCGGAGGAACCTGATCCTCCTCCAGAGCCACCTGATCCACCGGAGCCTCCTGAACCACCAGTGCCGCCGCCACCGCCACCGGTGCTACCGCCTCCACCGTTTGGATTCGGATTTGGTTGCTGATTCGGGAACAACTTAAACGTCGGCTTAGCAATGGTCTGATCAGCGGCCACGTACATCCCGTTCATGGGGTCCCCGATGTTATTGGCGTCGGTTCCGTTGTCAAACGCGAGCGTCCAGCCGCAGAGTTTGGCGAGTTGGCCGAGGTGGACGACGTGCCATTGGCTTAATCCATCGTCCATGTAACTACTGGCGTCGAGTGTTCCGTTGGCCATATCCTGTTGAATTGTATTGAGATCCCCGCCTAACATCTGCACCCAAGCGGGAACGTCGTCCACGGAAATCAGGCCATACCCGTTGTTGGAGCTGAGTGTGTCGATATTGTACAAATAGAAATTCCCGGTACGTCCGGTACCATCCTCCAGTGAAACCGTTGCGAGGCCGAAGGAGACGATACTTCTGCCTCCTGAAGCAGAAGGGTCGTTCACCCAACTGGAGTTCGGGTGATACCACCTCACTTCCTTTCTTACAGCATTCGAGTCCGTATAGGGATTGCTCTGGTAGAAACCTTGTATGTTCAACGTGCTCGTTAGACTCCCGACCGTATACGGTGCTTTTGTAGGATCAAGATAGGCTTGTCCCGGAGCATCTAACTGACCATCTTGAGGAATGGTCGGTGTATTTGTATCCGCGAAAGCATTAGAAAAAGAGAGCATTGATGTTAACATCAATGCTCCCGAAAACGATGAGAGGATTTTTATGCGCCCCATGATCTTGTTCACCCTTTCTTAACGGTATTGCAGAGTCCATTGACCGTTGGTGTTTTTGAAGGTTGCGGTCAAATACACCCCAGAACCCACGTTGTAAGGTTGTTGGAGTACAATAACCACAGCAATTTCATTGTTAAACGTCAGAGTAGTACCTTTCGAGCTTTCATACGGTTTGCTTGCTTTTGTTGAATTCACATACCACGTCACCTTGCTGTTATTCGTATCCGGCAGCGTAACCGTCACGCTCGATCCATCCACCTTAAACTTCACTTGTGCCATCAGATTCTTGATTTCATCTTGTGAAGCGATTTTGAATATCGGATCGTTCGCATAGAGTGCCGGAATCGTAACATTCGCCGGACTGAGCGTACCGTCGCTGTTGGGCTTCAAATTATCCGCAGAAGCGGGCAACATCCCCGGCGAACCGGATGATGAACTTGTTCCAGACGACGATTCAGATGAAACGGGTGGAAGCGGTGCAGGTTTCGATTTTTGAGACAAAACCTGCATAGCCAAGTCGATCAACGCCGCCGCTTCCTGACGGTTCATCGTGTCTTGGGACTTGTAATCGTTCGCGTCCGTCACTTCCGGGCCGGCCAGCTTATGGCTGATGACGTTAAACACCGCATTCTTTGCCCAAGGGTCTGTGTTTACCAGACCGTTTGAATCACCGTTGGATGCCGTCACTCCATGTTTGCTCAGGAAGTTCCAGACCATTTGGGCCGCTTCCTCGCGTTTCACAGGTGCATCCGGACTAAAAGTTGTAGCCGATGTTCCAGCGACGATTCCGGCTTCCGATGCCGTTTGGATGTAGGCGGCTGCCCAATGGCCTTTAGCATCCCCGAACTTCACTGGATTACTCGATTGTTGTAAGCCAAACGCGCGCACCAGGAGCGTTGCGAATTCGGCGCGGGTAAGTTCCTTCGTCGGTGCGAATTGTCCGTTGCCCACACCGCTGATTACATGCTTGTTACTCAGATCGTTAATGTACGTGACATAGGCGCTAGTGTCTGGTACGTCGCTGAACAAGGAGCTTTCAGCTTGAGCACTTACAGATACCGCTAGGAGACTTGCCATAGAAAGCCCTACAATTGCCCATTTTTTCTTCATGCGAATCACTCCTCCAAATTTCCTTTAATTGCATTTTGAATGAAAAAAATTCCGGCGTGAAGTCCCACCCCCTTAAAAGAAAGGAATAAAAAAATGCCTCAGTGGACCTGAGACACTTTTTTATTCCTCTCGATTATTTAATACTTCTCAAGAGCTAAACCTTTCTCCACCGGGCATTTCTGCCCCGTTCAATACACTCAATGACCCCTTCTTTCCCCATTTCATTCAAAACCTTTGTGATCGTCGGTCTGCTTATTCCCGGACAACGTTCTTCCACATCGGAGACCGTGAAATCCGCAATCATATGCTCAACAACAGTTCTGACTCTTTCTTGTTTCCAACCGCGTTTATCCGATGTGACTATACCGGCTCGTTCCTCAAATCGTTTGTAGGCGTTTAAAATCATCATAAGGAAGTAATCCAACCATGGCTTTATGTTGTGTTTTCCTTCATGCCAACCTTGCGAAGAGATTTCCAGGGTTTCGTAATACTGTTCTTTTGTGTCTTCAATCACTTTTTCCAAACTTATATATCGTCCTATAATATACCCCGCCTGATAAAGCAGTAATAACGTAAGAAGTCTCGCCATCCGACCGTTACCATCGGAGAACGGATGGATACAAAGAAAATCTAATACGAATGCAGCGATCAAAATGAGATCATCAACTTCCCCGCGATCCCTTTCGATGTTGTATTGCCTGCAAAGCTCTTCTACAGCTTCGGCGGTTTTCCAAGCAGGTACAGGCGTGAAACGTATGCGTTCCTGACCATTCGGTAACTTTTCCCGAATGTCATTATCAGTTAACTTCCATCTCCCTCCCGCTCCAGTTGCCAATTCCATGAGATCCCGATGAAGTTGCAGGATGACGTTGGGAGTTAAACGGATATGTTCGTAACTGGAATGAATCGTATCTAAAACCTCACGGTATCCTGCAATTTCTGCTTCGGATCGGTTTTCAGGTGCAAGTCTTTCCTTCAGCAAACGCTCTAAACGATTCGTTGAGATGGTGATTCCTTCGATTCGGTTGGAGGATTCCGTACTCTGTATGATCGCCACTTGACGCAATGCCTCCAACACTTCGGGTTTTTGGCGTTGGAAGAGGGCTTCCTTTCCCTTATACTCGTGGATTCTTGCGATCAGTTTTACGGTTGAGCCGGTATAGGATAGATTTTGTAAGTATTGATTACGAAAAGACATCATTTGTACCACTCCTTATATATATAATTTAACCAAAAAATTATATATATAAAAGGAGCGGAAAATAAAAAAGGAAGCATAAAATCTATGCCCCCTTGGTTTTTATCTCCGTTAGTGCCATAGCATCGAACTTACGATATGCTCATTCTTTATCTGCAATTATTAAGTTATTGCTACCTATCTTAAATAAAAGATAATCTATTAGTAGAATTGAGCATAAAGAATTTATTTCTGTTCCATAATCGACATCATAACCGTGCAATATTGCGTGCCTACTCATTTGTGAATTAATGGGTTCTCCATGTTTAAAATCATCTAATACAATATCTAAATAAAAATATAGTACCGTACTATCCATAGAGAAAGTGTCTTCATCTTGCAATAGATTACTAATATACTCCTTTAATGTATTTTGCTTCAAGAAACCGGTATGCTTAAAATAGTCAGCAATAATTCCTTCAAATTGTGGAATTAGAGTGGAAACGGATAAAAAGTACTTACCAGAAATATGAGCTTCTACGGCTTCATTTAATAATCGCAACCGAGGAGAAATCCACTTAATCTCTTTCCATCTTTGAACTATTCTATCTACTTTATTATTATCATAAAATTTAATAAGGAATTCCTTCACAAAATTTTTTGTTTCTTCTAATGTGCGTTCTTTGTAAAAACGTACAATTTTCCGGGCAGTAATAATAGGAATTTCATAATGTGCAGGATACCCTATTTTGAGCATTATTAACTTGAACTTTTCAATGTCATCTGTAGTTTCTTGAATTGCTTTTTTAATATTTTCATTATTAAATAATCCGGCTGCTTTTTCCAACGCTCCACTAATTGGTTTAAATACATCAGAAACATGCCTAGTCTGCTTGGCAACTTGCGCGAGTCGGCTTTGTAAATTTCGCCCAAACAACTCTTGATGTCTTAAAACCGGTTGCATAACTCTAGCGATTGTTTCACTGTTTTTAAGGACAGGTTCAATCATCTTTCTCCATCTTTCACTCGCTTCAAAAAGTCCCTTAAATCTCTCATCCATAATTTTCCACCCACTCAATATTATATTGTGGCTAATAATAATCTACCAATAGCCTGTAGAACAACAAGGTTATTTGGTAAGCTTACGCAAGCACGAATTTTAAAGTTTGCAGCCTGCAAACTCAGGATTGGGTTGCAACTCTCAATGCAACATAAATTTTATACTATTAAAAATTCGACGTCATAGACCACACGGCTAAAGCCGTGGGCTTGCAGTTATAGCTTACACTACACCGCGTATGGCTGTATGACGGCAGCCCGGCTTGCAATTACGCAAGCCGCATTGTGGTCGGCGTGGTCAGCGTGTCCGCACGACACACAAACAAATTCTGATTGCGTTTTACGGTTCTCTTTCGCTACATGACCGCAAGCAAAACAAGTTTGACTCGTATGTCTCGGATCAACGAATACAAGAGGCACACCAAATTTTTGTGCTTTATATACAATGAATTGGCGAAGTTGATAGAACGACCAATTCGATAGTTGAGAACGCTGAGACTTATTAACCGTCTTTCCGTTCTTTTTTGTCTTGAGCTTAGAGATCCCTTTCAGGTCCTCTAAAGCAATAACAGAACGGTGCCTTAAAGCCTTCTCAACTATCTTTTTGCTGATGCAATGATTGATGTCACGCGCCATTCGTTTTTCTTTCTTAGAACGCTTTTTGAGTAAGCGCTTGGCAGATTTTGTACCTTTCGATTGAAGCCTTGCACGGATACGAGCGTAGCGTTTTCGGAGATTTATGATTTTCTTCCCAGAAAACACTTCTCCTAAGCTATCCGTTGCAAGGTTTACAATCCCCAAATCGATGCCAATTACATCGGTAGTCTCAATCGGTGTTCCATCAGGAATCTCAACAACAAGGAGGAGGTAGAAAGTGTTGTCGATAAGAACTAAGTCAGCCTGCCCACGTACACGTTTCCCTTCCAGCACTCCGCGATGGTAGGAGCTGATCTGCATCGGAACATCTATGCGCCCATCGAGGGTGAGAGTGGAAGCAAACTCAAGTCCTTTAAAAGAAAGAATGCGCTCATCATAAATCATTGCACCCGTAGGACGAAATGTATGAACAACCTTCTTGTCTACCTTGTAGCTTTCAGCTACCTTGGCAATCGCACGAATGACCATTTGAGCCGAAAGTCCAAATTGCTCACGAATCTCGTAGTAACACTCTTTTTGAATTTTTACTTTACTAAATACTTTCTTCTCAAACGCGATCTCACTGATACGATTGCATGCTTCGTTGAAACGCTTCATGGTAGAAAGAAGTTGCTCATATTGCTGATCGTTCGGCAAGAGCTTGATCTTCGTAGTTATCAGCATAGCTTTTCACCTCCTTCAATTACGATTAAACACCAATTGAAGAAATCAATCAATTAAGAAAGGAGGGCAGAAATGGCGCATTCCTCCCACGCCTAAAGGCATGGGCTTCCTGCGCTGTTTTCTGTGAATATCCAAAGCATCGCACCAATAAATAAAAAAGGAGCCAAGGGAACGTAGTTTGGCGATCTTTTTATTATTTTTAAAATTAAATAACAGATAACCATGGATACGAAAGCGTTGAACAGTATACACCATACTTTTTCACCTAATCCCGCACCGAACCACACCATCATTTTTAAATCGCCTGCTCCACTTTGACCAAGAAAGAAAAATACAAGGAAGAAAAGACTTAGTAAGCAAGAAATGATCAAACGTTCTTTCCACGTTAAAGGTTCAATTAACAATATCCCAAGCCAAACTGAAAATGTGGCTATAACTTGTAACCGATTCGGAATCCGCATGGTTCGAGCGTCAAACCATGCGGCCACGGCCAAGAAGACCAACACGAGCCACTGTATCATTCCGTCAAATGCACCCCCAACAGCTGCTTAACAGAATTTTTGACAACAAGTAACGGATCTTGAGAAATCGTGACACTTTTCCATGGATTTTTCCCTGTGATCTGCACCCCAATCGAAAAGTCGCTCGGAGCATTGAGATCGACTTTGTACCACCCGACCCATGTGTTTGTTTCGTTTGACGTTGGCTGTTGCGGAACCATGTCCATACTCGTACCATCCGAAAATTGAACCGTTACTTTTTGCATAAATCCCGTTGAATCAACCATGAATTCCACTTGTCCTCCCGCCCGCACAAAAACCGGAAAATTCGTAGTCGGGACCGGATTCGTTTGTTCGGGGGCCGGGAAGAAAATTTGTGTGGCCCGAAGATTTTTCAAAGATACATACGTTCCTTCCAAAACCACGTGCTTAATTCGCGGTGTTCCCGTTCCGTCCGCCGACATCTCTGTTGCACGTAAAACAATGTTTGAGCCCGGTGTCACCGATGCCCAACTTCCCGGTGTGATCGCTTGCCAGGTGCTCCCTCCGTCCGTCGAAACTTCGTACTGGATGGATGTGTTCGGATCGTTTTGTTCTTGTGTTGTGAGTCTGACCAGCTCAATCGAGTCTTGTGTCGTGATTTTCACGGACTGATAGATTGAGCTTGGCGCATACAAGCGCGGTACTATGCCACCTGTAACGTCGAATGACGGAACGTCTTTATAGTTGAAACCTGGATTCGCGCTGTCCATCGCAAAAAGGTGAATCGAGCCGTCCGGAAACAGCATCGCCATCTGACTCCCATTTGTGCCTTGCACCAACGAAACCGACACCGCGTTCCCTAGCGCTTGGTCAAAGGTAGCAGGCACTTGCTGATATGAACTCGAAGCATCATCTTTCATGTACACGGCTCCCGGTTGAGTCGCGTTATTCAAAAGCAATACGCCTGTATCCGCGCTCAACGAGTTGGACTCTACCTGTTTGGCGTTGGCGTCCGTAATTGTCATCGCTGGATTTTGCGTATAGGTTCCGCTCGCATCATCGAAGACATAAAAATACACACCTGATTTCGTCTTTACGACAACATCCGGTGTGTTAGGAATCAGACTAATGGATAACGGATCAGCAAGCCCGGTATCAAATGACCGCATCGGAACTTGTACAAGCTGACCCGTATTGGCATCCTCCATGTACGTGGTAATGACGCCGGTTCCATTTGAAGAACGACTTAACGTTACCACTTCATTTGAATTTGGTTGGGCGGTGATAGAAAGAACGTTTTGCAACCCCGTGACGGTTAAATACGGGTTCTCAGCCATATGACCTGCTCCATCATCATAATCATATCGCTCAATGGATTGTTGGCCCCCGCCGTTATCGACAAGCGCCCAGATGGACGGAGAGTCCTGCCTTACCGCTACCCCTAGCGCTGTCACTCCCGAGACCGAATAGGAAGCTACGGGTTTCATAGACTGACTAGACGAATCATAACTCAACCAAGTGATTCCCGTAGTTGTAGGAACCACATATTGCGGAAGATTGCTTCCGACGGTGGTGGTAGCCAGGCTGTTCGATAACCCCGGCAAGCGCACTTCCTGCTTTTGTGTATCCACTACCGATGTGGTCGCTTTCGTGTCTATTTGCGACAAGTCTTGAAAGGAATCATCCAGCAAAACGGCGGCATTAGCAGTTTTACTAAAAAACCAGAAAAACGCTAGGAACAGCACACTTAGAGCGATTCGAGCGAAGCGATTTTCCATACTGTGCCCACCTTCTCCATTCTCGCCAACAAATCCACGCACTTTCCTTTCATTTCTTTTGGAACTTGCTCACCGCCCAGGGTGTATGATACTCGTACTATCAGTTCACCAAAGAGCTTCCTTCCAATCGGTTGTATTTCAAGATTTTCCGGTTTCATTGGGGTCATTTTGACCGGGGATGCTGTTACGGCAGCCGTATACGCCAGTCCAGTGAGTTCCATTTTTGCCTCTGGTTTTCCGGCGAGTTGATCGGTGAGATATTTCGTGATTGTTTCTTGTACGCCATCCGTACCAAAGGCAGGTAGATAAAAGCCCCCTTCCTCCAACGGGGATAAATTCTCCACCCGCGCGATCTTCCAAGAGCCGTCCTGTTTGGACAACTCATATACCTGATGTTCCCGATCCGTCGTACCATCCGGCAATGCAACGGTGACATCACTTTCGACCGTGGCGAATTGGAGCTTCCAGTCAAACGACTTTAAGTGATAGCTTTCTCTGAGTACGTCCCCCTTTTGTTTTAAGAGCCCTTTTTGATTGGCAATATTTTTCTTGGCCTGTCCGATCACCATCGACAAAGCATCATCCAATCGATTTTCCACGACGCTATGGATATAGGTCTTTGTCGTGGTCACAGGCTGTTTTCCGATGAAATATTGACCGACGATACATGCAATTATAACTCCTACATAGGCGATCCCCCACTTTTGCCACTTTTTCAAAAGAACATTCCTCCTTTAAGATCCTACAGGTTGCACAACTGTCGCGGTCGCATGGACTTTCATCGTGGGTTTGTACGGATGATTCTGATCGAGAAACAGATTGACCGCCCGTTCAAGGTTTTGCAATTCAAACGTCACGGTCGCTTCCACATCGACGTGTTCGTCATCTGGAAAGGTAATCTTGTAATCCACGAGTTGAATGTTTTTGTCTTTCAACGTCTGCATATTTTGAAATAACGTCTCCTGCGCGTGAACGATTGCTTGATCTTGGTTAACCGTAAATCTCCAAGCAATGGCTTCCCCATATTGATTGTACTGAGTAGCAACCTGATCGTATTGTTGTGCCCCCGCAAGACTGGCGGCGTCACAAGCGGTATACGTCGCACTTCGTACAAAACGGGCGCTGGATACGTCCATCC
>NZ_BOQE01000003.1 GCF_023705585.1 Collibacillus ludicampi
AACATCTCGTGAAATACCTTTCAGAGTGTCCCAACTCTTTTCTGGATGCCCTATACGATATCGGGCTACTTCAGATGATTCAAAGGTACACACGTACACGATCATAGCCACACTGCCGAACGAGCTTGTTAGCGAGATCCACGACCGTATGCCGGTGATCTTCGGCCGGAAGATAAGGTGATCAAGTTGGATAGGGAGAAGTAGGACATGGAGTTGCTTCAGTCGAGTCTTGTGACTTTCCCAGCTGAAGAGAAGGGTACTTATCCTGTATCGCCGATGGTGAGGAATGTGAAGAATGATTCGCTGGAGTGTATAAGAGGTTAAATAACAGGTATTTTGAACTATTGATTAGGAAAAACAAGCCATCCCGATTGTCGAGGCGGTTTATTGGTTGGATCACGACAAGCACTTCATCATTTTTTGTGCTGGCTGCGGTTGTGTAATTGAACGATCTGTTTGCGTGCTAAGCATATCCCACCTCTTAGCTGCGGTGTCTATTCGTCTATTCGACTAAGTGTAAACCTTGTACCATCAGTACTTTTTCTATACGCTGGAACTTCCTTACACGAACGTTTCGTAGTTTTCTCGTCGTCTTCGATTCAAAGGTAACGATGGAGCTTTTCGATTACACCGCCTCGACTTGCGGCTTGTTAGCGAGTACCTCATCCTCCCCATTTGCATCGATACGTCTCCTGCCCACACACTAGTTTTCGATAATAAAAGTACGTTCCTACAACGAGGCATCCGTCTGCCTCCGTAAAATTTGCAAAGTGCTTCTTTACGGTCTTTAAACATCCTTCCGTTATTCATCCACGCCATTCATCGGTCGCCTCCGTTTATCGAATTTCTTGGAGCTAATCTCCGCAGAAGGATAAGCACGAGGCGGCGAATAATCGCCTCGCTCAGGTTACACTCTTGGCTCGGGGCTTGGCTGCATGGCGGCGTAGTTCATTTCTAACTATCGTTTTCCTTCTGCGTTAATAATCTTCTATATACCCGATGCGTAACCGAGGTTATGTAATAACCAAGGTAATCGGTCTTAAGTCTTATTCTTAAGTATCCGTATTATGTATCGGTAAATCCTGATTATCGACCGATACTTGAAAAAATCAACTGATAGGCCCATGATAAGAGCGGTTTATAGATTCCCGATAGTGGAATGAGGCAAATTCTATGATTTAGTTGGCGTTCCTTGATGAAAAAACATTTGCCACCTACCATCCCTAAATTTCCAAATTGAACTACGCAAAGTATATTGCATTCTTGTTTCATCCATTACACGATATGTTGTTAACACCACATCTTCTGACAAAGGATGTATGTCAAAATCATAAAGGGTCATTTCCCGCACACTAAGTCCACCCTCACCAATACAATCCTTTTTATACCGAATATTCCCTGAACTTCCAAACTCAAAGAAATCATCCGCGAGTAACTTTTCTAGTTCTGCTGGAGCTGTACGAATTTCAGGTTCTAACAACCGTTTCTCTAATTGACATAAATGCTCATTTATGGAAGATTGATTTTTCATTTTTAGACCCTCCCTCAATAATTTAAATATAATGAAACTTTAACAGAACCTTCGACCTAGAGAACGCAGAAAAGACGGATAGAGAACCGAGAGACGGTAGTCCCTCACTCGCAGGGATCCTCGTATGTTATCAATTATTCCTTCTACACTTATCCAGCTTTTCCTCTTTCTTGTCAAACCGTTGTTCATTTCGCTCTGTAGGTCGTTGAGGCTCTGGCGTAAAAACGTGGTGTACGCAGTGCTATCTCTATCTCAAACGGTGCGATCTCCTCTACCAGATCGCGGTAGGTCTGCGTGCAGGCAATGCCCCGTGCCTTCGACAATAACCAAGGTGTCATGCGGTCGCTCCATCTTCCAGTGACCTTCCGCATCGGGCCAGAACTTGTGAAATGTCCGCAATATCCCTGATACCCATATAATTAAAGTTTAAACCCGGTATTAGACCGTAAAAGACCTAAACTACACCGGGCTCATTTAAAGATAAACGTCACTTCGTTATTTTCAGCAAACGATTACAAGCGATACCACATGAACAACGATGTTTACCAAATAGTAAATGATAAGAAGGTGGGAATTCTCTGTTTACACGTTGCACTTCACGCGCAAATTCCCTCCTATTTTTTGGTACACGACGCAAAGAATTGGCTTTTGCTTGAGTATCAATATTCGCTCCCGGAGGAACGAACCGATTCGGAGGAATACGTACACCGTTTGTAACGACAGCGTTTGTTGAAATAAACGTTCCTTCCCCAACAAAGGCATTAAAGACAATGGATTTAAATCCAACAAACACTCTATTTCCAATAAAACAAGGGCCATGAACAAGAGCACCATGGGCGATCGTTACACCGTTTCCAATATATATTGAATATTTTTTGTTACCTACAGGAATTTGTTGATGAAGCAAACCATGTAAAATGACTCCATCTTGAATATTCGTATTCGAACCAATAAAAAATGGCGTTCCTTCATCCGCTCGAATGGTAGCGCTAGGCGCAATAAAAACGTTTTTCTTAATTGTCACATCCCCTATAACACTAGAAAATGGACTAAGAAAGGCTGTTCTGTTTATTTTTGGAAAATGATTGGTGGGATTAAACGATGTCCTTGGATTTGGGCTGATAAAACGTACAAACAAATTGAAGGGACCCTGAGGAACTTTTTTAGAAACGTTTTTCTTAATCCTTCTACGAGGTAAAGACATCGAACTTGTATTTATTTTTTTCACACTCGTTCAAACCCCTTTATCGTTTTGGACTGCGCGTATCCCCTTTTTGGCTCTCGTTTTAATGAATGCATGTTATTAAAATAAGGAAACGGACATCTGTACCAGGGATTAAACTTGGACATACTGCCCAGTTGTACGATACAACGAGAATCGTATTATGATAAGAACATATGTTCTTATCATAATACGATTCTCGTTGTATCGTACAACTGGGCAGTATGTCCAAGTTTAATCCCTGGTACAGATGTCCGTTTCCTTATTTTAATAACATGCATTCATTAAAACGAGAGCCAAAAAGGGGATACGCGCAGTCCAAAACGATAAAGGGGTTTGAACGAGTGTGAAAAAAATAAATACAAGTTCGATGTCTTTACCTCGTAGAAGGATTAAGAAAAACGTTTCTAAAAAAGTTCCTCAGGGTCCCTTCAATTTGTTTGTACGTTTTATCAGCCCAAATCCAAGGACATCGTTTAATCCCACCAATCATTTTCCAAAAATAAACAGAACAGCCTTTCTTAGTCCATTTTCTAGTGTTATAGGGGATGTGACAATTAAGAAAAACGTTTTTATTGCGCCTAGCGCTACCATTCGAGCGGATGAAGGAACGCCATTTTTTATTGGTTCGAATACGAATATTCAAGATGGAGTCATTTTACATGGTTTGCTTCATCAACAAATTCCTGTAGGTAACAAAAAATATTCAATATATATTGGAAACGGTGTAACGATCGCCCATGGTGCTCTTGTTCATGGCCCTTGTTTTATTGGAAATAGAGTGTTTGTTGGATTTAAATCCATTGTCTTTAATGCCTTTGTTGGGGAAGGAACGTTTATTTCAACAAACGCTGTCGTTACAAACGGTGTACGTATTCCTCCGAATCGGTTCGTTCCTCCGGGAGCGAATATTGATACTCAAGCAAAAGCCAATTCTTTGCGTCGTGTACCAAAAAATAGGAGGGAATTTGCGCGTGAAGTGCAACGTGTAAACAGAGAATTCCCACCTTCTTATCATTTACTATTTGGTAAACATCGTTGTTCATGTGGTATCGCTTGTAATCGTTTGCTGAAAATAACGAAGTGACGTTTATCTTTAAATGAGCCCGGTGTAGTTTAGGTCTTTTACGGTCTAATACCGGGTTTAAACTTTAATTATATGGGTATCAGGGATATTGCGGACATTTCACAAGTTCTGGCCCGATGCGGAAGGTCACTGGAAGATGGAGCGACCGCATGACACCTTGGTTATTGTCGAAGGCACGGGGCATTGCCTGCACGCAGACCTACCGCGATCTGGTAGAGGAGATCGCACCGTTTGAGATAGAGATAGCACTGCGTACACCACGTTTTTACGCCAGAGCCTCAACGACCTACAGAGCGAAATGAACAACGGTTTGACAAGAAAGAGGAAAAGCTGGATAAGTGTAGAAGGAATAATTGATAACATACGAGGATCCCTGCGAGTGAGGGACTACCGTCTCTCGGTTCTCTATCCGTCTTTTCTGCGTTCTCTAGGTCGAAGGTTCTGTTAAAGTTTCATTATATTTAAATTATTGAGGGAGGGTCTAAAAATGAAAAATCAATCTTCCATAAATGAGCATTTATGTCAATTAGAGAAACGGTTGTTAGAACCTGAAATTCGTACAGCTCCAGCAGAACTAGAAAAGTTACTCGCGGATGATTTCTTTGAGTTTGGAAGTTCAGGGAATATTCGGTATAAAAAGGATTGTATTGGTGAGGGTGGACTTAGTGTGCGGGAAATGACCCTTTATGATTTTGACATACATCCTTTGTCAGAAGATGTGGTGTTAACAACATATCGTGTAATGGATGAAACAAGAATGCAATATACTTTGCGTAGTTCAATTTGGAAATTTAGGGATGGTAGGTGGCAAATGTTTTTTCATCAAGGAACGCCAACTAAATCATAGAATTTGCCTCATTCCACTATCGGGAATCTATAAACCGCTCTTATCATGGGCCTATCAGTTGATTTTTTCAAGTATCGGTCGATAATCAGGATTTACCGATACATAATACGGATACTTAAGAATAAGACTTAAGACCGATTACCTTGGTTATTACATAACCTCGGTTACGCATCGGGTATATAGAAGATTATTAACGCAGAAGGAAAACGATAGTTAGAAATGAACTACGCCGCCATGCAGCCAAGCCCCGAGCCAAGAGTGTAACCTGAGCGAGGCGATTATTCGCCGCCTCGTGCTTATCCTTCTGCGGAGATTAGCTCCAAGAAATTCGATAAACGGAGGCGACCGATGAATGGCGTGGATGAATAACGGAAGGATGTTTAAAGACCGTAAAGAAGCACTTTGCAAATTTTACGGAGGCAGACGGATGCCTCGTTGTAGGAACGTACTTTTATTATCGAAAACTAGTGTGTGGGCAGGAGACGTATCGATGCAAATGGGGAGGATGAGGTACTCGCTAACAAGCCGCAAGTCGAGGCGGTGTAATCGAAAAGCTCCATCGTTACCTTTGAATCGAAGACGACGAGAAAACTACGAAACGTTCGTGTAAGGAAGTTCCAGCGTATAGAAAAAGTACTGATGGTACAAGGTTTACACTTAGTCGAATAGACGAATAGACACCGCAGCTAAGAGGTGGGATATGCTTAGCACGCAAACAGATCGTTCAATTACACAACCGCAGCCAGCACAAAAAATGATGAAGTGCTTGTCGTGATCCAACCAATAAACCGCCTCGACAATCGGGATGGCTTGTTTTTCCTAATCAATAGTTCAAAATACCTGTTATTTAACCTCTTATACACTCCAGCGAATCATTCTTCACATTCCTCACCATCGGCGATACAGGATAAGTACCCTTCTCTTCAGCTGGGAAAGTCACAAGACTCGACTGAAGCAACTCCATGTCCTACTTCTCCCTATCCAACTTGATCACCTTATCTTCCGGCCGAAGATCACCGGCATACGGTCGTGGATCTCGCTAACAAGCTCGTTCGGCAGTGTGGCTATGATCGTGTACGTGTGTACCTTTGAATCATCTGAAGTAGCCCGATATCGTATAGGGCATCCAGAAAAGAGTTGGGACACTCTGAAAGGTATTTCACGAGATGTT
>NZ_BOQE01000004.1 GCF_023705585.1 Collibacillus ludicampi
CCTTTAAACAGATGACAATTGGTTTGTGACGCTTCTTTTAACTCTTCGACTTGGCGACGATAACTTTCCGTCAGTTTCAATGTTTCTTTCAAGGTGAGTAGATACGCGTCTTCGTAGTTCTCTAATGATTGATGGGTATGGGAGACAGCGGACAAATATCCGTTCCAGAATGTGTCAACCAATGCATCCACGCGATATTGAGGTGCCTTCGCTTCTTTCTTTTGCTCTTTTGGTATTACTTCCGCTACTCCGAGTTTTTGTTCTTTTTGACTCATGGTGGATCCTCCTTTTCAAAAAACAAATTGTACATCTATATGTATTTTACATCTATAGGTTAATTGTGTCAATTGAACAGTTCCATCCATAACAAGATAGGAAATCGTGTCATTCGGAAACTATTTTGAAAAATGTGTAGTTTGGCGGGCGTATGCTTTGCGTTCGCGCTCCGTGGAGGTCGTCTCGCTTAGAATATGTTTAGTTGTAGCGAGACGACCTCCAAAGTCGCTGTCTCACGCAAAGCATTACGCCCACCCAAGAAACTTTTCCTCCTCAAAGGCACCGCTTACGGCATGAGAGGCTATCAGGAAACAAACAGTGTTTTTGCAAAAAATTTTTCGACTCAACCAAACAACCGGTTGACAAAGTTGTAGAATTATCATACGATTGTAGACAAGTGAATGATTATTCATTCATTGGTGGTGGTTAACGATCGCAAACAAAAAAACCAAAGATAAATATGCAACCATTTTAAGTGCTGCTGTCAAGGTGATGGGAGAATCGGGGTATCATGGCGCGCCGATCTCGCGCATCGCTCGAGAAGCGGGAGTTGCTGACGGAACTGTTTACCTGTATTTCAAGAACAAAGAGGATATTCTCATCTCGATTTTGCGCGTGACGATCGGCGATATCGTCGAACAGATCCTGATTCAATATAAACGCTTGGAAGATAAACCGATCGATGCGCTTCACGCGATCGTATCCATATACTTCCGAACGTTGGGGAGCGATACGAATCTGGCGACCGTCACGCAAGTTCATTTACGACAGACGGATGCGGAAATGCGCAGGAAGATCGGCGAAATCATGAGACCTTTCCAACAGATTATCGCTAAGACGATCGACCGCGGAGTCGAAAAGGGCGTTTTTCGGGAGACGATCGACCGGCGAATCGCCCGTCGCATGATCTTCGGGACGCTTGACGAAACGGTTACCGCATGGATCCTCTCGGGAGCCAAGTATGATCTCATTTCCTTGATCGACCCGGTCTGTGACGTCCTTGTCAATGGTTTGAAAGCGTGACACACGTAAAGTTGATGTGAAAGGAGTACTTATAGGATGAACATTTTGGTTTGTCTCAAACAAACGTTTGATACAGAAGAGAAAATTGTCGTGGAAAACGGCAAGGTCAAAGAAGACGGCGTTCAATTTATCATCAATCCATACGATGAATATGCGGTAGAAGAAGCGATCGTCCTGAGGGACAAATTCGGAGGAACCGTCACACTGTTGACGATCGGTCCTGCGCGCGCAGAAGAAGCGATTCGGAAAGCGCTTGCCATGGGGGCGGATGAAGCGATTCACATCTCCGATGAGACGTTGTTCGGAGATGAGTACACTGCTTCTAAAGTGTTGGCCAAAGCGATTGAAGGAAAATCTTTTGATATCATCCTCGCGGGTAACCAGGCGGTGGATGACGGTTCAGGACAAGTGGCGGTACGACTCGCGGAATTGCTTGGCATTCCTCACATCGCTACGATCACAAAGCTTACGATTGACGGGTCGAAAGTAACGGCAGAGCGCGATGCAGAAGGGGATGTGGAAGTTGTGGAAGCAACCCTTCCCGTCTTGGTAACCGCTCAGCAGGGGTTAAACGAACCGCGCTACCCGTCTTTGATCGGTATTCGCAAAGCGAATAAGAAACCGGTCGCGGTGCTTGGTGCCGGTGAACTCGGACTATCCGCATCAGATGTGGCAGCCAAAACGGAAGTTCTCGAAACGA
>NZ_BOQE01000005.1 GCF_023705585.1 Collibacillus ludicampi
TAAAGGGGAACTTTGCGAAAGTAACCGATCACGAGAATGACTGCGATCACGACTGGCAATGCCCACGCAGAGATAATGCCTACGACCTCCATCCCGGACCTCCCCCTCTTCGGCTTTCACGTTTACGAAACCAGCGATCCAAAATCACGGCAACAGCTGTTCCCAATGCTGTAGCAATGATCGTTGCCCCTACGATTTCCGTAGGATTTGCAGATTCAAATTGAGAACGGTAAAAAATTACCGTTGCCGGGATAATGGTTATATTGGCCGTATTGATCGCAAGGAGTGTGCACATCGCGTCACTTGCTGTTTTTTTATCCGGATTCAATTCCTGCAATTCTTTCATCGCTTTTAAACCGAGAGGCGTAGCAGCATTTCCCAATCCTAGAATATTCGCACTCATATTGGCAAGTATGGAACCCAATGCAGGATGATCAGGGGGAACCGACGGAAAGAGAAACCGGACGATGGGCCACAAGAGACGCGCAAGCGACTGAACCAGACCTGCTTCCTCGGCGATTTTCATCATCCCTAACCAAAATACGAGAAACGATAGAAGTCCAATGGTTACAGTGATACCCGCTTTCGCACCTGCAAAAACCGCTTGTGTCACCACATCCATCTTCCCCGTCCACGCGCTCACCGCCATACCGATGAGAAGGAGCCCCATCCAAATCACATTGATCATACGCATCCCCCCTACAAGAGCAAAAATCTGGGAAGCATAAACGTTTCACTCCCTGTCCAAAAAAACGTATATCTAAGGTATATGCACCTGTCCAAAAAAAAGAAGCGCCTACAAGGAGCGCTCCTTCATGAAACTGGTGGATTGGTTGACTTCGCTTGACATTCATCATGCTTCATTTTATCTTTCTTGGTCATCGATTGAATTTTTTCGATGAACCCTGGGGCCATATCGATGATTCGTTCGTACAGTTGGGTGGGCCCTTCAGTCGACAGCATCTTGATCTGTCCGTTACCGACTACGAGAAAACCGATTGGAGTAATGGAAACTCCCCCGCCGGCTCCGCCTCCGAATGGCCATCCGCCCTTATTTCCTCCTTCTTGGTGATTTGCTAATCCTTCTGCATTCATATCGAATTCACTGCCACCCGCCGCAAATCCAAATCCCACTTTTGAAATAGGAAGAATCACGGAACCATCGGGCGTTTCAACAGGATCCCCGATAATCGTGTTTACGTCTATCATTTCTTTCAGGTTTTCCATGGCCGTTTGCATCAAGCCTTCGATCGGATGTTCCGCCATATGTGTCCCTCCCTAAGCCAATAAAATACCATCCTAATACCAGCGAACATAGCCTGCCCAACCCAAAACTTAAATATACAGGACACATTTGTGATGAATACCGTTTCATGAAAACGCGGACGCACATCGATACGCGGTTGGGTGTTCAGAGTGAAAAAGTTAGAAATGAGTGACAAGACCGCTCCCTTTACTGACCAAAGGAGCCCAATAAGCGTACCTGTGACTGCCGCATCCCCTATGCCCATTTCTGTCTGCCAGCGAAACTCTTCTACCTTAACTATTCTTAATGTCCTGCGTAACCAAGTTTTATAACCGTAAATATTCTCC
>NZ_BOQE01000006.1 GCF_023705585.1 Collibacillus ludicampi
AAGCCTGGTCTAAACATACCTGGTCCCATAGGTGCAAAAACAAGTTCTGCGTTTTCGTCTTTCGCTATTGCATTTGATTTCCTATTCACGCCTTGTTTTTGCATTTTATGCTTCACCATTATCGTCACCTCACAGATCGTTTCAAACATACTTTTTATCTTATGAACCGAAACGATTTGTGGTATAGACAAAATACTCTAGACATCAATAGATTTGTGTGATCTGCTGGTCAGAACTTACGTGATACGCGCCGGCGGCCAGACAGTGACGCCGTTTATGGCGAAGTTGGCGCCGCCGCCGAGTATGATGAAAAACTCTTGAAACGTACTTGGTCACACGAGTGGTCACAACTACTTATAACTCGATATCAAATGTGTCGCAAAAGATGCCCGAAAAATCTTATTTTATCAGATTTTTCTGAACCAAAAACCGTTCGATGGTATTATGAATCAAATAATTTTTTGGGTTTCCTTAACCGTGAGCAAGGTAATACAGCAGAACATAGCGTAAACCCCTAGCACAGTCTGCGTTTTACATTAGTTCCCTTGAAGCTTTACTTACTTGCTAGGGTACGACTGAAAAACCAGATTTTATAAGGCATTTGAGACTTTACGATACATTCTTTGCAGGAAGGTTTTTTCCTTCCTTAAAACGATCAAGAAAAAATTGTTTTATGAACTATATAATTTGTACCATTCCATTTGATTGTCTCTTGAATTTTCTATTATCAAGGAGTGAGTTTAGATGGCGCGAAGAACTACCGAACGTCGCACAACGGGCCGTCGCACGACGAGTCGTCGACGACAAGACATCGCACAACAGTTCATTAGGACCATAGTCGACGGACTACTAGACATCGCAGAACAATTCTTTAGAACCACAGGGCGTCGCACAACGGGTCGTCGCCGTACAACAGGTCGCCGACGCACAACAGGTCGCCGACGCACAACAGGTCGCCGACGCACAACGGGTCGTCGCCGTACAACAGGTCGCCGACGCACAACAGGTCGCCGACGCACAACAGGTCGCCGACGCACAACGGGTCGTCGCCGTACAACGGGTCGCCGTCGTACAACGGGTCGCCGA
>NZ_BOQE01000007.1 GCF_023705585.1 Collibacillus ludicampi
AAGGCCCATTTTGTTAGATTTACGTAGAATAAAAATATATTGATCTTATACCCTGAAATCATAAGGATTATTTATTGTTATTGAATAATATAGTAGGATTGTTAATATAACATATTGAATTTTATTATTGATTTAATCTAACATTTTGAGGTGGAGTCAGTGTCTAACAAACATGGAGTAAACGCGGTTGAACCAATTCGAGATATGGAAAAAATTATGGAAATAAAAAATTATTTACTCCGACGATCCTATCGTGATTACTTTTTGTTTGTTTTTGGAATTAATTCTGGGCTTAGAATAAGCGATATTTTGCCCTTACGAGTCATGGATGTTAAATACACCAAGTATTTAATAATCAAAGAAAAAAAGACCGGAAACATTAGAAAAACTATCATAACTCCGGCTTTAAAAAGTGAAATTGAGAAATACACGTACAGAATGGCTGATTCTGAGTATTTATTTCCATCACAAAAAGGAAATAAGCCAATTAGCAGGGTTCAAGCGTGGCAAATCATTCACAATGCGGCAAAAGCTTGTGGAGTTGAAGGAGCAATCGGTACACATACTCTTCGCAAAACTTTTGGGTATCATTTTTACCAACAAACGAAGGATGTTGCTATGTTGCAATATATTTTTGGTCATTCTAGTCCTTCAATAACTTTGAGATATATAGGAATCAATGATGACATGGTAGATAAAGCACTAGAGAAATTTTCGTTGTAAAAAAGTGACGAAATATGTCGATTTTTGGAGTCAGAAGCTTTATAATTAGTATAGGTATTTTTGTAAAATTACATAACACAATGGGCCTT